>JBDGRH010000278.1:0-17791 GCA_042218225.1 Halodesulfurarchaeum sp. | reverse complement strand
CGACGCGGGACCGTGTAGGTGTTTGATCCCGCCACCCACCACACACTACCCGAACTTTCCGGAGATGTAGTCCTCGACGCGCTGGTGCTCGGGGTTCTCGAAGATCTTGTTCGTGGCGTCGTACTCCACCAGCTCCCCGCCCGTGAGGAACACGGCGGTCCGGTCCGAGATGCGGGCGGCCTGCTGCATGTTGTGCGTCACGATCACCACGGTGTACTCCTCGGCGAGCTCCGCGATGAGATCCTCGATCTGGGAGGTGGCGACCGGGTCGAGCGCGCTCGCCGGCTCGTCCATGAGGATGACCTCCGGGTCCACGGCGATGGCCCGTGCGATGCAGAGACGCTGTTGCTGGCCCCCCGAGAGGCCGATGGCGCTCTCGTCCAGTCGATCCTCGACCTCATCCCAGAGCGCGGCCCGCCGGAGGGCCGTCTCCACCCTCTCGTCGAGGTCCTCGGTCCGGTCCTGGATCCGGAGACCGTAGGCCACGTTGTCATAGATGCTCTTGGGGAAGGGGTTCGGCGCCTGGAAGACCATCCCGATGCGCCGGCGGAGGACGACCGGATCGACGTCCTCGTCGTAGACGTTCTTGCCCTTGAACAGGAGCCGGCCCTCCACCCTGGCAGTCTCCACCAGGTCGTTCATCCGGTTGATGGAGCGCAGGAACGTGGACTTCCCGCAGCCGGAGGGGCCGATGATTGCGGTCACCTGGTTCTCCGGGATGTCGATGGAGACGTCACGGATGGCCTGGACGTCGCCGTAGTAGACATCGAGGTGCTCCGCGGAGATGATGGTGTCCGCGTCACCGGCCCACCCGCCCCCATCCCGCTGGTCGAGCGCGTCGGTGGGCTCGGTCGTGATGATGGCGTCGTCTTGCTCCTCGTCCCGGTCGCCGCCGGCCATTGGTTCGCTCGTCATGGTGATTCAGGACCCCCGCTGATACCTGTTCCGGATGAGGATCGCGGTCCCGTTCATGAGGATGAGGACCGCGAGCAGCGTCACGACCCCGGCGGCGAGCACCCCGTGCTGAAATGCCTCGTCGGGGAGGTCGGCCCAGGAGAAGATCTGCATGGGCATGGCTGTGAACTTGCTCCGGAGGCCGTCCGGGAGGCTGTAGTAGGCCGTCGGCACACCGATCATGATGAGGGGAGCGGTCTCCCCGATGGCCCGGCCAAGTGCCAGTATCGTCCCGGTGAGGATCCCTGGGAGGGCCCGCGGGATGACCACGTTCCGCACCGTCTGCCACCGGGTCGCACCCATGCCATAGGAGGCCTGCCGGAGGGAGTCCGGGACGCTCCGGATGGCCTCTTGGGCCGAGATGATGACGATGGGGAGGATGAGCAGCGAGACCGTCAGGGCACCCACGATGAGTGTCCCGTACGCCAGATTGCCGATGCGGATGAAGAGGGCGAGGCCGAGGATCCCATACACGACCGATGGGACCCCGGCCAGGTTCGAGATGTTCACCTGGATCGCCCGGACGTACCAGGTGTCGGGGGAGTACTCCTCGAGGTAGATCGCTGCCCCCACCCCCACCGGGAACGAGAGGATGGCGATGAGAGCGACGAGCAGAACCGACCCGACGAGCGCGGGATAGATCCCTGCCTCCTCCGGCCGCCACGACGAGGAGCTGGTGAGGAACTGCCAGTCCAGCCAGCCGATCGCGTCGATCCCCACGTAGACGAGGAGGACGCCGAGGGCCACGATGCCCACCAGCGTGGCGACGAGGAGGATCACCTCGAAGGCCCGACCCCGCCACCGGCTCACCGACTCGCCGGCGACGGCCGTGCGTTCCCCACCGGCACGGCCCCCCATCACTGATACACCTCCCGGTAGCGCGAGGCGATCCACTCGCTCAGCAGGTTCATGGCGAGGGTGATGACGAACAGGGTGAGGCCGATGGCGAACAGGCTGAGGTACGCCGTCGAGGTCCCGGAGACGTCAGAGGAGCCGAGCTCGACCATCGCCGCCGTCATGGTCTCGACCGACTCGAGGTAGGCCTGCGGATTCAGGGGATTCACCAGCTGGGCTTGCCGCCCTGCGGCGATCGTGACGGCCATCGTCTCCCCGATAGCCCGCGAGAGGGCGAGGATGTACGAGGAGAATATCCCGGAGAGGGCGGAAGGCACCACCACGCTCGTCGAAACCTCGAACTTTGTGGCGCCGAGCCCGTAGCCGGCCTCCCGGATGGAGTCGGGGACGCTGCTCATTGCGTCCTCGCTGATCGAGGACACCATCGGGATGATCATGATCCCGACCACGATGGAGGCCGAGAGCGCATTGAACGTCTGGATATCCGGGAAGAGGACACCCAGCGCCGGCGTGATGTACACCAGGGCGAAATAGCCATAGACCACCGTGGGGATGCCCGCAAGGATCTCGAGGGCGGGCTTGAGCCAGGCCCTGGCCCGTTCGCTCGCATATTCGCTGAGGTAGATGGCGGTGGCCGTCCCGATGGGGATGGCGATGAGCGCCGACCCGAACGTGATGATGAGCGTCCCGCTGACCAGTGGCAGGACGCCGAAACGATACGGGCGGATCGTCGGATGCCAGATCGTTCCGGTGAGGAACTCGAGGACGGTCACCGCGTCCCGGCCGAAGAACGTGAGGGCATCGCTCAGGAGGGCGAGCACGATGGCCAGGGTGGTGAGGATCGAGAGTGCCGCACTCGCGAAGAAGAGGAAGCGAATCGCCCGCTCCTTCGCCCACCGGACGCCTCGGTCCCGCTCGAGCCCCGGCGGCGATCCCTCGGACATTACCTGATAGGCGGACGTTCCGCGTGAAAAAGTGTCTGATTCCGTTGCGCGTTCGGACCTCGACCCATCCACCTTACCCCGTCACTCGCTCGATTGCCGATTCCAGCTTCTCCAGGTTCTCCTTTTTGGTCGACTGCGTCACCGGAACGTACCCGATCTGTCTGATGAGGTCGGTCGCCGAACGCTCGATATAGAAGCGAACGAACTCCCGGACAACCTTCCGCTCGAGTGCCGACTCGGCCACGTATATATAGAGCGGGCGGGCGAGTGGGTACCTCCCGGACTTCGCCGTCTGGAAGCTCGGCTTCACGCACGCCTCGGTGTCCGGTCCGTCGATGCCCAGGCCCTTGATCTTATCCTGGTTGTCGACGTAGTAGGCAAAGCCCAGATACCCCATCGCGTACCGGTCACCGGCGACCGCCGTCACGATATTGTTGTCGTGCTCGGTCCCCTGGTAGTCGGGCCGGTGGGACCCCTCCTCGCCGATCACGCGCTCGGTGAAGTAATCGAAGGTCCCCGAGGCCGAGGTCGGCCCGTAGAGGTGAAGCGGCTCGTTCGGCCACGAGTCCTTCACGTCGCTCCATTGCTGCGGGACTGGTTCGCTCGGCCCCCAGATGGTTTTCAGCTGGTCGAAGGTCAGACAGTCCACCCAGTCGGCCTCCGGGTGGACCACCACGCTGAGCGCGTCGATGGCGATCTGGAACCGGATGGGCGTCACACCGTTGGATTTGCAGATCTGTCGCTCCTGCTCCGTGATGGGGCGGGAGGCGTCGTTGATGTCCGTCTTCCCCGGACAGAAGAAGTTGGAGAAGCCGGCGCCCGTCCCGGTCGAGCTCACGGGGATGGAGACGTCTGGATGCTTCTTCTGGAACTCCTTCGAGAGGGCTCGCGAGATGGGGAAGACGGTGGACGACCCGGCGATCCGTACCTCGCCCGAGAGGGAGTCGCCGGATCCACCATCACCGCCGCCCCCGGTGCAGCCTGCCATCGAGACGATTCCTGCCGCCCCGGCCCCCTTCAGGACCCGCCGCCTGGTGAGCAGTCGTCCATGACTCGGTCGCGCCATCACCCGGAGTGAGACCGTGGCCGGATATATGGTCTGCTATGTGGTCTATATAGGTCGCAATATCTCCGGGGCCAGACTCGAGTAACGGTCCACCAGTGACCCTTCCCAGTCTATCTATCGACCTGCGCCTCCATCGTGGCTGAGTAAGGGCGCGCCCGTTTCGTGCCTGCGGAGGCTCTCTCGTCGTGGCTAGGTCGGAATCACACCCGTCGGGTCGGTAGCTGTGGAAAGGTGTACCGCATTACAATTGTTCCGCCCGGGGACACGAGCACCGCTGGGTGGTCCGGAAGCGGTGGAGATGCGGGGTGGGGCCGTCGTTGACGGGTATGGATCGGGCGCGCAGATGGATGGGGAGCGGTTAGCGGTACGGGGGTGCAGCTGCGCGCCCGCCGGGGGATTCTTCACGGCCACTATTAAGTCCCCGTCAGACGCGGGGGTGACGGACGGCTTCAGGGAAGGGCACCCCCAGACAACCGGGACCGGAGAGAGAGGGACGGAACCCGGTCCAGAGATGGGAAGGGATACATGCGCCGGGTCACTACCTCCGACATGCGCGGTATCGGCGCCCCACTCGTCACCCCCTTTGATGCGGACGGGGCCATCGACCATGAAGCACTGGCCGATCTCACCGGGTGGGTTCTCGACCGGGGACTCGACTTCGTCGTCCCGACCGGCTCGACGAGCGAGGCGGAGCTGCTCACCATCGACGAGCGCACCGCCGTCATCGAGACCGTCGTCGACGCCACCGCTGGCGACGTCCCGGTGGTGGCCGGGACTGGGCATCCCGGCTTCCGGGCCACCATCCGCCAGACCCGACAGGCCGCCGAGGTGGGCGCGGACGCGGCTCTCGTCGTCACGCCGTTCTACTACGAACACGGGCAAGAGACCTTCGCGGAGTACTATCGGGAGCTGGCCGAGGCGTCGCCCATCCCGGTCTATCTCTACAGCGTCCCGGCGTACACACACGTCACCCTCGCCCCGGAGACGGCGGCCGGACTCGCGGCTCACGAGAACATCGCGGGGATGAAGGACTCGAGCGGCGACCTGGAGGCCTTCCAGCGGATCGCAAATGCCACCGCGGAAGCGGACTTTGACCTGCTCGTTGGGTCGGGTGGTGTTTTCGCCCCCGCCCTGGACGCCGGGGCGGCAGGCGCCATCCTGGCTGTTGCGAACGTCGTCCCGGATCGGGCAAGCGAGCTCTCCCAGCTCCATCAGGCGGGGAAGGCCGAGCAGGCACGGGCGATGAACCGACGGCTCATCCGCCTGAACCGAGCCGTGACGGTGGAACACGGGATCCCGGGATTGAAGGCGGCGATGCGCCTTCGCGACGCACCCGCTGGCCTGCCCCGACGCCCGTTCCGGCCGGTCGACGATGCGGTTCGCAGGGAACTCCAGCGCGTGCTGGACCAGGCGCTTCCCTGAAAGGAAACGCCCGAGCATTTCTCCAGGGGGAGCCGTGACCTCCCCCCGGGAAACAGGTCCCCACTCCCCTCGTCGACAGGGCTATCCTCCTCGCCGTCCGTGCGACCATCTTCGTGGCCGTCCCCTGGCTGGCCTCCGACCCGAGCGGCGTCAGGGGGCGTCGTATGTACCTCGCCGCCGACCTCTCCGCCACGTTCCGGGACGTGTGGGCCAGCCTCGAGATCGACGTCGATCCGCACGTCGCTGACCGCGAAACCCTCAGCCTACTCGGTCCCAGCGGGGCCGGGAAGACGGTCGTCCTCGAGCCATCGCCGGGTTCATTCATACGACTGTCAGGTGTCGATCACTGGAGCGGAGGTGACCGATGACCCGCCGGAGGAGCGTGGCATCGGGATGGTCTTCCAGGAGCACGCGCTCTTCCAGCACCTCTCGGTGAAGGAGAACGCGGCCTTCGGGGGGCCATCACACTGGGACCCGGGATCGAGAAGAGCTCCTCGTGGCGCTCGGTTTTGGCCATCTCGCCGAACGCCCGCCCGCCACGCCGTCGGGATTGAGAAGGAGCGGGTGGCCCTGGCCCGCGCGCTGGCCGATCGGCTAGCGAACATCCGCGACGGGCCCATCGTTCACCGGGCTCCCGAGGGGGTATTCGAGCGACCCGAGACAGCCTTCGTGGTCAGATTCACGGGAACGAACGTCCTCCCCCGGGAACTTCAATCCGACAGCCCGAACCCGGACGGGATGGCAATTCTGCTGGTGCACGTCAGCCCGGGACCGACGGTCGCACAGTTCGAGGCACGGGTCGATGCGGTCCAGGGGGGAGGTACTCTTCAGGGTCAGACTCTCCCGCGACGGGACCCCGTTCCAGGCCCTCGATCGCGAGCCCCACGTCGCATCGACCGTCACCGTGGGGGGGGGTGCCAGCCGGTGCCATCGCTTCGACGACTGAGAGGGGGGCGGGCCTCCGTCCAACTCCAGGTGACGACAGGCTGCTGGGGGGAACGGGCTTTCACATCCACCGCGACGGCAGGGTACCCCTGGGGCGAACCCTCCCGTCACAATGACCCCGAAAATCGCCTGAATTCGCCACAATCCGGGTCGACGAAGACCCCTCTATAAGGGCTCTCGACCCCCACAAGCGTCTATGCACCGCCGAGATGTCCTCATCGCCGCCGGAACCGGCGCCCTGGCGTCGCTTTCGGGGTGTCAGACCGCCGTAGGGGCCGTCGCCCTTCCCGATGTTCCCGAGGCGCAACTCGAGTCGGGGGGCTGGACACAGCGCGCCGTGACCCGAGGTCGGACCGTCTTCGAGCGGAACTTCGGCCCGGTGAGCGTGAAAGCCGTCGCCTCTTCGGTCGTCTACGAAGACGCAGCCCTGGCACGGACCGTCAAGAGGCGGACGCTGGGGAAGATCGAGGCCACCCTGGCTCTGTTCACCGCCACGCGGATCGACATGGCGCCGCCCATCGACGAGCTCGGCCCGATCCAGGAGGAGGTGGAGAGCCGGATCATGGACGCCGCCGGCCAACAGCTCCAGACCCGCCTCGAGGAAGCTGGCCTCGAGGACGTGAGGAAAGCGGACACCGGTACCCTGACTGTCGACAGCGGGGCGGAGGCCCGCCTCACCACGTACCGGGCAAACTACCCCGTCCCCGACGTCACCTTCCCGGTGACTGACGGGACCGCCGTCACCATCCCCGGCACCGACCTCGCCATCGAAGCCCCACTCGCGGTGTGGGCGTCCGGGGGCGGCTACCTGGTCGCGGGGGGTGCGTACCCCGCCGAGGACTACTCGAAATCAGTCTCGCGGGACCTCACAAGCGCGATCTCGGTCTCGGTCGACGTCGATCTAGGACTCTCGCCGGAATCGTACCGGACCGAGCTCAGGGACCTCATGACCGCGGTGCGATGACCGGGGACGTGCCACCCGAATGGCGAGAGCTGTTCGACCGGGCCGACGAGCACGAGACCGACCTGCAGGAACTCATCACTGCCGTGACCCGGCGGCGACGTGGATGAGTGGCGACCCGCGAATGGCTCGGCTGGTCGCCGACGCTGACGTCCTCGCCGCGGATCTGCTCGTGGGGGACGAGGCACGAGCCGCGATGGATCTCGTCCGGGCTCACGACTGGATCGAGCTTGTCGCCAGCGACGAACTGCTCGATGACGCCGAGGCGGTGATCGCCGAGCTCGCGGACCGGACCCTCGCCGGGGACTGGCGCGAGCGGGTCGAGTCCCTCGCGGTGACCGTCTCCCACCCGGCCGGCGATCATCCGGGTATGGCCGCGGCGGTACACGGTGATGCAGCCCATCTCCTCTCGCTCGACCCGGAGTTGGTCTCTCCGGCGGGCAACGTGACTGTCTCGCGGGCGGCCGACCTCAGTATCCGTCGGCCCGAGGCCTTCGTCTCCGTCTTCGATCCGCCTTCGATGTACGAGGTCGTGGTGGGCGGGCGCTATCCCGGGCCCGATCGGGATCCCCGTGATTGATCGCCCCTCCCCACGGTCGCCCCTCCCCACGGTCGCCCCGATAGCGGCGTCAATTGGGCGAGGTCACAGGAGGAAGTGGGGTACCACTCCTCCCCCGCTCAGTCAGCCCCGTCGTCGTCTGCCAGCCACTCGGCGAGCTTCGAGAGCGCCCGCGAGCGGTGGGAGATGGCGTTTTTCTCCCCGGTGTCCATCTCGGCGAACGTCCGGCCGTCGTGTTCGAAGATCGGATCGTAGCCGAAGCCGCCGTCCCCCCGCGGCGGAACGAGCGTTCCCTGGACGGCCGCCTCGAACACCTCCTCGCGCTCCCCGTCGGCGTACCCGATCGCACACCGGAACGCGGCTCGGCGGTCCTCCAGATCCGCCGCGAGTTCCCACACCCGTTCGATACCCAGCGTGTCTTCGACGAACGCCGCGTAGGGCCCCGGAAACCCGTTCAGCCCCCGGACGTAGAGACCGGTGTCGTCCACGATGACTGGCCCGCTATCTCCCGCTTCGAAGGCCTCGCGGGCCCCGTGCGCCGCGATGTCCCCGAGGTCGTCGGCCTGTATCTCGACGTAATCGTAGTCGAACTGAACGATGTCCGCGACCGGGGCCAGGTGCTCGCGGGCCTCCGCGACCTTATCGGCGTTCGTCGTGGCGAAATGAAGCGTCCGCCCGCCCGCCCCCTCCATCCCGGCGGTCTCCCGATTCACTCGTCCACCACGACCTCGACGGCCTCCTCGTCCTCCCGCTCCGTCGCTTCGGAGCGCTCCTGCCAGAGCAGGGCGGCCGCGATCGCCACGACCAGCCACGACCGCCAGTTGGCCATATTGAGTGTGTATCCGATGCCGAACGGCTTCTCCACGAGCATCCCCTTCCCGGGCTGCCAGTAGGTGGAGAGGAGGCGCTTGAGGCTCGGTCGATCGAAGTTGTAGGGGATCCCGAAGAGCTCCCCGGAGGCGGGTCTGTCGGCCATGTGTGTGCAGTAGGCTCGCTGCGGAGAAAACAGTTTGGGGGCGGCGGTCGGCTCGCTGCGGAGAACTCAGGTTGAAGCCGGGGTCTCGGTTCTGTGTCCACCCTGTACCACGCTGTTGTCCTCCCGGGGTCTGCACCTCCCCTTACATTTAAACACGATAGCCGGACCACCCAGTGGCGTGCCGGTTCACACACCGGCCCGGGATTCGCGAGGGACTACCCCTCGGACGCGGTACGCGACCGGCCGCGAGCGCGACGCCGTCCGGGTCGGACCGCCAGGCGTCGCCTGTTAGCCCTGGTTTCGGTAGCGACCACGCCCTTCGATCGCCCGGAGGCGGTCGATTACCGCCGAGGGTCCATCTTCGGCGTATCCGTCCTCGAACGCCTCGGCGAGCGCGTCGGGCTCGTCGGCCGTCCCCCGGAGTGATTGCTCGAAAACGTGGAGGTCCATGGCGAAGTCCTCCACGTCGTCGGTGTAGTAGCCCAGCCCGAAGTCGATGAGCGCGACGCTCGGGTTCCCGCCCGAGAGCACGCGGACGTTCCGGGTCGTCGGATCGCCATGGACGAACCCCGCCCGGTGGATCGTGGCCAGGTGGGCGCCGACCGCCGCGACGCGGTCGGGTGCCAGCGCGTCGCGGAGGTCAGCGTCACCCACGCGCTCGAAGCGGACGGTCCCCGCCTCCACGTCGACGTCCCGGACGACCGGCGTGGGGACGCCGAGTCGGCGCGCCTCGTGCGTCAGGCGGACCTCCTGGACCGTGCGGTCCCGGCGGAGTCGGGCGTCCAGCTCCGGGTGTCGATAGGCCTTCGGCCGCCGGACCTTCCGGACCGACCCGTTCTCGACGGTCACCAGGGCCTCCGCGCCCCGGATCTCGGTGGGGTCGGCCCGGGGGAGGGCTGCCTCGGCGGCGCGCCAGGTCACGGGCACCGCATCCGGGCGGAAGTCGGGGTCGATCGCGGAGTCCTCGATGGGAATGGTGTCGCCGGCCGCGGCCATCTTCGAGCCGAGGACCGCGATCATCCCTGCGTTGTCCCGGAGGAAACGGGCCTCGGGGACGAAGACCTCGGCCCCCCGCTGGGCCGCCATCTCCTGGAGCATCTCCTGGAGCCGGTGGTTCTGGGCGACTCCGCCGCCCACGACCAGCTCGTCGCGGCCGGTGAGCGACAGCGCCCGCTCGGTCACCTCCGCGAGCATCGCGAAGACGGTCTCCTGGATGCCCGCGCAGACGTCCTCGATGGCGGCTCCCTCGTCGACCGCCTGCTTGGCGGCGCTGGTGATGCCGGAGAAGGAGAAGTCCATCCCCTTCACGACGTAGGGGAGCTCGTGGTAGGACCCCGCTCGGGCCGCCTCCTCGACCTTCGGACCGCCGGGGTGAGACCACCCGACGTGGCGGGTGAACTTGTCGATGGCGTTGCCCACTCCGGTGTCCATCGTCTCCCCGAGGACCCGGTAGCGCCCGTTCCGGAACCCGAGCACGTGGGCGTTGGCGCCGCTTGCGTTCAGACACACCGGCGACTCGAAGCCGGACCGGTGCCGGCCGATCTCCAGGTGGGCGACCATGTGGTTGACCCCGACCAGCGGCACGTCGAGCGTCCCGGCGAGGGCTCGCGCGGCGGTGCCGGTGATACGGAGGCACGGCCCCAGTCCCGGGCCACGGGAGAACGCGACGGCGTCGATGGGTCCGTCCGCACCATCGAGGGTTCGCTCGATGACGGACGGGATGGCCTCGCGCATGTGCTCGGCGGCCTCTCGCGGGTGGATGCCACCCTCCGTCGGCCGGTAGGCGTCCGTCTCGATGACGACCGCGTCCGCGTCCCGGTCGTAGATGGCCGCGCTGGCGGCCCAGGCCGTGCCCTCGATCCCGAGGACGCGCCGGACGTCTGGGCCCGTCCGCGTGTCTGGCCCTTCCCTGGGCCCAGGCCCTTCTCTCGTCACATCCCCGTCCCTCGTCACAGCCACTCGGTGTAGCTACAGCGACCGCAGTGCTTGCGGTCGTCGTGCTCGGCGAGGAAGGCGTCTTCGCAGCGGGGACACCGCTCGCGCACCGCCTCGCCGTCCTCGTAGAAGTCGCTTCGGGCCATCACTCGGTCGCCTCCGCCTCGCTCCCGTCGCCGTCCTCGTCGGCGCCGATCTTGTTGCGCTCGAGCATGTATTCCTGCTCGATTTCCGCGGCGTCCTCGGCGGACTCGTAGACCTTGGCGTAGCCGATGGTCTTGCGCATGCCGAATTTGGTGTCCAGCTCGTGGACCACCACCTCCTCGGCGTCGCGGTCGAGCGCCGCGGCGAGGCTGTCACGAACCGACAGCCTCGACGGGGTCGCGTCCTCGTGGACGACCTGGAACGTCACGTCCGTGCGGTGGAGCAGGGGGTTGTCCTCCTGCTCCAGGATCTCGATGTCCATGGTCAGTTGGAGGTGTCTTCGGCCCGAAATCTGTAAAAGGATTTCGAAGGGCCCGTCGGGGGTCGTATGGGCCCTACTGGCCACGTCCCGGATTCACCCGGGTGATGTCGGCCCAGAACTCCCGGTCCCGGTCGAGGAAGGAGAGCAGCTCCAGACAGGTCTCCCGACTCTCCTCGTCGACGTTGACCGCCACCATCCCCTCCCCGGGTTGGCCGTACACCACGGTCGCGCCCTCGGGACAGAGGAGCGTCGCCGGGAGGACGGCCAGGTCCTCCTCGCCGTCGACCTCGATGCGCGTCGTCCCTGCCTCCTCGAGCGCCTGCTCGAGGGCCCGGACAAGCTCGGCGGTGATCGTGGCGGCCGGGTTCGACACGACGACGGTCTCATCCTGCTCTGGGAGCCCCGCTGCGACCTCGTCGGCGACGGGATCCCGCTCCGAGCGGCCATCCACGATCGAGATCTTCGGGACGTGGCCGGCCGTCGCCAGGTGATAGGAGACCACGTCCCCGACGGAGACGATCGGCTTCCCGGCGGCCTGGAGGAGCGGGGCTGGCTCCCGATAGATCGGGCCCATCGGCTCCTTGAAGCGGTGGCGCTCGTGTTCCGGAAGTCGGGCGACGACGCGAGGCACGGTCAGCGGACCTTGAGGGCGTACTCTCCCGCGTCGGAGACCTCCATCTTCTCGGCGATGACGCTGGTCTCCGGGTGGGTGATGACGACGTAGCCCGCCCAGTCCTCGGTGAGACTCGAGGAGCCACAGTAGGGACAGGCCTCCTCCTCGGCGTCCACGATGCGGTGGCACTCGCGGCACGCGAGCCGATTCGACGCCATCTACTCGCCCTCCGCGGCCTGCTCCTGCTGGCGCTTCTCGCGCAGCCAGCCGTGCTTGCCCAGCCCCGGCTGCTTGGCCGTGAGGCCGATCTTCGACTCGCGGGGATTGCGCTCGTCGATGCTCTTCGTGACGATCCTGGCGCGGACCCCATCCCCCACGCCGATGGTGCTATTCGACTCCCGGGAGGCCAGTTGCTGGTTCTCCTCGTCGAAGGCCAGATACTCGTCGGAGATCTGGGAGACGTGGAGGAGCCCGTCGACCGGCCCGATGCCGACGAAGGCCCCGAAGTTGACGACCTCGACGATCTCCCCGTCGATGACCTCCTGCATCTCCGGGTCGAAGGTGAGGGCGTCGAACTCGGCCTCGTAGTAGACTCCCGGCTGGTTCGGCACGACGGCCCCTTCGCCGACGTCGTGCACCTCGGTGACGGTCACGATGGACCCGACCTGCTCGTCCATCCGGCCCTCCAGCTTGTCCTGGAGCAGGTGACGGATGAGGTCCGGCGTGACGTCAGCGAGGTGCTCCGGGGGGACCTCGACCGTGTCTTTGAGCCTGACTCGTTTGTACATCGATGGTTATGGGTGAGTGCGGGTTAGTTGATTCCGGCCCCTTAAATGGATTACCGGAACGCCCGCGTCGAGCAGGCGCTCCCTGAGCGGGGCGTCGTTCGTCACGACGGCCTCCACCTCGCCGGCGGTGGCGAGCTCGTAGAGGGCGTCGTCGGCGTACTGGGCGTTCGTCTCGACCGTCTCACAATCCGCGGCGAGGTCCATCCCGACGCTCGCGGCCCGTCCCTCCTCCCCGCCGGACTCGGAGAGCGAGCGGAGCTCGTCAAGCACCGATTCGGGCACCACGCAGTCGTGGCCCCCCAGGAGGCGGTCGAGCTCGTCGAAGACCCTGACTCCCGTCTCCACCGGCATCATGAGCGCGTTTGCATCCATGGCGACGGTCATCCCCGAAGCGTCCCGATGCCGATGAGGCGCCACCTGGCGCCCACCCGGCGGTTGATGGCGATCTTGGCGCCCTCGCGGGCACACACCGGCCGCTTGAGGTTGACCTCCGCCTCCCCGTCGCGGGCGCTGGTCACGGCCCCGACCGTGGTGGCGGTGCCGACGGTCAACATGAGGGGCTCCCCGGTCGTGATGTCCTCGACGTCCTCGTCCTCGTCCGCCCCCACGAGCCGCTCCAGCAGGTCCACGTCCATCTCGAAGCCGTTCCACACGGGTGGCAAGGAGCCCGGTTCCCCGGCGACCTGGCCGGCGAGGGCATCCCCCTTGGTGAGGCTCGGGTCGAGGCCGGTCCCGACCCCCAACAGTCCCCCGGGGGTGACCGAATCGACCAGCTCGCCCCCGGCCTGGAGCGAGCGGACGGTGGTCCGGACGGGCTGCCACTCGGTCTCGCCGCCCTCCTCGACCTCGCGGCCGGGCTTCAACTCGATGTCCTCGTCCGTCTCGAGGACGCCCTGGACGAGACTGCCCCCGAGGACACCGCCCTGGAGGTCCTCCCACTCGGTCCCGGGCCGGTTGATGTCGAAGCTCCGTGCCACGTACATCTGGGATGCCGTATCGGGATCGCGCTCGGGCGTCGGGATCGTCTCCTCGAGGGCCTCGATGACGAGGTCGATGTTGATCTCCTGCTCCGCGCTGATGGGAATCACGGGTGCGCCCTCGGCCACGGTCCCCTCGACGAACTCCGTGATCTGGCGGTAGTTCTCGCGGGCGGTCTCCTCGTCCACGAGATCGATCTTGTTCTGGGCGATCACGATGTTCTCGATCCCGATGATGTCGAGGGCCATCAGGTGCTCCTCTGTCTGGGGCTGGGGCACCGGCTCGTTCGCCGACACCACCAGCACCGCCCCGTCCATGAGGGCGGCGCCGGAGAGCATCGTCGCCATCAGGGTCTCGTGTCCCGGGGCGTCGACGAAGGAGACCGTCCGGAGCACCGCGGTCTCCACGTCGTGCTCTGGGCAGGTCTCGGCCACGGTGTAGGCCGTCGGTCCATCGCACTCCGGACACCGCCGGAGCGTGGCGTCGGCGTAGCCGAGACGGATCGAGATCCCACGCTTCATCTCCTCGGAGTGCTGATCGGTCCACTCGCCGGAGAGCGCGCGGACGAGGGTGGTCTTCCCGTGGTCCACGTGCCCGACGAGGCCGATGTTCACCTCCGGTTGTCTGTGTTCGGCTGCCATGGTCTCGACGTAATCTTGCCGAGAATTCGCAACGAGCGACTGATAAACCTACTGTTACGGGCGCGCCCCTCGATCGCGGCGCCATCCAGGGATTCCGGGTCCACAGGATCGGAGACGATGGGCCGGGGGCCGTCGATTGCCGACATCGAAGTGGGTGCGATCCCGGGGATTCCCGCTCGAAGCGGGCTCAGTCATGCGTCTATTATACAATGTGGGTGGGCGACACCCTCTCGCAGGGTGTCCAGTCGAACGGTTCGGGAACGCTCCAGACTGGGCGGGAGCGTGGCTCGATCAGTCCCATCGGTATTGTACGATTTACCCACAACCAATAAATAGCCGGAGCGAGAAGGGAGGGACGATGGAACGAAACGTCGGCGTCACGGACAGGAACGTGCGCATCGTCGTCGGGATCGTCCTCGCGGCCCTCGGGGTCGGCGTGTTCGCCGGTCCCCTCGCGGCCTGGGGGACGGTCGTCGGCGCGATCGCGATACTGGCCGGGCTGATCCTCCTCGGGACGGGCCTCACCCAGCGGTGCCTCCTGTATATCCCGTTCGGGATGGATACGGGTCGGGGCGGGTAACGGCTCCGAACAGACCCCCGGACCGGACCACCGGATTTCGATGCGGGAGTGCCTCCGAGACCTCGGTGACCGGAGGGGCTATTTTTCACCCCCCCGAACAGCCCGTTCGTGAACGAGTTCGGGTTCGAGCTCCGGCTGGCCGCCCACCTCGAGCGCGAGGGGCTTCCCGGCCTTTCGAACGTCCCACTGGATGGCCTGTTGGGGCGCCAGCTCGGAACGAGCGTCGCCGAGCCCGGCGGGCGCGTCATGGACCTGGTGTGGGTCGAGCCCGGCGAGGCGTTCGAGGAGCGCCTGGCAATCGGGTCGAAGACCATCCCCGATGCCGCGATCCGAAGCGACGTCGGGGTGGGCAGATTCCGGCCCCTGACGCGGGTCATCGATGGCCCGCCCGAGGTCGCCAGGCGGATCGCGGCCGAGGCCGTCGAGGCCGGGTTCTTCGAGGTCGAACGGCGGAACGGTCGGACGATGGTCAGGCGGGCCACCCGGTATCCGGACTGGTTCGGCCGGCTGGTCGGGATCGAGAACAAACCGGATCTCTCGAACCCGGGGAGACTCGCCCCACAGCTCCGGCGGGACGTGAGCGCCGGGGTCCTCGACGCGGTCGTCCTGGCGACGCGCAGCTACGTGACCCGGGCCCACCTCAACCGGCTCCCGACGCCTGTGGGGGTCTGGCGCGTCCGGTCGGACCCCGAGCTCCAGGTAGAGGTCATCAGGGAGCCACGGGCGCTGGATCCGGGGTCCCCTGGCCTCGAGGTCGTCGCGGAGCGTCCAGGCCGATTCGACGTGGAGCCGGTCTCCGAGGGGGAGATCGAGCGGCAGCGCCGCCGGGTGGCAGAGCGGGCCGTTGGAAAGGGCTGGCGGACGTGGGAGCTCCCGCCCTGCGAGAACGCCCGCTCGTGGCGGGTGGCGGGCACGTCTGGCCTCCCCGGATGCGCCTGGGCCGATCGCCTCGTGAATCCGCCGGCGGAGTGCGGGCCGGCCTGTCCGGGGTTCGAGCCGGCGAATGCGGACGACACCCCCACCGTTGACCTCGACGCGGAGCGCGAGCGGCGGACGCCCTGGGACCCGGATCCACCCGGCGTGGCGAGGCAGCAAGCCGCGCTGGACGACTTCGCTCGCCAGTAAAACGGTGTAACCGGTGGGGGTATCCGCGGATGCTGCGCCCCCTTCCCCCGCCGAAAACCTGAAACCCTTCCCTCGTGACTCGGGGATATGCCGGTCTCGGGACTCCACCACGCCGTCCTCTCGGTCCCGGACCTCCAGGCGGCGGAGGCGTACTACCGGGAACTCCTGGACATGGCGGTCCTCTTCCGCGAGGGAACCCTCACCGGAACGTATGGCAAGGTCCCGGACGGGGTAGACTGGGCCGTTGCGAAGGCCCACGGAGTGGAACCGGGCATGTCGTTTCTCCGTCGGGACGCATTCGTCCTCGCGCTCGCGGCGGACCCCGAGGCGAGCGAGCCGACCCGCTTCGATCACCTGGCGCTCGAGATCGACCTCGAGGACCTCGGGCCACTCTCATCGCGAGCCGCGGAGCTGGGGTGTGGGGTCTCGGAACGGGAGACCTCCGTCGTCGTCACCGATCGCTATGGGGTCGAATGGGAGCTCTCCGCCGAGGGGTTCCCGCCGACCTGTCCCTTCGACGAGCTCGACCTGTAGCACCCTCCCTGCTGGTGCCCCGCTTTGCTGCATCGTGGGGTTGCCGTCACAGCTCGAAGGTCTCGCCGTCGACGGCGATGTCCGCGTCGAAGGCCTCGTCCGGTGGATAGTGGTGGGAGGCGTGGACGATGCGGAACCGCTCGGGATCCAGCCGGTCGACGAGGTCCAGAGCCCCCTCGCGGGTCATGTGCTTCGTGCCGAAGGTCCGGGGAACCCCAGCCTCGTTCTCGTGCATCCCGCCGAGGGGGTGATGCTGGCAGGCCTCCGCCGGGAGGATGCCGTCCGCGAGAAGCAGATCGGCGTCGGCGAGGTGCTCGCAGGTCTGCTCCGGGATGGCGAAGCTCGTGTCACCGGTGATGGCCACCTTGCGACCACCTTGCTCGACGACCACGCCATAGCACAGAAGCGGCGGATGATCGACGGGGACCAGGGTGACCCGTAGCCCTGCCGCCTCGAACCGCTCCATCGGGGCGTGGGCGGCGACCGTGACCCTGTCGAGATAGTCATACTTCCTGCTCACGGTCTCCGCGACCGACTCGCCGGTCCGGGGATCAGTCTCGTCGGCCGCGTGGACGGTGAGGCGGTCCAGGAGCCGGTAGGCGTTGCCCAACCCATCGAGATGGTCGAAGTGGATGTGCGTGATGACCGCCTCGTCCGGGAGGGGGACCTCCTGCGTGAGGAACTGGGTGCGGAAGTCCGGGCTCGCGTCGATCAGGAGCGACGCGCCCGCAACCTCGTTCTGGACGTGGACGGAGAAGCGCGACCGGGCGACCCCCCGGCGGGCGGCCTCCCGGCAGGTCGCACAGTCACATCCCGGCGTGGGCGTCCCCGTGGTGTCGCCGGTCCCGAGCAGCGTGACCTGCATTCAGTGTGTCGCGGCGTGGTCGTGGTCGCCCTCGGAGAGCGCCGCCTCGAGCGTGTCGAGGTTCCGGAGGTGATCGCGCTCCTCGAACTCGGTGATGGCGTCCAGAAGATCCTCCTGGCTCAGCGTCGTCCGGTCCTCGACGAGGGCCTCCAGCACCGCCTCCCGGAGGACCAGTCGGAGGTCGCTGCCGGTGAGCCCCTCCGTCTCCGCGGCCAGCTCCGCCGGGTCGAACCCCTCGATGTCGAGCTCGCCGGTGATGAGCCGCAGGATGTCCGCCCGCATGGCTTCGTCCGGGCGGGGGAAGTTGAGGATCTCGTCGAACCGCCGCCAGGCCGCCGCGTCGAGGTCGTCCGGGTGGTTCGTCGCCCCGATGAGGAGGACGTCGTCCCGGATGAGGCTCACCTCGTCGATGGACTTCAGGAGGGTGTTCACCGCGCGCTTGATGGCGGCGTGCTCGTCGCTGGTCCGGGTCTTCGCCACGAAGTCGAACTCGTCGATGAAGAGGATGCACGGCGAGAGGCGCTTTGCCACCTCGAAGACCTTCTCGACGTTCTTCGCGGTCTCGCCGAGGTACTGGCTCGTGA
>JBDGRH010000147.1:0-17926 GCA_042218225.1 Halodesulfurarchaeum sp. | reverse complement strand
AGATCTCGATCCGCATCGACGAGCGCCGATACGGAAAGGAAGTCACCGTCATCGAGGGATTCGACCCCAACGACGTCGATCTCGACTCGCTGTCCTCCGATCTCAAGTCCAAGCTCGCGTGCGGGGGGACCGTCGACGACGGGGAGATCGAGCTCCAGGGCAACCATCGCGGTCGGGTGGAGGATTTCCTCCGTGACCGCGGGTTCAACGTCGCCTGACTCCATTTTCGTCCGCGGTATCGGCTCACGTCCGCCGAGATGATTCGATCGGCCCGCTCCAGGCCTCGAGTCCGCCGGCCAGGCTCTCGACGCGGGTGGACTCCTCGATGCCCTCGTACGACTCGATGAGCCGGACCGCCTGTTTGCTCGCCTTCCCGTGCGGGCAGACGGTCACGATGTGGTCGGCACCCTGGAGTTCGGCCATCGACGCCGGGAGGGCTTCGAACGGGATGTTCTCGCTCCCGGGGATGTGGCGCTCGGCGAAGGCTGCCGGTGACCGGATGTCGACCACCAGCGGTGGAGGATGGTCTCCGTCGAGCAACTGCTCCAACTCACCGGGCTCGATCTCGGATGCCATTGGCCGACCCTTCGGCCGGAGCGGGAAAAGCGCGCCGGAGGCGGCCGGTTCTGGCCGGAACCGCCGCGGGCGGGGGGCGGGTGGGGGGGTTGAGGGCTGAGGGATGAGGGGCTGAGGGATGAGGGGCTAAGGGATGGGGGCTGGGGGATGTGGGGCAGGGGGATGGTAGGAAGGGCTCGCCACCACCCGGTCACAGGAACCCATCGACCTCTGCGAGGAGGAGCGCCTCCAGGGTGGCGTCGTTTGCCGGCTGCGCCCGGGCCCGGTCGATGGCCGCGGATCTCGATACCCGTTTCACCGAGAGAAACTCGTTCTCGTCGAGTGACTGGGGCCCGGAGGCGAGTTCGGTGGCGACGACGTACCCTCGCTCGTGTCGGAGGACACCGGTCGCCACGTCCACGGTCTGGAGGTGGGTGATGGATGCCGGGCTGAACCCCGTTTCCTCCGCGAGCTCCCGCGCGCCGGCACCCGCGTAGTCCTCGTCGGCCTCGACGATCCCCGCTGGCAGCTCCAGACACCGCTTCCGGATGGTGGGCCGGTACTGCTCCACGAAGATGACGTCTTCACCGTCGATCGGCACGACGACCACGGCCGGTGGCAGATCCGCCCAGTAGTAGCGCTTCTGGGTCCCGTTCGGCTGCTCCACCAGGTCGTATCCCCCGTCGTACCACCCGGTCTCGTACTCCGCGTCGGTCTCGAGCACGGGCCACTCGACGTCGTCCATGTGCCGGGGGAGGGCGTCCTCTTACAAGGAAGATGCTATTTCGCCGATGGCGGTCGTCGGATCACTCGTGGCGCACGATCTCGAGGGAAGATCACCCCTCGCTCACGATTTCGTGGTAGAGATCACTCCTCGCGTACGATCTCCCGGTAGAACCGCCCGAATGCCTGCCTGCGGACGGTCGCCGCGGCCGCCTCGGGCTCGTCCTGGTAGGTCACGGCGGCGATGCCGTCCGCGGCGGGGACGGGGTGCCAGGCTCGCCGGTCGACGTTCGTGCTGCCGACCAGGTGAACCTCCATGTCGGGGTGTTCGTCGAGATACTCCTCGTAGGCCGCCCGCGTGCCAAGGTGGACCTCAAGCAACGAGGCGAAGAGGGCGTCGAGCGCCGTCTCGACCACGTCGCCGGTGACGCGCTCCTCGAACTCCCCCCGGTCGAAGCCCATCGCCTTGGCGACCTCCCGGGTGACCGTCCTGGCTGCGGGTTCGAGTGCCCGGAACTGCGAGGTCGCCTCGGCGGCGGCGGTCGGGGCGAGGAATCCACGTGTCTCCATGCTCGGGTTACCGACCCGCGGGACCTAGTTCGTTTCGGAGTCGGGATCGGACGAGGAGGGAGTGTCCTCGGCGGAGGAATGTTCGGGCGGTTCCGGGTCGCCGTCGGGGGATCCCCGGTCCGGGGGTTCGGTTTCTGGTGTCTCTTCCCTCTCTTCGCTCTGTTCCTCCTCTGGCGTCGCTTCCGTCTCTTTCTCCACCTTTCCCCCGTCGCCGGACTCCTCGAGCATGCGCCTGGTCAGCTCCCTGGCCTCCTCGAGGATCTCCCGGTCGCGTGCCGAGAGGTCCCTGCGTGCCTGCGGTTTCCGCTCTTCGATCGCGGGCCGCGTGGGCGCCTGTTCAGCGGTCTCCTCCGGAATCGTCACGTCCACGGATTCGGCGTGTGGCGTCACCCGGTCTGCGAGCGCTTCCGGGTCCAGATCTCCCCACCCGGGGACGTGCTCGTCCAGCCATCGCCGGTGCTCGTCGCTCCGGAGGATGGCCGTGAACGCCACGTGGTTCGCCAGGTGCTCCCCGTCGACCTGGCGCTCCCCACAGACCGGACACGCATATCCCATACCGCCGGGGAGGGTGCCCGGCCTGAAACCGGTCACGGTCGGCGGAGCCGCCGCTGATCATCGCGCGAAATTCTATTAAAATATCTTTCTCTCGCCTCGAGCGCGGTCACTCGAACGCCCTCGCGAGGATCAGCGCGTCCTCACCGTCCGGATAATAGTTCCGCCGGCGACCGCTGCGCTCGAATCCGTACCGCCGGTAGAGGGCGCGGGCCGCCTCGTTGCTCGGACGGACCTCTAGGCGGACCTCGCCCACCTCCGCGCTCCGGAGGAGGGCTAGCGCCCGCTCGAGCAGGGCGCTCCCCCGGCCTGCACCCTGTCGCTCGGGCTTGACCGCGAGGTCCTTGACGTGGCCAACCCGTTCGCTTCCTTCCCTGACCGTATCCGCGACGACGTACCCGGCGACGTCGTCACCCACCGGTCCCGTGGGCCGGGGATCGTCCATCACGAGGAACCCGGGGATCCCGAGGAACTGCTGGAAGGAGGCGAGGGACCACGGGTGCTCGAAGACCTCCCGCTCGATGCGCAGGACCGGGAGGAGGTCGGCCTGCGTGGCCTGCCGGATGCGGCCGCCGGTGGGAGACTCGACGGTCGTCACGGGCCAGTGTTGGGTTCGCGGGGCAAAGAGGCTCACGGCGGAACGTGTGCTGACAGGCGATGCGCGTTGCGCGCATCACGGCTGTCAGGTGATGCGCGTCCCTCGGACCACGGTGCATCGCGCTCCCGCGGGGCGTGGCCCGGCTGTTTCTATCGCACGCACCGAGGTGGTCCGGTCATCCCCCATAAACGTCCGGGCGTTGTGTGGAGAGGCCCGCTGCGTCAGTCGTCGGCCGGAGTGGGACCA
This sequence comes from Halodesulfurarchaeum sp., assembly GCA_042218225.1. Lineage (GTDB taxonomy): Archaea > Halobacteriota > Halobacteria > Halobacteriales > Halobacteriaceae > Halodesulfurarchaeum. Next base: position 14,682 of record JBDGRH010000147.1, on the reverse strand, counting down.
CTGGCCCCGTCCCCGTGTTGCTGCTTCGTGTGCGAGAGCTTGCCGCCCGCCGCCAGTATCTCGCGCTCGCGCTCGGAGGCGTCGAGCGTCGCCTCCGCCTCCCAGTCGCCGTTCACCCGGATCGTGAACGACTCCGCGCCGGCCTCGACGGCGGCCGCGACGTCCTCGACGACCTCGATCTGGTCGCCCTCCTCGATGCGCTCGTAGGTGTCCTCGTCGATGGTGAGCGGAAGCAGGCCGAAGTTGAACAGATTGGCCCGGTGGATGCGGGCGAAGCTCTGCGCGAGGACGCCCTCCACACCGAGATACATGGGACACATCGCCGCGTGCTCCCGGGAGGACCCCTGGCCGTAGTTCTCGCCGGCGACGATGAATCCCCCGTCGGCCTCGCTCGCTCGCGCCGCGAAGTCCTCGTCGACCCGCGAGAGGGTGAACTCCGAGAGCTTCTCGATGTTCGAGCGGAACTTCAGGATGTCAGAGGTGGCCGGGATGATGTGGTCGGTCGTGATGTTGTCGGGCATCTTGATCAGCGCGGGCCCGTCGACGTCCGCCCCCAGGGGGTCTTTGAGTGGGACCTGGCCGATGTTCGGACCCCGGATGAGCGCGTCGTCGACGGCCTCCTCCGGGGTGATGATGTCCGTCGTGGCCCCGGTGTACCGACCCGGCATCTCGAAGCCCGGGTCCTCCAGGTCCTCGAGCTCCGCGGCCAGGTCACGGGGATCGACGATCTCGCCCGCGATCGCCGCGGCCGTGGCCACCTCCGGGGAGACCAGGTACACGGCGTCGTCCTCAAGCCCCGACCGACCCTCGAAGTTGCGGTTGAACGTCCGGAGGCTCACCGAGTCCGAGGCCGGGACGTGCCCGATGCCGATGCACGCGCCACAGGTCGACTCCGAGAAGTTGACCCCGGCGGCCATCATCTTCGCGGTCCACCCCTCCTCGGCGAGCATCTCCGAGGCCTGCTTCGACCCGGGCGCGACGATCATCTCGGTCGTCTTCGCCACCTCGTGGCCCTCGAGCATCTTCGCCGCGGGGAGGATGTCCTCGTACGCGCCGTTGGTGCAGGAGCCGATGATGACCTGGTCGACGTCCGTGCCCGCGACTTCGCGGACCGGGACGACGTTGTCGGGCATCGAGGGCGCACTGACCAGTGGCTCGATGTCCGAGAGGTCGACCGTGATCTCCTCGGCGTACTCGGCGTCCGGGTCGGGTTGGATCTCCGCGTAGTCCTCGGGCCGACCGAGCCGCTCGAGGTAGTCCCTCGTGCGCTCGTCCGTCGGGAAGACCGACGAGGTGGCGCCCAGCTCGGTCCCCATGTTCGTGATGGTCGTCCGCTCGGGGACCGAGAGGGTATCGACGCCCGGTCCCGTGTACTCGAAGATGCGCCCGACGCCACCCTTCACGGAGAGCCGTCGGAGGAGCTCGAGGATGACGTCCTTGGCCGTCGCCCACTCGGGAAGCTCGCCCTCGAGGCGGACGTTCACGATCTCGGGCATCTCGATGTAGTACGGGCCGCCGCCCATCGCGACCGCGACATCCAGTCCCCCGGAGCCGATGGCGAGCTGCCCCAGGCCGCCCTGCGTGGGTGTGTGCGAGTCCGACCCGAGGAGGGTCGTGCCCGGCTTCGCGAAGTGCTCCTTGTGGACGTTATGACAGATCCCGTTGCCCGGTTTGGAGTAGTACGCGCCATACGTTCCCGCGGCCGACCGGAGGAATCGGTGGTCGTCGGTGTTCTTGAAGTCGAACTGATAGGTCTGGTGGTCGCAGTACTGCGCGGCGAGGTCCGTCTGGACCTCGTCAAGGTCGAGGGCCTCGAACTGCAGCCATACCATCGTCCCCGTCGTGTCCTGTGCGAGGACCTGGTCGATCTCGATGCCGATCTCCTCGCCTGGCTCGAGCGAACCCTCGACGAGGTGGTCGTCCAGGATCTTCTCGGTGACGGTATATCCCATAGTGTGTCAAACTCGGGGGGCAGCCCGGAAAAGGCTGATGAGAATGGCACGGGTTACCGTTTCCGGGTGGGACTGCCGGGGTACAGTTTTCGGGTGGGACTGCCGGGGTACAGTTTTCGGGTGGGACTGCCGGGGTATAGTTTCCGGGTGGGACTGCCGGGGTACAGTTTTCGGCCGGGAATGGAAAGCGTCATTTCGCCCCGCACCCCGCCATGACCCATGTTCCGGAGCGGGGCGTTCGTGGCCGAGCAGCTCGACGCGGTCGAGGAGGCACAGATCCAGCCGAACGGGGTCGACCTCCGACTGGAGCGGGTCCTGGAGCAGCGCGAGCCGGGGTACATCCACCGGGACGACAGGGGCATCGGCGACCGGGTCCCGGCCAGCTCGGAGGTGCTCGACGACAGCGAACGGGAGACGTTCTACCTCGAACCGGGTGGGTACGTGGCCGAGTATCGAGAGACAGTCTCCATCCCCGAAGGTCACGTGGGCTTCGTGTTTCCCCGCTCCTCCCTGATGCGGAACTCCTGCATGCTGAACACGGCTGTCTGGGACGCGGGATACACGGGGCGGGGGGAGGGACTCCTCCAGGTTCACCACCCGGTGGAGCTGGAGTGCGGCGCGCGGATCGCCCAGCTCGTGCTCGCACAGGCCGACCACGAGGGGCTCTACGAGGGGTCCTACCAGGGCGAGCGGATGGATTGAGGAGTGAATTAGAAGGGGTGGATTGGACAGCCAGCAGTGACGACCCTGGTGGTTGGTCGGGGGCACTTCTGGCTCCACGTCTGATCAAAGAGTCCCCTCTGTCCTGTCGAGAATAGCGATTCCGACGAGCAACGTTCTGGGTCGGATCGGAGAGCGCCCCGCTCCAGAGGAAGATTCGCTGTGTGAGAACCGCCGAACGTCCCTTTGAAGGATGTTACGTCGATAGAAACCGGCCCGCCGAAGACCCACCGCAGTATTATACAATACCTCTGGCGAGCAGCCCGCCCAGAGCCCCCACCCGAGCTGGCAGAGGATGTTCCACCCGTGGCGGGCACGATTACTGGGGGATCTGCAGACGGTCGCTGGCGTTCAACTCCTGGGGGTAGCAGTAGAGCGATATATTTCACACAAAGAGAGTTCGCACGGGACCACATGCCCGATGGATGAGCGGCGAAAGGCGAAATCAGCTCAAGAACGAATAGGGCAACAGGGACCAGATCGACCCCACGAAATAGATCGAGACCCCCGAACGCCAGTACGAACCCGAACGCGGGGGGTACTGAGCACTCTCGCTGCTCGTGACCCATTCCAGAAACTACCCGAAGCCGATTACACGGCATTCCGCCCCCCGATCACCACCAATATCGTCCCGCCGAGTGGTACCGCAGGAAAACATTTTTACTTTGACAATCGGGAGTCATGGCCATAATGTACGACCTCACGGGGTTCCAGCGCGACCTCCTGTACGTCGTCGCGGGGTTGGACCAGCCCCACGGACTGGCCATCAAGGATGAGCTCGAAGAGAAATACGAGTCCGAGATCCACCACGGGCGCCTCTATCCGAATCTGGATACGCTCGTGGAGAAGGGATTGATCGACAAGGGCGCCCTGGATCAACGGACCAATTACTACACGGTCACGAGACGCGGAAAGCGCGAGATCGAAGCCCGTCGGGAGTGGGAGGCGACGTATCTGGACTCGGTATGAACCCTCCCGGTGCGTATCGAATCGTGCCATCGCCGGTGCGTATCGAATCGTGCCATCGCCGGGCATTCCAGGCGGATATCCTGTACTCCAGTCGCCTTGCTGGCGATGGGTTCGAGGGCCGATCGATGACCGGCAACAGAACCGTCCGGCCGGGGAGACGACGAGCTCGAGGGGGTATGTCAGCGACCGGCCGAGGGGACCCGGGATAGCGGTATCTCCGAGGATATCCGAAGCAATCCAGCGAAGGGGTTTCGGGTGCAGTCCTCCGTGGCGACGGGACCCGGCAAATCTCCCGAACCAATACACGTACTCAGGCGTAGATCTGGTAGCCGATGAACGCAGCCAGTGCAAGACAGAGGACACCCAATCCACGGGCAACCCACGTCCATCGGTCAGGAATGGCGCCGTCAGTACCATAGTCACCGCGGCGACGGCGGTTCGGGCCGATAAACACGGACAGGCGGAGGACGGTCCGTGGCGCAGCGATCAACGCGATGCCGAAGGCGACACCGAGGATGACCGCGAGCAGATCACGGATGGCAGGCATCTACGACCGAAGCCGTTTGATGCGCTTCTCCATCGGTGGGTGCGTGGAGACGATTTGCTGCAGGAAGCCGCGGTCAGGATTGGAAATACAGAGAGCACTCACCTGCTGATTGACTGTGGAGTCACGAGAGTGACGTGTCCCACGCGTTCGGCCACGCCGTGTCCTTCGATCACCGGTGTGCTGAGTGGTCGACGACCGAGACTGCTGGTTGCCCTGATGAATCTTTTCGAGTGCACGTGCGAGCGGTTCACCCTGCCCGATGACGTCCTTGGCGTCGGCGTCAGCGACATATTCGCGGTACCGAGAGATGGCGAGGACGAAAAGCATCACGATGAACTGCACGATATTCCCGACGACGATGGCCAGGAAGAAGTCCGCGAGATCATTGTCGCCCGTAAAGAGGACGACGTACTGGGCAACGATCGCGACGAGGGAGGCAACACCCTGCCCGAGCTGCATCGTGATGACGTCTCGGTTGTCGATATGCGCGAGCTCGTGGGCGATGACGCCCTCCAGTTCGTCCCCGTCGAGCAACTGGATGAGTTCGCGGGAGATGACGACGGTCCCATTGCCACGACGGCCCACCGCAAACGCGTTTGGAACCCCCATATCGGCGATCTTCAACGACGGCTTCTCCATGTTCTTCTCGCGGCACACCTGCTCGACGAATTGGTGGATCTCCGAGTATTGACTCTCGGACAGATCCTCGGCACCGACGCTCCGCAAAGCGGCCCACTTCCCGACCTTGTACTGGACGCCCACGAGGAGGAGACTTCCGACGATGGCGATCGGGAGAACCCCCCGACCGAACACCAGCATCGCGACGGCGACAGCAACGAGGTAGAATCCAGCGAGAATGGCACCGACGACGGCCATCCGGACTTTGAGCCCGATATGTCTCATGTGGGTTGGGTAACGGATTCAGAAGTATAAACCCAGCTACTACACCCGATCGATCGTCCACTGCTACGCCATACAGGCCGTTTCCGCAGAGGGCGCAGTCGAGTCCCGGATCATAAATGATAGGATTCTTCCATGTGTCGATTTCCACCCGGGGGACAGAATCCGAACGCCCAGTACCCCCCGCAAGAAGGGACCCGAGACAACACCTGTCGAGCCTCGATTTCATTGCCGCCGCGACGAGTCAGCCTGAAACCCGTTTCTCCGCCGATATTCGAGACGAGCCCTCTCGATGAGTGTATCCCGAGTTGGGTGAAGCAAACCTACCCATGCTCCTGTCACGCTGTAGTCTCCACATTCAAATCCCTGTGGTTCACAGATCGGTATCGGCAACCCGTCGCGATTGACGAGAGAGGTGGAGTGGTCGATGTGGACCCTGCTCGAGATCTCTCATGATTCTCCGGGAGTCACATCGGTACCGCCCTCGGTGTCGGATAGTGCTATACTCGGTCGGTAACGCCCCTTCCCCATCAGTCAATAGGGTAATTCCTCGACACCCCGGCAATTGCTCGCCCCCCGGCAATTGCTCGACCCCCGGCAATTGCTCGACCCCCGGCAATTCCTCGACATCACGATGGTCGGGAGCGCATGAAAGAAATGGGCCATCCATACCCCTTGTCGTGTACCGGAATCATATTCGAAACTCGTCAATTTTCTCGATAACAGAGACAGAAAGCGTCGTCTCATCCAGGACCGATTGGAAATAGAGCCAGTCGTCGCTCAGATCGGATCGAGGGCGGCAATGCTGGCCGCGAATATCTTGGCCGTGGTCTCGTCCGTCGACGGCAGCCAAACGCTAAATACGCAAACACTCAGATATTGACATACCCAACCAGACGCTAATCCAGGGAATGCCGCTCGAGCCCCCTCGCGCTCTTTCACATATGACCGCGATCCACCTGGAATTCGAGGATGGGACGATCACGACCGGTGGCGATGGTTCCCTCCCACAGACCACCCGGGACGAGCGGACCGGCGACGAGCGCGCCCTGGCGCTCCACTACCGCGACATCGTCGACCATCTCGACAGCGAGGACGTTCCCTATCGGGACGACGTCCTCCACCTCGTTCCGTGCCCGGAACTCCGGGCGAATCTCGACCTCCGTCCCTACCAGCAGGAGGCGCTTGACCGCTGGGCGACTGACAGGCGGGGCATCGTCGTCCTGCCGACGGGCGCGGGGAAGACCTACGTCGCCATGGCAGCGATCGCGGCCGTGAACGCCCCCGCGTTCGTGGTGGTCCCGACGCTCGATCTCGTGGACCAGTGGCGCGAGGAGCTCCAGGTCTTCGACATCGATATCGGCGAGTACACCGGCCGTGAGAAGTCGATCGAGGCGATCACCGTCTCGACCTACGACTCCGCCTACACGCACGCCGAGCACCTCGGCAATCGATTCAAGCTGCTCGTCTTCGACGAGGTGCATCACCTCGCCGCGGAGGGGTACCGCCACATCGCGGAGCTGTTCGCCTCGCCGTATCGCCTGGGGCTGACCGCGACCTACGAGCGCGAGGACGACAAACACGAGGCGCTGCCCGCCCTCCTCGGCGGGAAGGTCTACGAGATCGACACCGACGAGCTGACCGGCGAGTATCTCGCGGAGTACACCGTCGAGCGCATCAGCGTGGAGCTTACGCCCTCCGAGCAGGCACGCTACGACGAGAAGGTCGAGGTGTTCCGGAACTACCTCCGCTCTTCGAACATCACGATGCGCGGTCCCGAGGACTATGAAAAGGTGGTGTTGCGCAGCGGGAACGACCCCGAGGCGTGGAAGGCGGTCCGGGCCCGCAACGAGGCCCGACGGATCGCGTACAGTTCGGATGCCAAGCTCGACGAGCTCGCCTCCCTGCTTGAGACCCACCGCGACGACCGCCTCATCATCTTCACCCGGTACAACGACCTCGTGTACGACATCGCGGATCGCTATCTGATCCCGCCGATCACGCACACGACGGGGAAAGAGGAGCGACGGCGCCTCCTCGAGCGGTTCCGTGATGACACCTACTCGGCGATCGTGAGCTCGCAGGTCCTCGACGAGGGGGTCGACGTGCCGGACGCGAACGTGGGCATCATCCTCAGCGGGACGGGGAGCAGCCGCGAGTACCGACAGCGCCTCGGCCGGATCCTCCGACCCTCGGGGGACGTCGCGAAGCTCTACGAGATCGTCGCCGGGGGTACCGGCGAGATCCAGACCTCCTCCAGGCGGCGTGCCTGATCCATGCTGACGAAGGAGCTCCTCGAGGTCAGGAAACACAAGCCCGATATCAGCCCGCGCTACCGCGAGATCGAGGAGTACCGCGACGTGGCCGCGGAGGTCGTCGAGGCATACCGCCCGGGTCGAACCCGCGGGGAGATCGAGGAGGCCGTCTCGGCGCTCGAGACCCACGACACGTTCAAGCTGGTTCGGGGACTGTCGAAGCTCCTGGAGCGACGCGCCACGTTCGAGCAGGAGGCGGCGGTTCCGCCCGCCACGCTGCGCGAGGCGGCCTTCGAGCGCGGATACGTGACGTCCGAAGCCGAGCGCGAGCGGGTGCTGGAGGAGGTGGCCGCTGACTTCGACATGCCACCCCACGAGGCCGACCGGATGCTCTGGGCCGACCGGGCGGCGAACGAGGTGCTCCGGGAGCCGCCGGAGATCGACCCGGGGGAGCTATTGCGCCAGTACAACCTCTCGCTCACGCAGACGCTTTTGTTCGACGCGGTTGAGCTGTCGTTCACCGTCTCCGATAACTACCAGGAGATCTTCGGCCGGATGAGCTACCTCGGGCTCATGTACACGGTCGACCCGGACCTGACCGTGACGGTGACGGGCCCTGCCGCGCTGTTCAAGCACACCCGGAAGTACGGCACGGAGCTGGCGAAGCTGCTTCCAAGCATCATCAAGGCGGAGGAGTGGACGGTTCGGGCGGAGGTCGAGACGGAGGTGAGCGGCGAGACGCGCCTCTACGAGTTCGAGGTGACCGACGAGGAGTCCCACCTGTTCCCCGAGCGCACCGCAGCCGAATCGTTCGATAGCGAGGTGGAGCGGGATTTCGCCACGCGCATCGACTCCCTGGCCGACGGGTGGACGGTGACGCGCGAGCCCACGATCCTGCGGGCGAACGAGCGGGTGATGATCCCGGACTTCGGCTTCGAGCGGAACGGGCACGAGCTCTACCTCGAGGTGATCGGCTTCTGGACGCCGGCGTACCTCGCGGAGAAGATCGAGAAGGTGCGGGCGGTCGAGACGGAGGTGCCCCTGCTCCTCGCCGTCGATAGGTCGCTCGACTGTTCGGAGCAGGACTTCGAGGGAGCGGACCAGGTCTTCTTCTACGACGAGCGCATCCCGGTGAAGCCGGTCCTGTCGCGGCTCGAGGAGATCGACGAGCGGATTATCGCGGAAGACCTGGACGCATTGAAGGGAGAGACCGTGTCGGTGCCGGACGCGCCCGTGGACGTCACCGAACGCGCCCACGAACTGGGGGTGGCACCCCAAGCAATAAAGCGGTATCTCGAGGGGCGAGACGGGGTGGTATCGGATGGGACCTACCTCCCGCCAGCGGTCCTCGAGGAGCTCCGCGCGGAGATCGACGCGCTGGAGAACCCGGTGCTCTCGGATGTGAACCCCATTCTCGACGACTATGGCGTGGGCCAGGACGTCCTCGGATCGATCGGGTATCACGTCCAGTATACGTCGCTGGATCAGGACGAGGCGACCCTCACCCGGGAGTAGCGGGATTTCCGAGGTCCCTATTCCCGTGAGTGTGCATCTACCCGCTCTCCGGTGATGGAGATTCACGCTGCCCGGCCGTTTGCTGATTCGTCCAACCCGCTCCCCCGCCCGACCAGTGTCGATCCAGGACTTCCCGTCGACCTATCCGGATGGCCCTTCCCGCTGTCAACCGGGATGTCGTGAATGCGACTGTTTCTCGACTCTCGTCGGCTGTCAGGGATCGCTCCCGGGACCTGTAAGAGAGCTCGGACGATTGTCCCACCTCCTCCGTGGAAGGCTGGTATCCACAGCTCGTCCACCGGGGAGGTGAAACGGGCATCAGCTCCAATTCGGAGAGCGAATCGGGGGTCGATCGAATCGTCCGAGGGAGCGGGGCGATGGTGGGAATGGGCGGAAGGAGATAGGACCTCTACAACATATTCCGCCCGTATCGGAAGCAATCGGAAGCCATCGGGAGATGGGAAGACGGAGACGAAACACGGCAGGGAGCGGTCCAGCCAGGGAGAAGCGGAAGAATCGGAAACGCAGCACGACCACTCAATACCCCTCGGCTACCGCTCCTCTGTATGTCGAATGGAGAGGGGTCCTCACACACGGAAACGTTCCACATCAACCCGACCTATGCCGCCGACCGGTGGCGGTTCGTCTGTCCCCGGGGCCACATCGAGTGGCGGCCACGAGGGGAGACCTTCTATTGTCTGGCCTGTTCGAAACGGGGCTCCGACCCGCGTTCGTCCTACCTGATCGACCGCCGGGGGAGAGAGCGGGTGTACGTTGACCAATTCGAATTCGTCGAGGCAGGCGGTCCCGATGGCGATGATGACAGGGAGCTTGATGTGCGCCCCACCGACAGACGAGCTTGATGCACCCCCCACCGACTGACGAGCTTGATGCACCCCCCACCGGCTGGCGAGCTTCAAACGAGATGCTGTGATCCCGGATGACGATTCCTGGGCTCCACTATTACAATACGCGAGCCGGGGCGCAGGATTCGCGGTTGGAGACGTCCCTCAGCGGTCGTCGTTGGATGGTGAAATGCGAGAAACTTCCCCGGAAGACGGCTCCTCCAAGGTATCGGTTCGTCGACCACCGGTTCCCATCTCGCGGGGCCCGTCCGACTTCCTTCCGACACCTCTTCACCTGGTACCGGTGGGTGTATTCGAGTGGGTTGGACTCACAATCCGAGCTCATTCACAATCCGAGCCGATTCACAATCCGAGCTCATTCACAATCCGTGTTGATTCTCAATCCGTACTGATTCTCGATCCGAGCTGAATCGCACTCGGAATGCCCCCACACCTACTCCCCATCACACACCACCCGCTTGAGTTCCTCGAGGAGATCCGGCTGAGCATCCTCCAGGATCTCTACGTCCTCGGCCAGTCGGTCGATCTTCTGTCGGACACGGGACCGGATCTGGTAGAGATAGTTCGCGGAGACCTCCACGTCGTCCCGCAGCACCTCGCGCTCCCGATCGGTCAGCAATCCCCGATAAGCAGTCATCGAGACGGGTAGGGCTGGGGAGCGAATAAGTATTATTATATTTACCAATCTTACGCTATGTATTAAGTCGGCGGGGGGAGATTCGCACACATGGCAATCGAGGCGCGGTCGACGCCGGGCCAAGCCACCGTATTGGTCGTGGACGACGACCCGCTGTTGGCGGACCTGATCGCGGAGTGGGTGCGGGAGAAGTGGGACTGCGTGACCGTCAACAGTGGTTCGAGGGCCCTGGAGGTGGTCGACGAGGGCGTCGATATCGTCCTTCTCGACCGACAGCTTGGCGATACCTCCGGAGAGGCGGTCCTGGAGGAGATCCGTGACCGGGGTCTCCCCACGCAGGTCATGATTGTGAGCGGTGTGGAGCCCGACGTCGATATCGTCGAGTTGGCCATCGACGATTACGTCCAGAAGCCCGTGGACCGACCGACCATCCAGGAGAAGATCGAGGGGCTCGTCCTCCGGCGGACGTACGAACCGACGGTGGAGCAGTACTTCGTCTGCGTGGCGAAGCTGGAGGTCCTCGAGGAGACACAATCACCCGCGGCCCTGGCAGCGGACGAGATGTATCTCCGGCTTCGGGCCAAAGCAGACGAACTCCGGCAGGACGCCGCGGCGACGCTCGGTGCGAGGACCTCCCCGGTAGCGAACTTCCAGGGGATCGAGCTCGACGATTGAGGGCCGGCTAGTCACCAGCGTGTCGGGGATGGGTGGTCTCGGGCGAACGCTTCCGTGAGCTCGAATGAGTGAACCGGTTCACGGCACCGGGGGCGCCTCAACGGGACGCTGCACCACTCCACCCCAATGGGGCACTGAATGCGGGGCACTGCACCGGGACGCTATCTCGTTGCCCTGCACCCGGGAGATGTCATCCCCTTCCCCTTCCCCCGCCACCGTCTTTCGCGGTGAGGGCAAAAAGAAGCATGCCACATTGTTGTGGTATGCGAGAAGGTTGACGTATACGGGCTACCCGTTCTTCCCGAACAGGGCCCGGTAGACCTTCCGGTGGGCCGCCCGGAGGTGCTGGGAGAACGTCGACGGGCTGATGTCAAGGGTTTCACCGATGTCCTCGCCCGTGCTCCGGCGTGGCCGCTCGAAGTATCCCGCCGCAAGCGCCGACTCCACGACGACACGCTGACGATCCGTCAGCTCGCCGCGAATGTCGATCCTCGTCGTCGGGAGGGAGTGGTCCTCGCGGTCCGAGCGCTGGGCGAGGATCTCGGTGGTGGGGAAGGTCTCCTTCACGGCGGTGACGACCTCGCCCACGTCCCGCCCCTCGGGCACCCGGGCAACCGTGTAGTGGTCCCGGTCGCGGAACGTGGACTCGATGACCTCGGCACCCTGCTCGACCAGCGTTCGAACGATGGATGGGCCCGTATAGACGGTCTCGAAGACCGCCTCCCCGTCGTCCCGCGTGTGGAGGCTGACCTGAGTGACGTCATCGAAGCCCTCCAGGCGGGCCCGGAACCCGTCCACGTCCATGTCCCTGACGGTGACGAACTGCAGCAGCGACCCGTCGGGCAGCGGCACGGTGCGATCGATGCTGACCTCGGCCTCGGACGGCGTGTCGCTGCCGAGCACCCGGGAGAGCCCCTCCGGAACCTGGAACTCCACGCTGGTTCCCTCCCCGGCCATGAGCGTCCGCCGGCAGTCCACCCGTGCCAGCCCGTGCCCGACGATGGCCGAAAGGTCGGCAAGGGCGTCGCTGTGGTCCTGGAGCACCTCGCGGTCTGCACCCAGCACAGCCACGCCATAGAGCTGGCCGCTGTGAGTGAACGGGACGACAGCCACTGACGCGGGCCAGGTTCGGTCTCCCTCCGGTTCCGATGGGGTTTCGTCGGTGATTGTCGTCACCTTTCCCTCGGAGAGGGCTTCCTCGACAGCCGGGTGGGGTGCACTCTCGTCGTGGGCTGCAAGGCCGTCGGGGAGGTCCGATGCCGACGCATCGGCGGCCTCGAACGACCATGTGCCCACGTCGACGGTTCCGAGCCAGGTCCGTTCGGCGGTTTCGGACAGCGCGGACGCGACCACCTCGAAGACCCCCTCGGCCGTGTCCGCATCGGTCACCGAAACGCTCACCCGGCGGAGCAGTCGGTCGTACGTGTCCCCTGGGTGGTGCTCCTCGTCGTCGGGCGTCCCCATGGGTGTGCTTTGCCGCGGACCACTATATCCTCCCCGCTCAGGTTGGTGTCGGAATGGTGGGTGGCCGGGGTTGTTCTGTTCGTGGGCTGGCTTCCGTTCTGGGGACGCTCTTCTCGTGTTTTGACGGTGGGCAGGGGGTAGCACCATCATTCAATCACCCAGAAATGCTGACAACCGTTCGCTAGCCAGTGGCAAACGTCTGATTGTTGTATATTAGAGTGCGAAAGTCCACTTCTTACACAATCCAGTCGAATAATAAACCGCCGAAAGCCCCACTGCAGTCTTATCCAACATCGTAGAAACCAAGACCGCCGAAAGGTCCACTGCCGTATTCTTCCATATCGTAGCAAACCAGACCGCCGAAAGCCTCCGGGCGCTCCTAGACAGAGACGGTCTTGGAACGCAGACGCCCGAAAGCCCCCGGGCTCTCCGGTCGCGCGGCTCGCTGCGCTCCTCAGTCGCGACTCGCTCCGCTCATCGCTCCTTTCGGTGCTTACCTCGCCGGGCTTCCCGGAGAGCCCGGCCCCTTTCGTATTCCCGCCCGAGCCGGATCTTCCACCACTAGAAATATCGGCCGGTGAAGATGCCGACTCCCTGGCGGATCGAAAGGGCGAGGCCGGCTCGGGGAAGGCGGGCGAAGTAAGGACCGCAAGGAGCGACGAGCGTAGCGAGTCGCGACTGAGGACCGCAACGAGCCCCCCGACCCGATCCGGCCGAGGGCTTTCAACTCGTGGCGGTCTTGGGTATAGTGTTTCCTGCAGCCGGCCGAGGGCTTTCAGCTCGTCGCGGTAGTGATTTTTCCCTCCATGTTGCTGACGACCGAGAGCATTCAAGTGGTGAAGGTCCCATTTGCGGAAGAACCTGCTGCAGCCGCCGAAGACCTTTCAGATCGCGAGGTTCCGTCGTCGACCGAATCGGGAGCGCGTCTCCATCCCTTCGGACAATCTTGTTTCCACGGTAAATCCCACCCAACCCTCCGAATCTCACGGAGGGGTCGTCGAGGGGGGCGCCGATTCGAGCTCGTCGAATCGATCGAGGACGGCCACGCGCCCCAGCGAGGTCAGCTCGGGCGACCCTCCGCCGATCCGCACCAGCTCCGCCTCGGCCAGTCGGGCCACCAGCTCCTCTGTGGAATCCTCGCCGAGTACCCGGCCCATGGACTCCTCGTCGAGCCCCGCGAAGAGACAGAGCAGGCACGCGATGGCCGTCCGGTCGAGCTCCATCCCGGCGACCCGCTGTCGGCGGTCGCCGAACTCTTGCTGCAGGAACCGCCCCAGGAGCCCCCGTTTTCGGGCCGTCGGGAGGGCGATATCGACCCGATGGAGACCTCCGCCGTCGTGAGCGTGGACAGCCAGGACGGGCTTCCCGGACCCGGCCCAGTCACCGGTCCGTCGCTCGAGTCTGACAACATGCTCGAGGCGGATCGAGCGTGTTGCGCCCACGCTCACGATCGCAACGCGGCCGGGGGCGAGATCCAGGATGCCCGAGTCGATGTCCGGCTCTGTTGCGAGCGGGACCGCACCCCGGCCGCCGCCGTCGCGCACCCGGACGGTGGTCCCGCTGAGGAGCGTCGAGAAGAGCAGCGGGACGAACCGGTCGAGGGTTTCGCGGTCCGCACCCAGGAACGCCAGGTGGTCGCCCTCGTTCGAGCGATAGCCGAGCCTGACGACGTCGTCGAAGTACTCGCGAGCCGAATCGGGGACGTGGCCCACGCTGACGTCGTGGACCGCCTCGAGCGGGAGGGCGTTTCGCGTCCCGCCGGTGACGAAGACCAGCTGCGAGCGGTTCATCACCACCCGTGCCGGGATCAACTCGTCCCTGGCGGCCTCGTCCGTCACGACCTCCGCGCGGAAATCCGCGATGACCCCATCGTCGGTGTCCGAGGCCGCTTCGCCGTCGTCGGATGGGGTCGGGGCGGTATCGGCCTCGAGATGGGAGAGGTCGCGCTGGACCTCGTAGCCCTGCGGGACCCCGATGTCGGCGAGACATTCGCCACAGAGGTACTCCCAGAGGGCCTTGTTGTTTTGCTGCTTGAGCATCACCGCGTCGTCGAGGGAGGCCTGGCGGTCACACCGGTGGCATTCCACCGTCTTGCCGGCGGCCTCGGACATGCACCCTCCCGGAACAGGTGCACGATATATAATTCCAGTCCCCGGGCTATCAGAAATGATAGGCCAGGGGC
>JBDGRH010000252.1:4607-18165 GCA_042218225.1 Halodesulfurarchaeum sp. | reverse complement strand
AGGAAGAGGAGGAAGAAGCGGAGGAGGAAGAGGAAGAGGAGAAGAAGCGGAGGAGGAACCGCTACAAATAGACCAATCTAGACATGCTCCTGCGAGACGGGCCACAACAGGGTACCTAACTGGCTCGGGCAAACCGCGCAATAACGCATCAACGGCAATGCCGTAAGCAGCCCTTGAAACGGCCCGGAAGATACCGAACTCCAGGCGCCCGGAGACGATCATTTGGGGCGGAGAATCGGCGGAAGAGCGGTTGCTATGGGCTACGTACTGTATGTAACCTTATCGCCTTCCTCTCCAGGGGAATCGTAATGATGTCGATGCGGCTCAGGACGTAGAACCTACCGGTCCGGAGGAGCGGACTAGACGGCCAGATCCCCGGCGCGTTTCTTCACCGTGACGTCAGCGGCGTCGACGGCCTCCACGTCGAGGAAGTGCGGGATGAAATTGCGGCGCTCGAAGTCCTCGCGCTCGTCCTCATCCCCGGCGATACACCACAGCTGAACCCGCTTCGGACCGTGCCAGTCTCCGTTCCGGGTGACCTGAAAGAGCGTGTACTCCTCCCCGTCGACCTCGACGATCCCGTCCTTCCTGACATCCGGGTCCCCGTGGATGATGAGCCGCTTCATGCGGAGGACTTCGATTGTACCCGGAGTAAACGTTTCGAAGGGCGTGCGGCCAACCTGTACTGACCGCGGCAGCGATCCTGCCCGCACGGTCCATGGCCCCCGATCCAACCCGGAGGAAACGTGGCCGCCGAACCAAACGGATTTTAAGCACTCCTCCCAAAGCGAGTGTCAACAGAGCTGGTTCGCTATGCAGATGCCACGCCGAATCAATACCTACTGTCCGCACTGTGATACACACACCGAGCACGAGGTGGAGAAGGTCCGCCGGGGTCGCGAGACCGGGATGAAGTGGTCGGACCGCCAGGAGCGCCGGGGCGAGTCCACCATCGGGAACGCCGGGAAGTTCTCGAAGGTCCCCGGGGGAGACAAGCCCACGAAGAAGACGAACCTGAAGTACCGCTGTGGCGAGTGCGGGAAGGCACACGTCCGCGAGGGGTGGCGTGCCGGCCGCCTGGAGTTGACGGAGTGATCGAGATGGCAGGCGACTTCGTCCGCGTCCGGTGTCCGGACTGCGAGAACGAGCAGACGGTCTTCGGCCGGGCGTCCACGTCGGTCTCGTGTGCGGTCTGCGGCACGACGCTGGCCCGCCCGACAGGCGGAAAGGCCGCGATCGACGGCGAGGTCCTCGAGGTCGTCGAAGCACGATGAAGTACGAGGGGTGGCCCGAACCGGGCGAGCTGGTCGTCGGGAAGGTCGACGAGATCGAGGACTTCGGGGTCTTCGTGGATCTCGAGGAGTACGAGGACAAGCGGGGACTCGTCCACATAAGCGAGGTCGCCTCGGGCTGGATCAAGAACATCAGCGATCACGTCCGCGAGGGACAGACCGTGGTGGCCAAGGTCCTGGACGTCGACGAGTCCTCCCACCAGATCGACCTCTCACTCAAGGACGTAAACGACCACCAGCACTCCGAGAAGATCCAGGAGTGGAAGAACGAGCAGAAGGCCGATAAATGGCTTACCCTCGCCTTCGGGGAGGACTTATCGGACGAGCGGTTCCGGACGGTCGCGAATGAGATCCTCGCCGAGTTCGGCAGCCTCTACGACGGGTTCGAGCAGGCGGCGATCCACGGGTACGAGGCGCTCGAGGACGTGGACCTCGACGAGGAGGACATCGACGCCATCGTCGAGACTGCCCGGGAGAACGTCTCCGTTCCCTACGTGACGGTGACCGGCTACGTGGACCTGGAATCGGCCAACCCGGACGGGGTCGACGACATCCAATCCGCACTGAAGGCGGCCGAGGGGGATGGGGCGGTTCCCGACGGGGTGGACCTCGAGGTGACCTACGTCGGCGCCCCCGAGTACCGCATCCGGGTCCAGGCACCGAACTACAAGACCGCCGAGGACGAACTCGAGGCCAGCGCCGGCCGGGCCATCGAGTCCATCGAGGACCACGGCGGCACGGGTGAGTTCCACCGCGAGCGGCAGACGGAATCCGAGTAGTAACACCGATCCTCCGGTGCACGACCGATCCTCCGGTGCACGACCGATCCTCCGGTGCACGACCGATCCTCGAGAGTGAGATGGATCCAGAGAGCCGTCCGCGACAGTATTTAATAGGTTCCGATCCATCGAGAAGGTGTGCGCTCGGCGATCAGGGTGTGTGACGAGTGGGAGGACCAGCACGAGAGACCCGTATATACGCTCGGGGACCGGTGTCCGGAGTGCGGGGCGAGAACGGTGAACAGCGCCCCCGCCCGATTCGACCCCGCAGACCCCTATGGCGAGTACCGACGCGCTCTTAAGGAGCGCGTCCGGGAGTAGCGCCATGGACGAGATGGAAGTGGAGACGGTCGAGGAGGTCGATCTCGACGACCCGGTGTTCGTCGAGGGGTTGCCAGGCGTGGGGCACGTCGGGAAGCTAGTTGTGGAGCATCTCATCGAGGAGACGGACAGCACGCCGGTCGCCAGGATCTACTCCGAGCACTTCCCGCCGCAGGTCGAGGTCGACGAGGACGGTGTCGCGGAGCTCGCAAACGCGACCGTCCACGCCGCCACAACGTCCGGGCGAGATCTCCTGCTCCTCACCGGAAATCACCAGGCGAGCGAGACCGTCGGGCACTATCGATTGACCGAAGCGTTCCTGGATCTCGCCGCAGAATATGACGTGACCGAGGTTTTCGCACTCGGGGGCGTTCCTACTGGGGAGCTCATCGAGGAGTACGGGGTGTTGGGGGCTGTCGCGGACCAGGACCTGAAAGACAGACTCGAGGAAGCCGGCGTCGAGTTCCGCGCGGAGGAACCGGCGGGGGGCATCGTCGGAACGAGCGGGCTACTCCTTGGCCTCGGGGCTCGACGGGGGCTCGAGGCGGCCTGCCTGATGGGGGAGACCTCCGGGTATCTCGTGGACCCCAAAAGTGCCAGGGCCGTCCTCGAGGTTCTACAGGACCTCCTCGACTTCGAGGTCGACTTCGAGGCACTCGACGAGCGGGCCGACGAGATGGAGGACGTGATCAGCCGCCTCCAGGAGATGGAGGAGGCGCCGAGTCCCGGAAGCGACGAGGACCTGCGGTACATCGGGTGACCCGCTTTTTCCCATCAACAGGCGGTGTGACCCGCTTTTTCACATCAACAGGCGGTGTGACCCGCTTTTTCCCATTGTAACGCTGATCCGGCCCATTCACTCCCACTCCGCGACCGAGTAGGCGGTACCAGCATCACGAAGGGGGTCAGTGACACGTCCGACCTCGTCCGCGGTGGCGACAATGACCACGTCGACACCCCTGTCCGCCGCCGCCGCGGCGACCTCGCCGGCCGCGAAGGGAACCGCCGGCTCCACGTCGGCCTTCCGGAGGGCCACGAGGGCCTCGATACCCGCGGCCAGGACCATGGGCCGTCCCTCGCACGCAGCGCCCAGCTCGTCCGCATCTACCCGGCGGCTCCCCCCGGAGCGGACCGGTGGAACCTGGAAAACCGTGACGGACCCCGGCTCGAAGTCGATGACCCCTTCGAATCCGGAGACGCCGACGTCCTCCCCCGTCGCCGCGTCCGTGGTTGCGACGCCCGTCGCGGGACCTTCGGCCCCAGGCTTCGCCCGAAGCAGCCCCTCCTGCATCGACAAGGTGACCGTCTCCCCCCGTCCAATCGCAGTCTCCGCGATGGCGGCATCCTCCTGAACCCCCCCGAGGACGTCCTCGGTGACGCGATCGGCGAACCGCCGTACCTCCGTGGCGCTCCGGAGGAGCCAATCGACCCCCTCGTTGGTGACCTCGTATCGCGAGCGGGCCTCCTTGGTCACGTATCCGGCCTCGATAAGCTCCCTGATGTACTCGGAGACCGCCTGACTTGTCACACCCACCGCGTCGGCGATCTCCCCCTGACTCACCGCCGGCTGCCGGTCGGCGATCTCGACCAGGATGCGGAACCTGGTCGCGGAGCGCTTGTCCTCCAGGACCTCTACCATAGCGGAGCCACATCCCCGACCGGCAAAAGTCCGTCCCCTCATTCAAACGGGAACGGCAGGCATTTGCGCCACCCCAACGTGGTTCCGGCCGTGCAGGGGATCTCGGTCGAGTACGATCGGCGAGCCATCTACCTTCCCGACGAGCAGACGCTCGTCCTCGCCGACCTCCACGTGGGACGGGACGCAACCTCCGAGGTCGAGCTGCCGATGGGGGAGCGCGAGGATCTCCGCGACCGCCTCAAGTCGCTTCTCGAGGCACACGCCCCGAAGCAAGTGGTGTTCGCCGGCGATATCCTCCACTCGTTCGGCTCCGTCCCCTATGGGGTCCCCCGGACCGTAGAACTGCTCATCGATACCGTCAACGCCACCGGTGCAACCCTCTCACTTGTGGTCGGCAACCACGACACGATGCTCGATTCGTTCGTGGAACACCCGGTGACGTCCCATCACCGGGTGGACGACGCCGTCGTGATCCATCACGGGCACGTCCTCCCGGATGGGACGGCGAGGGATGGCAACCTGTATATTATCGGCCACGAGCACCCGGCGATCACCATCGAAGGGGTCCGCCACCCGTGCGTTCTCTCCTGTCCCGACCAGCACGAGGGACGTTCGCTTCTCGTCCTCCCGGCCTTCAATCGGTTCGCGAGGGGAACGGAGGTGAACGGCCTCACCGCCGCGGATTCCATGTCCCCGCTCCTGACGGACGCCTCCGTCTGTCGGCCCGTCGTCCGGACCGAGGACGAGACGCTCCGGTTTCCCCCGCTGGGCGAGCTCAGATCGGAGCTGTCGGAGCGACGGCGGTGAACCGTCCTCACTGTACCGACGCCCTGACCGCTTCCGCCGCCCGGCGCCCGCTCGAAAGAGCCCCCTGGATCGACGCGTGTTCGGTAAACTCCCCGGCGAGGAACACGTTTCCACCTGGCGCCGCCACCCCGGGGAGCTCCTCGTGGATGCCGGGCGGTTGGGCGAACTGGGCGAACGGGATCCGATATGTCCGTCGGAGCGTCAGGTCGTCGAAGGACGCTTCCGGGTACCAGCCCGCCAGGGCGTCCCGGGTCTTCCGTGCCAGCTCGGCTGCCGTGTCGTCCGGGGTACCCGGCGTGCTGGCGCTCAGCAGGATCGCATCGTCGGGGGCATATCCCGGGGCGACAGCGGACAGGACCGCGACGTGATTCGGCACGGAGCCACCCGCATGCAACAGGAGACGAGGTTGCGTCCCGATCGGGTTCCCGGATGGGAGGGTGAAGTACTGCGTGACGGTCCCACGCCCCTCGGTCGGGATGGAAGAAACGTCAGTGAGCCGCTTCGCTGTGGGTGGATCCGTGGCCACGACCACGTGATCGGCCTCGACCGTTCCCGCGTCGAGGACCACCGTAACCGGATCCTCGGGGCCACCGTCGCCGGATGAACCATTCCGCTGGATATCGACGACGGTCGTCTCGGTCTCGATGGTCGCCCCCGCGGCGGTGGCCCGATCTGCGAGCTGCTTCGGGATCTGTCTCATCCCCCGTGCCGGGACCGCAGCCCGCCCCTCCGCGAGCATCTTGACGACGAACTGGAAGACCCGACTCGAGGTCGAAAGCGTCGGGTCGAGGGTGATGCCACCGAAGAGCGGCTCGGCGAGATTCCGGACGAACCGATCGGAGAATCCGCGTCGCTCCAGGGCGGCCCGGATAGTCCGATCGGGCGACTGAAAAATCGATCCCACGTCGATGCCGGCGAGCTCCCGATAGAGGGTGTAGAGTCTGTACAGATCACCGATCGCTAGGTCCCTCGAGAACACCGTCTCGACGGCCTTTCCCGGGTCCCTCCGTGGATCGGCCAGGACGCTTCGGTGGTTCTCTCGGCAGACCACCACCCCGGCGGGAAACGGTCTGAGCGAAAGCGCCTCGAGGTCCAGTGACCGCCGGACCTCGGGATACGCCGTGAAGAGGACCTGGAATCCGGTATCCAGGCGGAGGTTATCAACCTCCTCCGTCCCGACCCTGCCACCCACCGCACCGTCAGCCTCGAGGACGGTCACCGCCATATCCATCTCGGCGAGGATCCGGGCCGCATTGAGGCCCGCCAGGCCGCCCCCGACGATCACCACCCGGTGTGCGTCCATATCGACGAGAAGCACCGCGGCGAGGGAAAAGCACCCGGTCTATCTGCCCACGTCCTGCCCCAGGCCGGGGATGCTGACGGACTCCTCCACCCGGTCCATGATGTTCGAGGCGGTGATGATGATTGCGAGGTACATCAGGGCAACGAGCGTGAAGATCGCCGTGTACTGGAAGTTCTCCGCGGCGATCCGCTCTGCCACCTCGAAGAGCTCCGGGACCGTGATGAAGGCGGCGAGGGAGGAGTACTTGATGAGGTAGACGAGCTCGTTCGACCACCCGGGGATGGCATAGCGGAGCGCCTGGGGCAGGACCACGAACCGGATCCCCTCGATCTGCGAGAGACCGATGGCTCTCGCGGCGACGAGCTGCCCACGGTCGACCGACAGGAGCGCCGACCTGATGTACTCTGCCTGGTAGGCGGCACTGTTGATGGTGAACCCGATGATGGCAACCCAGAAGGCCTGGTTCGGGATGAACCCGACGCCGACCAGCGGCAGCTCCCGGATCCACGCCGAGAGCTGGAGTCCGTAGTAGAGGACGAACAGCTGTGCAAGCAGGGGGGTGCCACGGATGAGCTCCGTGAATCCCAGGGAGACCCAGGCGGTGTACTTCCCGTATACCCGCGCAACGCTGATGGGAACGGCGATGACGAAGCCGAGCGCGATGCTCACGAGGGTGAGCACGATGGTGAACCATGCCCCCGCGGCGAGGGCAGGGAGGTACTTGACGGCGAAGGCCAGGTTGCTCGAGATGGGCCGTACCATCGATGGGTCGATAAACGAGGTTCCCGGGGGGACGCCCCAGCCAGGCGGGAACACCCAGTCGTTCAGCCACCGGAGGGTGATCCATCCCCAGAAGAGGACGTAGAGGAGGAGGACCGCCGGTCCCCGATAGGAGATGGTCGTCCCGGTCTCGCGGGCCGACTCGGGTGCTGCGGTGGCCATCCTTACGTCGAGATCCCCCCACCTGCGGCGCTCTCCGACTCCGTGATCCGGCGGAGGAACTCCCTGGTTCGCTCCTCTCTCGGGTTATCGAAGAGCTGAGAGGGTGGTCCCTGCTCCTGGATATATCCACTCTCGAGGAAGATCATCTCGCTCGCCGCGGAGCGTGCGAAGCCCATCTCGTGGGTGACCACGAGCATCGTCATCCCCTCGTCCGCAAGGTCACGCATGACCTCGACGACCTCACCCGTCAGCTCCGGGTCGAGGGAGCTCGTGGGCTCATCGAAGAGCATCAGCATCGGATCCATGGCCAGTGCCCTGGCGATGCCGACACGCTGTTGTTGGCCCCCCGACAGCTCGGCCGGGTACGAGTCCGTTTTGTCCCCCAGGCCGACCTGCTCGAGCTGTGCGGTCGCCCGCGCCTCTGCCTCCTCCTCCGGGAGGTCGAGGACCCGCTTGAGACCGAGGGTCACGTTCTCCAGGGCCGTGAGATGCGCGAACAGGTTGATGTTCTGGAACACCATTCCAACCTCTTTGCGGAGTTCGTTTACGTCGTACTCCGGTGCCGTGGTCAGCTCCCCGTCGAGATAGATCTCGCCGCTGTCGACCTCGGTGAGCCGGTTGATGCATCGGAGCATCGTGGACTTCCCGCTGCCACTTGGGCCGATGATGACGATGGCATCGCCCTCGTCCACGGCGAAGGAGATGTCCTTCAGGACCGCCTCGTCCTCGTAGCTTTTCTTCAGGTGTTCGACTCGCAGAAGTGGTTCCACTGTCATCGTTACTCACCACCCGGGATCGCGTATATCTCGTGCAGGTAATCCAGCGTCCGATTGGTCGCGAACGTGAGCACGAAGTAGATCGCGCTCACGAAAAGAATCACCTCGAGCACCGCCGTCGTCTGCTGGACGAACAGGTCGTAGCTCCGCGTGATGAGCTCAGCGAAGCCGATGGCGAAGGCGATGCTCGTATCCTTGAGGACGATCGTGAACTCGTTCTGGAAGCCGGGGATGCTCCGTCGGAGTGCCTGGGGGACGATCACGTAATATATGGCCTTTCCCTTTGAGAGACCGATGGAGCGGGCGGCCTCCATCTGCCCCTCACTCACCGATTGGAGCGCACCGCGGAAGATCTGGGTCTGGTACGCTGCACTCCGGAGGCCCAATCCCAGGACCGCGGCTGCGAAGGCGCTCCCGATGGGGAAGACGAAGTACGTGAAGATGAAGATGACCAGCAGAGGTGTCCCGCGCAGGAGGGTCCCGATGACACGCACCGGGGTCCGGGTGTACCGGCCTCCGTAGACCTCGATCGCCCCGCCCGGGAATCCCACGAGGAACCCGAGCACGATGCTGACCACCGTGAGCTGGACGGTCAACCAGAGGCCACCGGCGAGGTAATCGGCGTTCTGGAGGACGAACTCCCAGTCGGAAAGCTGCAGCGGCAGTGCACCTGCAGCGAGCCAGCTCATGTGGGGCCTATTGCTGCCCGAACCACTTCTTCGTTATCTGATTGTAGCGGTCGCTCGCCATGACGGCCTCGAGACCGTCGTTGAGGGCACCGATGAGCTGGTTGGACTCCTCCCGGACGGCGAATCCGTACCGCTCGCCCGTCTGATAGACGAATGCCACCTTCACGGGGCGGTCCCCGGCGAAGGTATTCGCGACTGGGGTGTCGAGAACGACGGCATCGATGTTGCCGTTCTGGAGGTCCTCGACCGCAAGGACGTAATTTCCATAGCTGTTGTAGTTCTGTTCGCTCACCTTCCCCGTCTTGATGAGCTGCTCCTGGATGACGCTCTCTCCCGTCGTCCCCTTCTGTGCACCGAGGGTGTGCCCGGCGAGGTCGGAGAGCGAGTTCGGGGAGAAATCCCCTCCCTCCCGGACGAGGATGGCTTGGTCAGCATTGTAATACGGGTCGCTGAAATCCACCGTCTGATCGCGCTCGTCCGTGATCGTCATGGCCGCGGCGATGACATCGATCTTGTCGTTGGTGAGCGCGGGGATGAGTGCCTTGAACTCGAACTCCTGCCATTCACCGAGCTGGTAGCCCTCCGCGTTCTCCACCACGGCGGATAGGAGGTCGATGTCGAATCCCACGAGTTCACCACCCTGCTTCATCTCGAACGGCGGGAACCCCGGTGCCGTCCCCGGCGTAACGGTGGTCGTTCCGCCGTCGCCACCGCCGCCTCCCCCCGTACATCCGGCCGTGGCGGTGAGTCCGATGGCACCAGTGGCTCCGACCGCCTTGAGGTACGTACGTCTGTCGATAGGTCTCATGCCTGTATGCGAATAGGGTCAAGAATCGCATAAAGGTTGTCATCAATCGGACCGCAGGTCCCCCTATCGCGTCGACTCTGGTCGGTGAGCCGGCGCGGTAATGGCATCTCGGACCTGTCTCCCGACGAAACGTTATATTAGAAATGTGGTACTTTTTGACTGGGCAGGCCACGGCCATTCGGTGTGGGGACCGGGTGGGTTCGTCTCAGATACATCCCATGGCGGCACCCCGGACCCGTGTGGACATGGGGAGATTCGATATTCGTAACGACTTTCACCGAACCGGCGGAACGTATACATTCCATGGGCCGAATCATCGTCGCCCTCGGCGGAAACACGTTGCTCCCGATGGAGGACGAGACGATGGCCGGGCAGCGCCGACGGATCCGCGACGCCGCCGGGAACATCGCACCCCTGGTCGACGGGGAGCGAGACGTCGTCCTCACCCACGGGAATGGCCCGCAGGTCGGCAACCTCATGCTCCAGCAGGAGGAGTCCTCGAGCGGTCCCCGGTTCCCGCTGGATGTCCTCGTTGCGGAGACGCAGGCCCAGATCGGGTACGTCCTCCAGCAGGAACTGGGCAACGAGCTCGACCGGACGGTCACGACCGTGGTGACCCAGGTCCGGGTCGACCCACACGACGAGGCCTTCGAGAATCCCACGAAGCCGGTCGGCCCCTTCTACGAGGAGGCTGTGGCCCGCGATCGGCCGTTCCAGACGAAGCAGGTCCGGACGAGCGACGGTCGCACGATGTACCGCCGCGTGGTCCCATCTCCCCACCCCCTCGAGATCGTCGAGGCCGACCAGATCCGGGCGCTCCTGGACCAGGGCGCCATGGTCATCTGCGTCGGGGGCGGCGGGATCCCGGTCATCAGGGAGTCCGGAGAGCTCTCCGGTGTGGAGGCGGTGATAGACAAGGACCGGGCCTCCGCCGTCCTCGCCGAGGAGGTCGACGCCGAGGAGCTCCTCGTCCTCACGGACGTTTCAACCGCCTTCCTCGATTTCGGTGAGCCGGAGCAGGAGGCGATCCGGCAGGCCACCGCGACGGAGATGCAAGAGTACATGGAAGATGGGCACTTCGCCGAGGGGAGTATGCGCCCGAAGGTCGAGGCGGCCATCGACTTCGTCGAGGGCGGCGGGGAGCGAGCGATCATCACGTCGGCCGACCAGATCGCGGAGGCGCTCGAAGGGGATGCGGGGACGGAGATTCGAGCTGGATAAGCGGGTTCAGACTGGAATATCAGGTATCACGGAGACCATGTGCAGGCTCGATAGTCGTTTCACGAAGGGTGGGTCGCGGGGGTTGCGTGACAGATGGCGTGTGCCCGGCACTGGTGAAACAACCAGATCGAGTGAGTTCGCCCTCTCGTCGCTTCTAACCGCTGCTGGATACCGTTCATCCCATTTCTAGGTGGGTTTGACGAGCGCACTCCGGCACCTATACGTCGATGCACCTCCTCGTATCGAGTGGCATCCGACTGCGTCCGGAGCGCATCGGGAACGGTCCAGGAGACCGCCCACATTCGATCCCACAACCATGAAACACGTCATCGACATCGCCGACCTCACCGCATCGGACATCGAGGAGCTCTACGAATTGACCGACCGGATGAAATCGGACCCGGATGCGTTCAGCACTGCGCTCTCGAATGAAACCCTCATCATGCTGTTCGCGAAGCCCTCCACGCGGACGAGAGTGTCCTTCGAGGCCGGGATGACCGAGCTTGGGGGCCACGCCATCTACTTCTCACAGGACCAGTCCCAGCTCTCCAGGGGGGAGTCACTGAAGGACACCGCGAAGGTCCTCTCCCGGTACGCAGGGGGGATCATGGCCCGGCTGTTCGAGCACGAGACGATGGTCGAGCTCGCCGAGCACGCAGACGTCCCCGTCATCAATGGATTGACGGACCTCCTTCACCCCTGCCAGGCGCTCTCGGACATCTACACGCTCCGCGAGCGAGGTCTCGATGACGGACCCCTGGCGTTCGTCGGGGACGGCAACAACGTCGCCCACTCGCTGATGCAGATCTGCGCGACGCTCGACATCCCCTGCCGGATCGCCACGCCGGAGGGGTACGAACCCGACGACGCGATCGTCGAGCGGGTACGCGATGCGGACATCCTGGTCACGAACGACCCCGAGGAGGCAGTCGAAGGGGCCAAGGCAGTCTATACTGACGTGTTCGTCAGCATGGGTGACCCGGAGGAGAAGAAAGCCGACTTCGAGGGGTACCAGGTCACCCCCGCGCTCATGGAGCGCTCGGACGACGCCGCGTTCATGCACTGTCTGCCCGCCCACCGCGGCGAGGAGGTCGACGCGGCGGTCATGGATGGGCCGAACTCTATCGTGTACGACCAGGCGGAGAATCGCCAGCACGTCCAGAAGGCAATCCTCCACACCGTGTGGGGCAACTGAGTTCTTCGCCGGACGGTTTCTGCACCACTCTTGGACGCGAAACTGGGATGTATCGAAGCGAGTAGCAAGTCGAGAAGCGATACAGAGGAAGCCGTGGGGGAGTCCTCGTCGGGGCCCCGCCCCCATTCTCACGGTCCCATCTCATCAATGGCCTGGAACCTCGAGCTCTCCCATCGTTCGAACTTCAGACCTCCCTTCGTTCGAACTCGAAACCCCCCTTCGTTCGAACTCGAAACCCCCTTCGTTCGAACGCGAAACCGCTATAGATCGAGGATGTCCGCGTACGCGTCGAGGGCCGTACCGAAGTTGGGTTCCCCCCGCTCCTCGATCTCGTACCGAACCCGGATCACCGGCGTGTCGACGTCGATCACCTTCGCGAGGTCGATCGGGGTCCCCGCGAGCACGACGTCACAGTCCACGTTGTTGATCGATTGCTCGAGCTCCCGGACCTGCTCGTCCGAGTATCCCATCGCCGGGAGGACGTTCCCGAGGTGTGGATACTCCGCGAGCATATCCTTGATCGACCCGACCGCATCGCCGCGGGGATCGACCAGCTCGGCGGCCCCGAACTGGCGCGCGGCGATTGCCGCCGCCCCCTCTGACGTCCCACCGTGCGTAAGGGTCGGCCCATCCTCGACAGCGAGGACCCGCTTGCCCTCGATTGCCGACTCGTCCTCGACGGTCACGACGGAATCCGCGTGGATGATCCCCGCGTCCGGGTTGCGATCGTGGACGTTCTCGACCACCGTCTGGATATCCGCCTCCTCGGCGGTGTTCTCCTTGTTGATGACCACGTAGTCGGCGATGGCCAGGTTCGCCTCCCCCGGGTGATACCGGATCTCGTGACCGGGGCGATGCGGGTCGGCCAGGACGAAGTGCAGGTCCGGGACGTAGAACGGGAGCTCGTTGTTCCCGCCGTCCCAGAGGATGACGTCTGCTTCCTCCTGGACCTCCTCGAGGATGTCGGCGTAGTCGACCCCTGCATAGACCACGTGCCCACGTTCGATGTGGTGCTCGTACTCCTCGCGCTCCTCGATGGTCACGTCCGCCTCCTCGAGGTCCTCGACGGTCTCGAATCGCTGGACGCGCTGTCCCTCGAGGTCGCCGTATGGCATCGGTTCGCGGACGACGACGACGTTCTTCCCGCGCTCCGCGAGGAGGTCGGTGAGCTTGCGGGACGCCTGGGATTTTCCACACCCCGTCCGGACGGCGTCGACCGCAACCACCGGGACGTCGGCCTCGAGCATCATCTCCGTCCCGATGAGCCGGAAGTCGGCCCCGGCAGAGATGGCACGCGATGCCTGGTTCATGACGTACTCGTGGGACATATCCGAATAGGAGAAGACCACCTCGTCGACGTCGCGTTCCCGGATGATGGTCTCGAGCTCGGATTCGGGAAGGATTGGGATGCCCTCGGGATACTGGGGACCAGCCAGGGAGGCAGGATAGGTGCGCTCGGGGACCTCGTCAAGCTCGCCGATGTTCTGTGCGAAGGTCTGGGTGAACGCGACCACCTCCGCGTCCTCGTCGCCCCGGAAGACGGAGTTGAAATCGTGGAAGTCTCGACCGGCAGCGCCCATGATGACGGTTCGTCGTGGCATCGTTCTCGTTCGGTATAGACGCGGGGGTGGCAAAAATTGTGAGGGACTGGCGTCAACACCCCGCACACCCCTTCGAACGGGGCTGAATAACCCCGGCACTTTCCCGTCCTTCCCCCCTTCTCTCACGTCCATTTCCCGTCCTTCCCCCCTTCTCTCACGTCCATTTCCCGTCCTTCCCCCCTTCT
>JBDGRH010000252.1:0-4597 GCA_042218225.1 Halodesulfurarchaeum sp. | reverse complement strand
CCTACCCTCTCCCCCCACCGATAGTGCCCTCGTGTGAGGTAATCCACCACCCGGTCATCGGTACCTCCTTACCGCCCCCAGCCATCCGCACGACCATGGACACATCAGAAGCGTTCACCACGCTCACGTGCGTGGATTGTGGCGCGTCGGTCGAGCCACGGGCGACCGGGCCCTGCCCGGAATGTGGCGGCATCCTCGACCCCACCTACGACCTCTCGGCCGTGGACCTGGACCCCTCCGCCATGGTGGATCGTCCGTTCGACTCGATGTGGCGATATGCGGCGTTGCTCCCCTTCCCGCCCGATGGAGCCGTCACGATGGGCGAGGGTGGCACGCCGCTCGTGGAGTGCCCCGCCCTCGCCGAAGAGATGGGCGTGAGGGAGGTCATGATCAAGGACGAGGGGCACAATCCCACCGGGACGTTTAAAGACCGTGGCCAGACGGTCGCGGTCACTGGCGCCCGAGCGGGAGGGGCGGAAACCGTGGCGCTGGCCTCGGCGGGGAACGCCGGTCAGGCTGCAGCCGCGTACGCCGCCCGCGCCGGCCTGGATGCCCACGTGTTCCTCCCGTCCCGGGCGGGATTCACGAACAAGGCGATGGTGAACGTTCACGGGGCCGACCTGACTGTCGTGGAGGGACGGATCGGCGACGCTGGAGCGGAGTTCGCAGCCGAAATGGACGCCCACCCGGACTGGGTCAGCCTCCAGACGTTCGAGACCCCGTACCGTCACGAGGGGAAGAAGACGATGTTCTACGAGATCGCAGAGCAGCGGAACTTCTCGAGCCCCGACGCCATCGTCTACCCGACCGGTGGCGGTGTCGGCCTGGTGGGCATGTACAAGGCGGCCCAGGAGTTCCGCGAGTTGGGCTTCATCGACGAGTTGCCCGCGTTCTATGCAGCCCAGGCATCCGGGTGTGCCCCTGTCGTCCGCGCATTCGAGGAGGGGCGGTCGGTGCACGAGACCTGGGAGCAACCCGACACCATCTGCGGGGGGATCGAGATCCCCGACCCAGGGGCGAGCCACTGGATCATCGAGGCGCTCCGGGAGACGGACGGCGGGGCGGTGGCGACGGACGACGACGACATCCTCGAGGCGGGCATCACCGTGGCGCAGGCAGCGGGCGTCGAGATGGTGCCCACGGCCGCCGCGGCAGCAAGCGGGGCGATCGAGCTCGCAGAACAGGGGGCGTTCGACCCCGACGACACCGTCGTCATCGTCAACACGGGGGCGGGAAACAAGGAGGCGGACGTCCTCCGGAGCCATCTGATGGGCCAGGGCATCTGAGAGGCCGGAGCTGACTCGCTGACCGTGGTGGCTGCCGACGGATTCCTGCGGAGCCTCGGGGGATCCAGTTCGGTCTCACCTGTTCGTCTCGGGCGACGTTCGTCCTTGCCAGCGGTCGTCCTTTCCAGATTTCCACTCGAGCGTTTCACACACCCCACCAAGCCTTTTTCTGCCGGTTCCCGATGATGGCCGTATGGACCCCACGACCGAGTACTTCGACGAGACCGCCCGCTTCTACGATGCGTACTACGAAGCGCAAGACCTCGAGGACGTCGAGTTCTTCCGGGACCTTGCCGGGTCGACGGATGGCCCGGTCCTCGAGGCCGCCTGTGGAACGGGGCGGATCTATCTCGAACTCCTGGAGGACGGCATCGACGTGGATGGTTTCGACGCGAGTGCCGGGATGCTCGCCAGACTGCGGGAGCGGGGCGCCAAGGCCGGACTCGAACCCAGCGTCTGGCAGGCGGACATGCGAGATTTCGCGGTTGAGCGGGAGTACGGGCTCGCCATCGTCGCCTTCCGCTCGTTCCTCCATCTCCTCTCGATACCCGAGCAGCTCGCCGCGCTCGAGCGGTTTCACGAGGCCCTCGCGCCGGACGGAACCCTTGTCATCGCCGCGTTCGCCCCCAGCTTCGACATCATCTGCGAGCAATACGGGGAGTGGCAGGAGGAGTCCGTCACGGTCGAGGGTGAATCGTACCAGATCCGGACGAAGCAGGAGATCGTGGACCAGCTCGATCAGATCGCCGAGGGGACCCAGCAGGTCCGAAACGCGGAGGGTGATATCGTGGCGGAGTCGTCCTACCGGATGGTGTTGATCCCCCGGCGCCAGTTCGAACTCCTCCTCCGGGATTCACCCTTCGGGACGTGGACGGTCCATGGCGGGTTCGACCGCGAGCCGCTTTCGAGCGTCGAGCAGGAGATGGTCTGGGAGATCGAGCCGTGATCGGTTGGTTCGGATCTGGATCACGATACCCATCACCCGGGGCAGAATAGCCCCTGTCGGTGCCCTTTTCATTGGGCCATGCCTACCCCCGCCACTCGAATGTTGGTCTCCCTGCTCTCGGTCCTTGGCGGCGCCCTTCTCGGCCTCTCCCTTGCGGCCCCGCCGGGCCCGATGAACGCCGTGATCGCCGAGGAGAGCGTGAACAGAGGGTGGCGGTCCGGATTCGCCGCGGGGTTGGGAGCCATGAGTGCGGACACGACCTTCTTCCTCCTCGCGCTCGCCGGGGTGGTCGCCTTCATCCGTGACGCGCCGACGGTCCGCGGGGTGATGGTCGGGATCGGTGGCGTCCTGATGCTCTATTTCGCCGTCAGCGCGGTCAGAAATGCGGGGGAGTTTCAGGGGCCCGAGCACGGCGGGGCCACCGGCTTCCAGAAGGCCTTCGCCCTCGCCCTCACGAACCCCTACCAGATCACCTGGTGGCTCACCGCGGGGGTCGGGCTCCTCAATCCGGGCACCATCGAGGCCTTCGGGTACTCGTTCGCCGCCGCGAACGGCCTGCTGACTGTCGGGGGATTCTTTGCGGGGATCGCCCTGTGGATAACCGTCTTTCCCGCAGCCCTTCGGGCGGCTGGCGACCGGGTGAACGCCCTCGGTCGAGCCATCGCCTACGCGAGCGCGCTCGTCCTGGTGTGGTTCGGACTCGCCTTCCTCTGGGACGCTGCCACCACGCTGGCCGCCGTCTGAGGGGCCGACCTCAGTGGGGCTCCGATTCGTCGACCTCCATCTCCGCGACCTCGGTCTCGAGCCACTCCCGGAACCACTTCACCCGCTTCAGGCGCTGCTGGGCGATGGACTCCGCCGCGTCGCTCTCGACCCGGTTCAGGGCGTCCCGCCCCCGCTCCATGACGCGCTGGACCATATCAGCCGCGTCCATGTGTGTCCGGGCCTCGTAGCCCATCCGGAGGAGCATCAGGGCGGTCCCGTTCGCGCCGACCTTATCGAGGAGGTCGGCCTCGATGAGACACCGGGTCTCCAGGGAGAGGTCGTCGAGGTCCCCCTGATGGGAGTGGTTCTCGATGGCGCGGCACACCTGATCGACGAACGAGGGGGCAACGTCCCCGTGTGTCTCCAGATACTCCCTGGCGACACGGGCCCCTTCCTCGGCGTGGACGTCCTGGTCGGCGTCGAGCTTTGCGATATCGTGGAAGAGCGCCGCCACCCGAACGACGTCCTCGTCGGCCCCTTCCTTCCTGGCGATCTCCCGTCCCAGCTGCACCACGTTCATGATGTGGTTGAAGCGGTACTCGGCGGAGTGCCAGGGGTACCACCGCATGCGCCCGCCGTCCTCCTCGTTCTCCACGCTGGCTGCCAGGTAGTCCTTCACGAAGGCCGCCATCTCCTCGAACTCGGCCTCGGTGACGGGCGATTCCGCTATCTCGACCCCCACGGTATCGCCCCCTTCTCGTTCCGTGACGCGCTCGTCATTATTATGTGTACGAACGCCGCTCCCGCTCTTAGGCCTTTTGCAGCGCCGTCGGACGTCCGCCAGACGCGGGAGTCCAGACGGCGTCCATCGGAACCGCCTGGCGCCTCGCCGGAGTCGGTGCAGTTACGAGGCAGAGCAACGCAGGAACGGCCATGACCGGGGAACCGGCCACGACCGAGGAGCGGTACCTCACGGACACGTACGAGCGGACGTTCGAGGCGACCGTCGAGCGGGTGCTGGACGACCGGGTGGTCCTGGACCGGACGCTCTTCTACCCGAGCGGCGGTGGTCAGCCACACGACGAGGGCACCCTTTCCTTCGACGGCACCGAGGCGGCGGTTGCCGACGTTCGGAAGAAGGATACCATCTATCACATTCTAGAAGGGCCCGTGCCGGCGGAGGGCCAACAGGTATCTGGGCGGCTGGACTGGGACCGACGGTACGCACATATGCGATACCACACGGCCCAGCACGTCCTCTCCGCGGTCCTCCTCGAGGAGTTCGACGCGGAGACGACCGGCAACCAGCTGTACGCCGACCGGGCACGCATCGATTGCCGATACGAGCGCTTCGACGACGCCGCCCTGGAGCGGATCGAAGCCATCGTGAACGACCACCTCGACCGAGGACTCGACGTGAGCTGGTACACCCTGGACCGCGAAGAGGCAGCCGACACCCTCGATCCGGACCGGACCCGGCTTCACCTCCTCCCCGACAGCATCACCGAGGTCAGGATCGTCGAGATCGAGGAACTCGACCGGACGGCGTGTGCGGGAACGCACGTGGCCAACACGGACGAGGTGGGAACCATGCGGATCGATGGGCGAGAGACGAAAGGCAAAGAGGAGGAGCGGCTTCGATTCGTCCTCGAGTGACCAA
>JBDGRH010000200.1:4421-18392 GCA_042218225.1 Halodesulfurarchaeum sp. | reverse complement strand
GAGCCGGCCTCGCCCTTTCAATCCGCCAGGGAATCGATATCTCGTCCGGCCGATATTACTAGTGGGATTGGGGCCGATTCGGGTGGGTATCCGAAAGGGGCCGGGCGCTCCGGGAAGCACGGCGAAGAAAGGACCGAAGGGAGCGCTGAGCGGAGCGAAGCGCGACTGAGGACCGCAGCGAGCTGGCGGCAACGGGGCGACGACGTGGAGACGACCGAAGGGAGTCTCCGAACGAACGAGCGGGGAGCTGGAGACGACCGCAGGGAGTCTCCGAACGGTCGAGCGGTGAACGAAGTGAGCCGCGAGACCAAAGCGACCCGCGAGCCGCGCGACCGGAGCGCCCGGGGGCTTTCGGGAGTATTGTCTCAGCCGAACGAGTCTAAAAGCGCCCGGGGGCGTTCGACGGTCCGGTTTTCAACGATATTGTATAATGCAGGAGACGTTCGACGGACTACGTTGCAGACGGAATTGAATACCACGAACGGGGTCGTTCCGCGGTGACCGACACCACGATTGATTCCAAGAGCACCCAGAGTCGTCGTCGGGATTGGCGATTTCCCTAAACCGTTCCGTTCAGCAATCAGTCGATCACTCGAGCTCCTCGGCCGCGTCGCGCTCGAGGAGCGGCTTGGCGTTCTCAGTGGGGAGGTCGGCGACGTCGTCTGCCTCGAGATGGTATGCGCGCTCATCCACCCCGTAGATCTCCCCGATGTCCTCGGTCACCCGGACGGTTGTCCGATCCACGGTCCCGGAACCGGTCGTTCCCCCGTCCCCGGCCACGTCGCCGTCCTCGTCGGCATCGACGCTCTCCGATTCCTCGGAGGGGGGCTCCTTGCCCGTGGCATCGTCTGTGGTTGCGGTTCCCTTTTCGGATGATTGGTCCGGGGTGCCCTCTTGTTCGGAGGCGTCCGTCTGGGTGCTCTCGACGTCTCCCTGTGCTGCTGTTGTTTCCTGACCGGGTGCCGGCTGTCCGGTACGAGTCCCAGGTTCGGCCTTCGCCGATCCTGACTGCCCCCCTTCGACGGCGTCTGACTGCCCCCCTTCGACGGCGTCTGACTGCCCGCTTTTTCCCGTGTCTGACTGGCCCACGTCGCTCGCCTCTACCTGTCCTTCCCCCAGGCCCGAGGCCGATTCTGCCCCCTCCCCCGCAATACTGTCTAGAACGGCTCGCTTGTTCTCCTTGATCCGGGTAACCACGTCCCGGTACAGGGCTCGCTCCTCGGCCGTCAGCCCCTCCTCGTCGGCGGGCATCCCGGTGGCGGCGAGGCTGGCTTGCTTGACCAGCTTCCCGATGCGTCGCTCGTAGATGGCCTCGGCGACGCGCTCCGCAGTCTCTAGCTCGTCCGTCAGCTCGTTGACTGCCGGGGACCGGAACGGGTCATCGGCCTCGGCGGCGACCTCGCGGCGCTCCTCCCTGAGTGACTGGAGGTACGCGGCCACGTCCTCGTAGAAGGAGTCGCGCAGCTCCTGGAGGCCGTCCGTCTCGCGCTCCCTGTTCTGGACTGCGCGGAGTTCCTCGAGGTCCATCCGGTCACTCCCGGGCCTTCTCGGCCCACCCGCGGGCCATCAGGAAGATGCCCGCGTACTCCGGTAGTGTGGTGTTCCCCGGCTCGACACTAAGGCTTTGCCCGTCGAACTCGAGCGTCCGTGGCTCCTCCACCGTCACCGCGATCTCGTGGCCCCGGAAGGTCTCGGGGATGGCGTCACTGAGGGGGTCGAAATCATCGACCGCCTCGCGCTCCAGCGGGACGACCTCGAGCCCGCTTCCGCCATGGAGGGACCCAGGCAGGCGAATCAGCCGATGGGTGTCCGTGGTCACGGGCTCGTCGATCGGTGCGCCCTCCTCGGCCACCGTCTCCCGGATGAGCGCCCTGGCGACGGTGAGGAAGGCCGGATGGACGTCGACGTTGCCCCGCTTCACCTCCGCCGTGTTCTCCTCGACCACCCTGAGGATGGCTCGGGCGTTCTTCTCACCCACCCCGTCGAAGGACTGGAGGCGCTCGAGGGCTTCATCCTCCTCGGCCGCGAGCAGGTCGTCGACGAACGACGTGATGTGGGTCACGGCCCGACGGCTCCACCCCCCGTCGGGCGGGAGTCGCCGCTGGGTGGTCGGTGTCTTCCGTCCGCGGCCCCCGACCGCGCGCTCCTCGACGAGCGACTCGAGGGTCACGTCGTTCCCCCGGACGTAATCCACGATCTCCCGGCGCTGCTCGCGCTCGAGGCTCATGACGCCCTCGTCGCGGACGTGGACGTGATACCCCCGCCCCCCGGAGA
The DNA here is from genome assembly GCA_042218225.1 of Halodesulfurarchaeum sp. Classification (GTDB taxonomy): domain Archaea; phylum Halobacteriota; class Halobacteria; order Halobacteriales; family Halobacteriaceae; genus Halodesulfurarchaeum. Next base: position 16,118 of record JBDGRH010000200.1, on the reverse strand, counting down.
AGGCGATCGTGAGGTCCTCGAATCCGAAGTCCGTCTCGAGGAGGTCGACGAGGCGGAGGAGAGCGTCCTTACAGGTCGCGAGCATCTCGGCGTAGGAGTCCTCGCCAGGGGTCACGCTCGGGAGGTGGTCGGCGTCCAGGTCGAAGACGAGATCGGAGCCCTCCCAGCGCTTCTCCTCCATGCGTCTGGCGCTGGGGTCCTCGTAGTAGCCCGCCGAGTAGTATATGTGGCGGGGGCGCTCGCGGACCAGGAATGACTCCAGGTCCCCGAGGTCGTGAAGGGAGCGATGGCGGACCATGGTGGTATCGGGCCCCTCGGTCCAGGGGATGTACCCCCACTCACGGGCCGCCGGTCTGGGGGGTGGATCCGGACCCGACCGCCGGTAGAAGTCCCGGAAGCGGCCGCGGAGGTACGCCCGGGTTCGCTCCTCCATCGCCAATCCGGTACACAAGCCCCGGGTAAAGGCCTATTGGGATTCTCCCCGGGTGACGGCCCATGGAGATTCTCCCCCGGAACGCCCGTATCGGAATTACCGCCTGAGGAACTCCGAGATGCGGTCCATCAGCCGCTCCTCGTCCCCCAGGCGGAGATAATAGGCGTCCGCTCCGTCCTCGTAGTAGTTGTCGATCCGTCGAACCACGGTGAACCCGAGGTGCTCGTAGAATTCGACGGCGTTCTCGTTCGACACCCGGGCGTGACAGGAGACGTTCCCCTTCTCCTCCGCGACGGAGGCGACGAGTCGTTCGCCGAATCCCTCCCCGCGATACGCCGGCTCGACCCCGAGAAAGAGGAGGTACCCGTCCCGCCGGGCGGCGGCGAACCCGATGAGTGTCTCGCCGTCGAGGAAGACGTGGACGGTGGCCCGGCGGTAGGCGTCGGCGAAGAAGCCCCACCGCTGCTTGAGGAGGTCCTCGTCCTCGCGGATGCGCTCTTTGAGCTCCCAGGCCTCCTGGAGGTAGTCGTCCTCGCCCGGGCCGATGATCTCCTTCTCGACCGTGACGCTCACTGCCGGATGCTATCCAGCCGCGGAATATTAATCCTCCGTCCGGTTGAGCGTCATGTCCTCGGGGTACTGGACCCGAACGGGCTTCCGAACCAAGGGGTCCTCGGCCCGCGCCCCTGGTCGAGGGGTCGAATCCGAGGAGTTCGCCACACCGGATAGCTGCTTTCATGCTTATGGACAGGGAACGCCCACTGGGACCGCCGTCACGAGGTGAACCGCGTATGCCCTACAGGCTCCGGGAGCACACCGCCGACGTGGCCGTCGAGGCCACCGCCGACAGCCTCGGCGAGGCATTCGGAGCGGCGGCCGACGGGATGGCGGCCGCGATGGCTGACGAGATCCCCGAAGGGGTGGGCAAGCGATTCGAGTTCACGCTCGAGGCGGAGAGCCGGGAGGCGCTGCTGTTCGACTACCTCGACCGCCTCATCTACGAGCGAGACGTCAGGGAGGTGCTGCCCGTCGACAACAGGGCCGTGGTCCGGTCGGAGGGAGACCGCTTTAGGGTCGAGGCGAGCGCCAGAGGAATCCCGTTCGACGAGGTCGATGCCAGGGACCTGAAAGCCGTCACCTACTCGCAGATGGTCCTCGAGCGTCGGGGCGAGGAGTGGTACGCATACGTGGTCTTCGACGTCTGAGCCGTGTCCGAATCCATCGAATGGTGATTGTGTGGGAGAGATCCGGTGTTGCAGTTACACGACGCGACCGGCGTAACGTATTCTAGGCCACGGAGTGTCCATAAACATATGACCACCTTCGACGCGAACGGCATCACGCTCCACCAGCTCGAGGAGTACATCTGGGAGATCGAACCGCACGATGGTATGCGCGTCCCGGCCCGCGTCTTCGCGAGCGAGTCGCTGCTCGAGGAGATCAAAGACGACCTCACGCTCTCGCAGATCCAGAACGTCGCTCACCTCCCGGGCATCCAGTCGCCCGCGGTCTGCATGCCCGACGGCCACCAGGGCTATGGGTTCCCCGTTGGAGGCGTCGCGGCCATCGACGCGGAGAACGGGGTCATCAGCCCGGGTGGGGTCGGCTACGACATCAACTGCGGCGTCCGCATGGTGCGCACGAACCTCACCTACGCGGATGTCCGGGGGCGCGAGGAGGAGCTCGTCGACGCCCTCTTCGAGGCCATCCCCTCCGGGCTCGGTGGTGGGGGGGTCGTCCAGGGGACGACGTCGACGATAAACGAGATCCTAAATCGGGGAATGCGATGGGCCCTGGACAACGGATACGCGGTCGAGGACGACCTCGAGCACTGCGAGGACAACGGGTTCCGCGAGGAGGCAGATGCGAGCGCCGTCTCCGACGAGGCGAAAGACCGCGGGCGAAAGCAGATCGGCAGCCTCGGCAGCGGGAATCACTTCCTCGAGGTCCAGCGTGTCACGGACGTGTTCCTCGAGGACGTGGCCGGGGCCTACGGGCTCGAGGAGGACCAGGTCGTCGTCCTGATCCACTGTGGCTCCCGCGGACTGGGGCACCAGGTCTGCACCGACTACCTCCGGTACATCGAGCAGGACCACGGGGACCTCCTGGACCGACTTCCCGACAAGGAGCTGGCGGCCGCCCCCGCGGGGAGCCGGCTCGCGGCGGAGTACTATCGGGCGATGAACGCGGCCATCAACTTCGCGTGGGTGAACCGGCAGCTCGTCATGCACCAGACGCGACAGGTCTTCGCCGACGTCTTCGACACGGAGTGGCAGGCCCTCGATATGTCTCTGCTGTACGACGTCGCGCACAACATCGCCAAGCGGGAGATGCACGAGGTCGACGGCTCGGAGATGGAGCTGTTCGTCCATCGGAAAGGGGCAACCCGGGCCTTCCCCGCCGGTCACGAGGAGGTCCCCGCCGCGTACCGGTCGGTGGGCCAGCCGGTCATCATCCCCGGCTCCATGGGCGCCGGGAGCTACGTGCTCCGCGGCGGGGAGAACTCCATGCGACTCACGTTCGGCTCGACCGCCCACGGCGCCGGCCGGCTCATGAGCCGGACCCAGGCCAAGCAGGAGTTCTGGGGCGGCGACGTCCAGGACGAGCTGCGCGAGCAGAACCAGATCTTCGTGAAGGCCCAGTCCGGGGCGACCATCGCCGAGGAGGCGCCGGGCGTGTACAAGGACGTGGACGAGGTGGTTCGCGTCTCTGACGCACTCGGCATCGGCGACAAGGTGGTCCGGACGTACCCGATCGCCAATATCAAGGGCTGATATCGGTAACGGGAGGAGTCCGGGGCGAGCGCAGGCCGATCGGGCTCGCGCCGCGATGGGGAAGACCTTTGGCGCCCAGCGCGGAGGGATGAGATATGATCGACGAGACCGCCGAGGAGATCCGGGAGATGCGGACGCACAGCTCCTCGGTCGTCGCCGTGAAGGCCGCCCGGGCCCTCCGGGACCTCCTCGACCAGGAGTTCCCCACGGTGGAGGAGTACCTCCGGACCCTCGAGCGCAACAGCAACGCCCTCCGGCGGGCGAATCCATCGCACGCCTCCCTGATCACCACGCAGCGGGAGATCGTCGAGACCGTCCGGGCCGCCGAGCCGGACTCTGTCGAGGGGGCGAAAGCCCGCACCGAGGGGATCATCGAGGAGGTCGTCTCCACCGTCGAGAATGCCAAACACCGGGCCGCGGAGAACGCGGCCACGGAGCTGGCCGACGGCTCCACCCTCCTCACCCACGATTACTCGACGACGGTGCTGGAGGCTCTCGAGGCCGCGGCCAGGGATGGAGCCCACCTCGAGGTGTTCGTGACGGAGGCCCGACCGCGACACCTGGGCCGGAAGACCGCCCGGGTCCTGGGGCAGATCGACCGCATCGATCCGGTCCTGATCGTCGATAGCGCGGCGGGCCACTTCCTCCCGGAGGTGGACGAGGTGCTCGTCGGGATGGATTGCATCGTCGAGGACACGCTGTACAACCGGGTCGGAACCTACCCGATCTCAGCGACGGCGGCGGATCTGTCGGTGCCAGTGACGGTCACCGGCTCGAGTGCGAAGATCGTGGACGGCGGATTCCGCTTCGAGAACGACTTCCGGGCCGCGAGCGAGGTCATCCGTGAGCCCCCCGAGGGCTTCGACGTCGAGAACCCGGCCTACGACGCGACGCCCACGCGGCTGCTCGAGCGGGTCATCACCGACGAGGGGGTTCGGGAGCTGTAGCGCGGCAACGGGACAGTTCAGGAGCGATCCGCAACGCAACCCAGAGCGGGTGGGTTCGGCCAGCGAACACGAGTGGGCGAACAGGCGGCTGGTGGCCGCCCTGGCCCCACCCCGCCGGAGCGACCATAATCCGAACTCATCCAGTGTGGCATGCCGCACGACCGCGGACCACACCGGGCAGGACGTCAATACATACGACGGGATGGTCCTCCCTTCCCATTTCAAGTCTCGGGGGAGCGCCCACGACTGCCTGTAATGTGGCAACCGAACCGTTCCACCGCTTCCCCTGGTCGGGTTTCGCGCCTGGCCTGCCCCGAGGGGCCAATGGTTTATTGCCCTCCCCGACGATTCGCCGGGCATGCCGACCCAGGCGGTGGACTGGCTTACCCGGGTATTGGACCTGGGATGGCTCTATGCGGCCATCGTCATCGTCGCGAGCTACGTCCTCGGGAAGCTCATCGTGCGGGTGATCGGGCGGCGCGTCGCCCGACGCTTCCAGCGGCCGAGTCTGTCCCGGACAGTCCTCCGAGGGGTCAGGACCGGGACGCTGATCGTGGGAGTGTTGATTGCGCTTCGCCTCGTGGGGCTCCCGGTCACCAGCATCGCGCTCTCCGTGACGGTGTTCTCCGCCGTCCTGGGCCTGGTGCTTGCGCCGATCGTCGGAAGCGTCATCAACGGGGTATTCGTGCTGGCTGATCACCCCTACGAGATCGGTGACATGATCGAGCTCACCGACGTGAGCCAGCGCGGGTTCGTCGAGGACATCACCCTCCGCTACACGAAGATATTCACCCTCGAGAACACCTTTCTCGTCATCCCCAACTCGACGATCCGCGAGCGCGACGTCATCAACTACTCTGCGGAGGACGAGCGCACGAGGCTCTCCCTCCAGGTCGGGGTGACCTATGAGGGAGACCTGGACCGGGCCCGGGAGATCATGGTGGAGGGAGCAAAGGCCGTCCCGGAGGTCATCAGTGGCGGACCGGACATCCGCATCGGGAGTGCGCGATACCCGGCTGCGCCCACCTGCCAGATCCATTCCTTCGGGGACCACGGCGTCCTCCTGACGCTTCGCTACTGGGCGTCCCAGCCCTATCGCATCCCTGCGGTCCGGTCAGCCGTCCATTCAGAGGTGTGGGAGCGTCTCGAGTCCGATCCCGACGTGGAGATCGCCTACCCACACCAGCACCACGTCTTCGACGAGACGAGCGGGACCGCCGCCGTCTCGCTGGACGACGGGCGGTAAGCGTCCCTTCTCTCCCCCGCCCGCGAGACAGACGCGGAATGACCACCGACGAGCGTCACACGGTCTCGACGGTGCAGTCGAGCTCCCGCTTCAGGAACCCCTCGATGTCCGGGTCCCCCAGGAGTCGTCGCATCGACCGCCGCCAGCGACTGACCTGCTTCCCCCCGATGACGACGATGTCCGCGTCCTCCGCGGCGACCTCGTCCAGGATGGTCTGCTCGACCAGGAACCCCCGTCGAACGACGTATCTCGTCCGCGGAAGCGGTCCGAACGCCCGTTCGACAGCCCGCTTGAGGTCCGTCCTGGTCACCCGTCGCGACTCCTGGTAGAGATTGACGTGCAACACCGTGAGCGAGGCGTCCCGCTCCGCCGCGAGGTCGATGGCCGCACCGAGGGTCCGTCGGGAGTGCCGGGAAAGCGGGTATCGCACCGGCACCACGATCTGCGTCATGTCTCCCGGAAGGACGGGGGAACCCCTAAGTCATTCGTCCTGGCTCGAACCGCGACCGTGAGCGTCCTCGGCCAGTCAGTCCTCCTGGTGCCGGCGGACGACGCGTCCCTCGATCTCGGGAGTGATGCCGAAGCGCCGCGCGTAGCTGACGAGGATCTCGTGTTGGGTGTCCAGCTGCGCGACGCGATGCGCCTCGTCGAGGGCCGGGAACTCGTCGTCGCTGTAGAAGAGGTACTCGGTCGTCGCGAGCGTGTACGTCTCCCCGGGGTCGATCGGGTCCCCGTCGACCGTGGCCCGCACCAGCTCGTCGTCTCGCTCGTCCCAGACGAGGGTGGCCCCGCTCACGTGGGCGTGCCACCAATCGGGCTCGGCGAACCCCAAACCTGAGCCGTCAGCCCCCCGGAGGACGTCTCGCAGCTCCTCGCCGGTGAGCTCCGCCACGCTCACCGGCTCCTCGAACGGGACGACGCTGATCAGATCCCCCACGGTCACGGGCCCGGACAGCGGCGGACCGTCCCGGACCCCACCACTGTTCTGGAGCGCGACGTCCGCGTCCGCCGCCCATCGATAGGCGTCCGCCACGAAGTTCCCGATCCGACTCTCCCCCCTGAAGACGGTGGATTCCGAGCGCTCGATCGGCTCTTCGACCTCCGCAACGACCGCGTCCAGGCCCGCCCTGGTCTTTCGGTTCTCCAGGGCCTCGGCCACCCCCGGGACCGGTGGTGCGTCCGAAACCATCCGTCGGGTGACCGCTCCGTCATCGAGGTCGATGTCCAGGAGGACCTCCCCGCCGGAACCTGGACGGGTGAGGAGGGTTCCATCGATGCGCTCGATCCGTTCGGTGGGGATATGCCCACCCAGGACGGCGTCCACGTCCACCGCCGCCGCCAGCTCCTCGTCCCGGCGCCCGAGGTGCGAGAGCGCGATGATGACGTCGACGCCCCGCTCCCGGAGGGTATCGACCGCCGACCGGGCCGCGTCGAGGGGATCGACGACGTCGAGTGCCGACGCAGCTGGGTTCAGCGACGGCGTCGCCTCGTCCAGGACGCCGAAGATACCGACACGGTGTCCGTCCCGCTGCAGGACCGTCCAGGGCTGAACGCCCTCCGCCGCGGCAAACCGGTCGCCGTCCTGGTATACATTGGTGGCGACCCAGGGCTGGGGCGATCGGCGCACGATATCGCGGGTGGCCTCGAGCCCGTAATCGAAGTCGTGGTTCCCGAACGTCTCCGCGTCGGGGCGGAGTTCGCGATACAGGTCGAGGGACTGTGCCCCCGACGTCTCGAGGGACAGCACTCCCGGGGCTGTATTGTCACCGGAGCCCAGGACGATGGGGTCCGGTCCGTCGTCGCGGCGGACCACCTTCGCAACCCCGGCGATGCGGGCGGCGTGCTCCGGGTCGTCGTATGCGTTCTCGAGATCGGAGTAGTGGAGGAGGCGCACCGACACGGGTGAGGTCTCGCCCGCGGGGTGTATATGTCCTTCGAGGGGTTTGGCACCGGCCCATACCACACGCCGGACCGGGCTGCACTTCCATTACATACTGAGCACAGGGGGCCGGACGAGGAGCGAGGGCCGGGCCGGCCTCAGAGCGCCTCTCTCGTCGCCGCGACCCCTGCCTCGGGGTCGACGTCGGCCCCGAGCGCATCCAGGGCGTCGGCGAACGCGGTCATGAGGTAGGCAACGTTCGCCGGCCGGCAGCTATACCCCATGCAGCCGATACGGAAGATGTCGCCCGCCAGGTCACCCAGCCCGCCCGCGATCTCGATGTCGTAGTGCTCGAGGAGGTACTCGATGACCTCCCCGTCGGTCACCCCGTCCGGGACGCGGACGGCGTTGAGCGAGGGGAGCCAGTACTCCTCCTCGGGGTTGAGCTCCAGGCCCATCGCCTCGACCCCGGCCTTGATCGCGCCGGCCATCTCGCGGTGGCGCTCCCAGCGCTCCTCGATCCCCTCCTCCGCGACGAGTCGGAGCGCCTCCCGGAGCGCGTAGACGTTGGTGATGGGAGCGGTGTGGTGATAGGAGCGCTCCTCGCCCCAGTAGCCCTCGAGCAGGGAGAGGTCGAGGTACCACGACCGTGCGTCGTGCTCTCTATCGAGAACCTTCGACATCGCCCGGTCGTTGAGGGTCAGGGGGCTTGCACCCGGAGGTGCCGAGAGGCACTTCTGGGAACCCGCGTAGGCGACGTCGATGTCCCAGTCGTCCACCCGGAGCTTCACACCCCCCAGGGAGGTGACGGTGTCGGCGATGACGAGTGCGCCGTGCTCGTGCGCGATGGACGTGAGCTCGGGAACGTTCGGCTGGAGGACGCCGGTGCTCGTCTCCGCGTGGACGAACGCGAAGACGTCCGGGTCGGATCGTTCGAAAGCCGACTCGACCGCCCCGGGATCCAGCGGTTCGCCCCACGGGGCGTCCACCTCGACGACGTCTCCACCCGCCCTGGCGACCATGTCGGCCATCCGGCCGCCGAAGTACCCGTTCGTCGGGACGAGGACCGTATCTCCCGGTTCGACCACGTTCCCGAAGGCGGTCTCCATGGCCGCCGAGCCGGTTCCACTCACCGGGATGGTCCACCGGTTGTCCGTCCGGAAGGTGTACCGGAGGAGCTCCTGGACCTCGTCCATCACGTCGATGAAGGCGGGGTCGAGGTGCCCAACGAGGGGCGTGGCCATCGCTTTCAGGACCCGGGGGTGGACGTCGCTCGGTCCGGGCCCCATCAGCGTCCGATCCGGCACGGTGAGCTCGCCGACGTCTGGTGAGGACATATCAGTTCATATCGCGACGAGAAGGAAAAACCTTCCAGAATCCACTCGGAAAACGTGTGTAACCGCTCGTCCCGAACTGTCATTGACGGTCGACACCGTGGCCCCATCTCGACCCGTCGGGCTTAACCGGCCAGCCCGCCTACACGTGGGCGATGTTCGTGGGCCACGCCGCGATCGCCCTGGCAGTCGCCGGTGGCATCGCCCTTCTCGGTGGCCTCCCACGAGACCGCGCGCTGGCGGTGGCCTGCCTCGCCGGCCTCTTCGCCACGCTCCCGGACGTCGATATGTTCTTCGCGCTCTCCGGCCTCCTCCGCGCGGAGGGTACCGGCCCCCTCGCACTGGCGGCTGGCTTCTGGCGAGCTTCCGTGCCCGTCCACCGCTCTGTCACCCACGCACTCCCGGTGGCGATCGGGGTGGCGGTGGGCGCGTCGCTGATGACGGGAGACGGACGACTGTTCCCCCGCTGGGGATTCCATCGTGGCCCTCCCCGTTTCTCTCGACCGGTCCTCCAGCGCCCCACTTCTAGGGTTCGCAGTATTTCCCTTCTGGCGGGTGCGGCCGTCCTCACAGCGACACTCCTTGCGATCCGGGTCGCCGGATCGCCGCTCGATCTCCTCGTCGGCGTCATCTTCGTCGCCGGCGCGGTCCTGCTCGCCCGTGGGGCTGCCGGGTGGGGCGTCGGCCGGACGTGGATCCTGGGGAGTGCCCTGGTGGGCCTCGTTTCGCACCCGTTCGGCGACCTCCTCACGGGCCACCCGCCGAGACTCCTCTTCCCCCTCGATGTGACTGTTCTCGACGCCCGGGTCGTCCTGTCGGCTGACCCGACCGTGCATCTACTCGGGGCCTTCTTCGTCGAGGTCGCGGCCATCTGGCTCGGGATCGGGGCCCTCGCCACCCTCGCCCGCGTCGAACTCGGAGCGTACCTCGAGCCTCACGCCGTCCTCGGGGTCGGATACGGCCTCCTCGTTGCGGTGTTTCCACCCCCGACGCTCGAGACCTCCTATCACTTCGTGTTCAGCGTGCTGGCGATGGGCGGGCTCGGGGTCCTCCCCGGACGGGCCCGTCTCCCCCACCTCCCGACCGCGGTCATCACGGGGTTCGCGGCCGTGACGCTCGCCGGGCTGGCATACGCCACCGGATATGTGCTCCTCGGCTCGGGCATCCCCGTGATCCCGTGACGGCGGAACTGGACCCCCGTTCGCGTGGGAAGGTTTAGTTACCGGGGCGGGCGAAGGTGGGGACGATGGCACAGCGGGGCGAACTTGACGTCCTCCTGAACGACACCAGACTCAACTCCGTCCTCTCCTGGGTGCTCCTGGGGTTCGTCGGGCTGGTGGGGGTGGAGAGTCTCCTGGACGGCGACTGGGCGTGGGTGACGGTCGCGGCCCTCGTCCTGGTCCTCGGCGTCATCCCGCCGATCGCCTACCGGAACCCGCGGGTGATGCTCCCCTGGGAGGTCCTGGTGCTCACCGTGCTCCCCCTCCTGGGACGGGGTCTCATCGCCTCCGGGGCCATTGGTGACGTGGCCACGTACCTCTCCGTCGCGGCGATCGCACTCGTCATCGCGGTGGAACTGGACGTCTTCACGCCGGTCATGATGACGACCTGGTTCGCGGTCCTCTTCGTGGTCGTGGTGACCATGGCGGCGGCGGGTGGCTGGGCGGTGATCCAGTGGCTCTCGGATCTGTACCTGGGGACGACGCTGCTCTATCCGAACCCGCCCCCGGTGTCACCGGCGGTCGATCAGGCAGCGCTTGAGGCGCTGATGTGGGACTTCGTCGCCGCGACGGTGACGGGAGCGCTAGCCGGGGTGATCTTCGCCCTGTACTTCCGGCGGGTCGCCCCGACCCGGGTCAGACTCCCCGACGAGGTCGAGGAGGTCCTGGAATGAGAGTCCGGGAATGGCTGGGGATCTCCCCCAGACGGCAAGCCCAGATCAGCAGGGTCCTCACGCTCTCCCTCGTCGGATTTCTCTTCGTGGGACTCTATGAGATGGACGTCGGGGTCACGGTGAACGCGGCGCTGGGCCTCGCGGTCACCCAGTTGCCAGCCGTGCTCGAGCGGGATTACGAGATCCCCATGGACGCGGGGCTCACCCTCTGGATCACCGCCGCCGTCTTCCTGCACGCGTTCGGGACGGTGGGGCTCCCGTGGATGGAGGCGAGCTTCTACCGCTCGGTCTGGTGGTGGGATCACCTCACCCACGCGGTCTCCTCCTCCATCGTCGGCGGGGCCGGGTACGCGACGGCCAGGGCCCTCGACGAGCACATCGACGACCTGTACTTCCCACCCGCGTTCGCGTTCGCCCTCATCCTGCTTCTCGTTCTCGCCTTCGGCGTCCTCTGGGAGGTCGCCGAGTTCGCCGTGACGGAGGTCTCCTCGTTCGTCGGGGCCCCTCCCGCCTTGACCCAGTACGGGGTGGGAGATACGATGTTGGATCTCGTCTTCGACGCCGTGGGCGCCGTGATCGTGGCCACCTGGGGGACTGCGCACCTGACAGGCGTGGTTGCCGCCCTCCAGGCGAAGTTGGAGACGGGTGGATGAGGAGGTTCGGATGGGGGTGGGCGAACCGGGAGGCGAAAGACTGCGGTCGGGTAGGAACTGCCCGAATCGTCCGTCCGGTTACATATGAAGGGATACATTTTAAGTCCCCATTCGGACATACCGGTACTGTGAGACTCCGGCGGGACCTCCGCGAGTTCGCCAAAGTTGGGGGGAGTCTCATGGGGATGAGTGGCGTCTACCTCACGATGTCCTGGTTGTCTCCGGACCGACACATCGGAACCCCGGAGCTGCTCCTCGTCGGCAGTGTCGTCCTGGTGGGCGCGGTCGCACTGGTGTACATCCTCCTGAGTCGGCTCATCGAGCAGACCGTTCCCTGACGGAAGCGGGTATCGAGTCGACCTGGAACGGGACGGTGAGGGGAGCGAAGTGACATCTGAACCTCCTCGATGCCGTGAAACGTCGAACGACTGCACCTGGTCCGCCGCATCCCGTGTGTCGCCACCAATCTTTATTGCGCCCTCGGGTGGATGTCCAATCCGGACGCGGGCGGATCCGGCCATCCGCCGTCCGGACGCG
>JBDGRH010000200.1:0-4321 GCA_042218225.1 Halodesulfurarchaeum sp. | reverse complement strand
GGGTGGATGTCCAATCCGGACGCGGGCGGATCCGGCCATCCGCCGTCCGGACGCGAGTGGATCCGGCCATCCGCCATCCGGATGCACGAATCCACCATACCGAGGTGAGCCCCAATGGTGTTCAAAAAGATAACGTTGATCGGGACCAGCACAGAGAGCTTCGAGGATGCCACGGAAGATGCCCTCGAGCGGGCCGAGGAGACCCTGGAGAACGTCAAATGGGCGGAGGTCAAAGAGCAGGGCGTCGAGGTGGCGAACGCACCCGAGTACGAGTACCAGGTCGAGATGGAGGTCGCCTTCCAGCTCGAGTAAGGCCACTATTCGTCCGCGAAGCGGACGTCCACGCTCTCCGCGTGGGCCTCGAGGCCCTCCGTCCTGGCCAGCCGCGTGACCGTCTCGCGGAGGTCCGAAAGCGCCTCCCGATCCAGGCGCTGGACGGTACTTGCCCGCATGAACGTATCCACCGAGAGGCCACCGACCACCTTCGCCGCCGCGCCGGTCGGGAGCACGTGATTCGTCCCCGTGGCGTAATCTCCCGCCGCGACCGGCGTATAGGGGCCGAGGAAGACGCTCCCCGCACTGTCGATGCGGTCGAGTACCGCCTCGTCGTCCGCCACCTGGATCGAGAGGTGCTCCGGGGCGTACTCCTCGGCGAAGAGCACGGCCTCGCTCATCGAGCGGGTCCAGAAGATGCCCGACGCGTCCCGGGCGAGTGCCTCCTCGATCACCGCCCTGCGCTCTCTCCCCTCGAGCTGTGAGGTCACCTCCTCGGCGATCTCGCGGGCGACGGTCTCCGAAGGGGTGACGGCGACGACACTCGCGTCGGGGTCGTGCTCGGCCTGGGCGAGGAGATCGGCTGCCACGAACGCGGGTTTGGCGGTCGAGTCCGCGATCACCAACACCTCGCTCGGCCCCGCCAGGAAGTCGATGGCCACGTCACCCTGGACCACCGCCTTCGCCGCGGTCACCCAGCGATTCCCGGGACCGACGATCTTCTGGACCGGCTCGACCGTCTCGGTCCCGTAGGCCATCGCGGCCACCGCCTGCGCGCCGCCCACATTGTAAATGGCGTCCGCGCCCGCCACGGAAAGCGCCGCGAGGGTTGCTGGATCCAGGTCCTCGGCGGGTGGCGTGGTCACCACGATGTGCTCCACGCCGGCGACGGCGGCCGGGATGACGCCCATGAGGGCGCTCGAGGGGTAGGCAGCGGTTCCGCCCGGGACGTATACGCCGGCGCGCTCGATCGGGCGGAACCGCCGACCGAGCTCTCGACCGTCGGACGACGTTCGCCAGTCCGTCCGCTGCTGGCGGGCGTGGAACGCGCGGATGTTCGCCGCCGCGTCCTCGATGGCGGCCCTGACGTCGTCGTCGAGCTCCTCGACCGCCCTCTCGGCCCGGTCGGTGATGTCGAGGTTTCCGACCTCCACGTCGTCGAAGCGACGGGAGAACTCCCTGAGGGCGGCATCGCCCTCCTCCCGGACCTGATCGACGATATCCGCCACCTGCGGACGGATCTCCTCGATCCCGGCATCGCGCTCGAACAGGGAGCGGCGACGTCCGGTGCCCAGGTCCCCCAGCGGCTCCGGTTCGATCTGCATGTCACGCCGTAGCGGGGCTCGGGGAATTAACGGTTCCCATCCGGGCCGTCTAGGTCCTGCAGGGTCGTACTTTTCGGAGGAGCAGGGGAATGGGCAATCTGGTTTCTGCCTCAACTCCTCCCGTCAACTCTCTCTTTCCCCTGTATCCCCCACAGCTATTCCGACGCGCGTTCATCCCCGATACATGGAGACGGTCACGCACCACGATCGCCGGACGGCATACCGGGTCGAGGACCGGGCGGACGGCGGGCCAACGCTCCTGTTCGTCCACGGGAGCGGCGGGACCCACGAGATCTGGAAATCGCAGTTCGCCCGCCTCTCGAGGGAGTACCCGGTCGTCGGCCTCGATCTGAGTGGCCACGGCGAGTCCGACGATGTTGAGACCGAGCCGGGGCCCGATACCATGGCTGCCTACGTGGCGGACACCCTCGCGGTGGCCGAGGCGGTCGATGCCCGCGTGCTCGTGGGCAACTCGCTGGGCGGCGCCGTGGTCATGACCGCGGTCCTCGAAACCGATCCGGACCTGGACGGGATCGTTCTTGCCGGCTCCGGGGCGAAGCTGGCAGTCCTGGAGGACCTCCGGAACTGGCTCGCGGACGACTTCGACCGCGCGGTCGCATTCCTCCACGGCGATGACATGCTCTTTCACGACCCGGAGGAGGACCTCCTCGAGCACTCTCGGTCCGCGATGCGTGCGGTGGGCCAGCGTGTCACCCGGCGGGACTTCCTGACCAGCCATCACTTCGACGAACGCGACCGCATCGGGCAGCTCTCCCTTCCCACCCTCGCGCTCACCGGGGAACACGACCAACTGACGCCGCCGTGGTATCACGAGTTCCTGGCGTCGGAGCTCCAGACGGCGTCGTGGACCACCATCCCCGACGCCGCCCACCTCTCGATGCTGGAGCAGCCAGCGGCGTTCAACGACGAGCTCAGGGAGTTCCTCGCTGGACTGTAGATCCCGATCTTCGGTGCCTCGGTGCCTCCCATCCGTTGTTGAGGTGGGCCGGTGGTCCCCCCGCTGGAGTGGATAATGGGATGGGTCGACGGTGTCGGAGTACGCGTTGGGCCCCCTCAGATCGAATATTGCTCTCGAACCAGGTGCGCGATCCCCCGGTCCTCGAGGAGGTCCATCGGGACCAGGAGCGAAAGCTGGACCACGCCGGGCAGCCGCCCGACCTCGACGCCCCCGGTGAACGTGGCCCTGGTCCGGACCTCCCCGCGGCTCATCCCGAGAAGGGATTCCGCCCGGTCGTAGGCGTTCTCCGTGGCGGCGTTGATCGTCGCCCCCGAGCCGATGACCTGGATCGGGCCGACGTCGTCCACGAGGTCCACGTCGTATTCGGCGGCCAGCTCGGCCCCCGTCTCGCGCTCCTCTGCCGAGAACGGTTTGCTGATGTGGGGGAGGTCCTCCTCCTTCGGCAGGAGGAGCGGCCCGTCCAGGTTCAGGTCGTCGATGACCTCGACCTCGAACTCCGTCCAGCCGCTGACGTCGGTGGTGTGCAGGGCGAGCTCGCCATCCCCCTGGTTGGCGTGCATGTCGCCGACGTAGATCCCACCGCCGTCGACCTTCACCGGAACGAGGAGGATGGCGCCGGGCCGGACCGCATTGACGTCCATGTGTCCGTCCGTCCGCTTCGCCAGCTCGTCCTCGCCCGTCAGTCCCCACTCGTGCGACGCCCCGATGAGGTTCTGCCCGAAGTCTCCCGCGTTGTGGGAGTCCGGCATCTCGATCGGGGGTGTCGAGCCGATGTTGCCGACGAATGGGCGGAGATGGCCGAGGGTCCCCGGAATCTCCGAGGGCTCGTACAGGAGGATCGGGTGTTGCTCAGCGTTCTCCGGGAGCGCGGCGGCCTCGCTGGCCCGCTCGGCGAGGTCGTGGGCGGCCTCGTCGTCGACCGTCAGACCCACGCGCCGGTCGTCGTCGAACACGGTGGTGATCCCGTACTCGAAGGCGAAGGCCGAGGCGTTCGCGCCGCACTCGGCACACCGGATGGCGTCCTCGCCGGTCCCCTCGACGATGCTCTCGGGCCACTCCGCCCCGCACTCCGGACAGCGATGGTCGACGAAGGGGTCCTCGCCGAACGCCCCCTCACGGGTGTCCATGGTCCCCGTGCTCGTGGCGACGCTCGTGACCTCGACGTCGCGCAGTTTGATGGCGATGGCGTCCCCCACCTCGGCCCCTTCCACGGCGACGGGTTTGGTCACCTCGTGGCCGCCTTTGAATGAGGGGGTGATCATCGGCCCCCAGCAGGCCGGGGGCGTGTGCGTCCGGACGGTCCCGCCGTCGGCGACCCACCCCGCCCAGTCCACGTCCGGGCCGACCAACCCCTTCGTGTACTCCTCCACCGTGAGCTCCGTGGATACCTTTCGCTGTGACATCTCAGGTCTAGATAGGTCGGCGTCGACGTAAATCATTGGGAGCCCAACAGGAAGTGGTTCGTGGGGACGGGCTTCAGCGGGGCCAGGTCGCCAGTCCTTCAGCGGGGCAGGGTCGCCAGTGCTTCAGCCGGGCCAGGTCGTCACTGCTTCAGCCCGGCCAGGTCGTCACGAAATCACAGTATATACTGTCCCCTGGGAGCGGGCGCCGTCCTATCCAGGTCTTCTTTCCGCCCCGCGTTTCCAGGGTGTGGAAACCCAGGGCAATCGACGATCGATGGTGTGCCAATCTGGCCACGGTCGGGTTCCGGCACCAGCGATATTCGACACCCAGTGGATATCCC
>JBDGRH010000210.1:10242-18586 GCA_042218225.1 Halodesulfurarchaeum sp. | reverse complement strand
CGCCCTGAATTGGTCCCCGCTGACGCTTCGGCCCTCCAAGCGAAGCGTCACCTGATGCAATGGACGCGGTATCCTTAAAGCTACCGCAGCGAGTCAAAAAATGGGATTGGCGGCCCCCGACCCGCCGGACAGCGCATTAACGACCGCTCCACTCACATCTCCTCCTCTTCGAGCACCCACCCCAGGGCTCGCCTGTAGTAGGTGAACATCTGCCTGACCCCCGCGTGGCGCATGTGCTCGCTCTCGAGCTGGGCCGCGAGGAACTCGTACTGCTCGCGGACCTCGTCCTCGTCGCGCATCACCGTCGCTCCAGGCGGGAGAGACCGTGCCAGATGGCGTTCACCATGCGCTCTTCTCCCGTCCCCTCGGCATCGTCCCACCCCCGGGCGAGTGCGTCCTCGATGACCTCGAGGTCGTGGTTCTCGAAGTTGTTCATCCCCCGGAACTCCTCGAGGGCCTCCCGCTCCGGTTCGCCGAATGACGGTCCGGGCTCCCCGTCGTAATGGCCAAGGTCGGAGAGGACCTCGAGGACCGACGACGCGGTCTCTCCGGAGAGGGAGACCACCTCCGCCGGCTCCTCGCGCTCGAGGAGGGTCACGTCGTAGATGCGGAACACCCGCTCGAGCTCGTCGATCGGGTGCTCGTGGTCGTCGACGCGCACGTCCACCCAGCGGTCGTTCTTCCCGTCGTATCCCCCCTCCGGCTTGACG
This sequence comes from Halodesulfurarchaeum sp., assembly GCA_042218225.1. Taxonomy (GTDB): domain Archaea; phylum Halobacteriota; class Halobacteria; order Halobacteriales; family Halobacteriaceae; genus Halodesulfurarchaeum. The sequence continues at coordinate 17,876 of JBDGRH010000210.1, read as the reverse complement.
ACGTAGAGGGCCGCGGACTGCTCCCCCCGCTGGTCGCCCCCGGCCTCATTGCCCGCGTGGAGGGCGGCGATCAGTCGTTCCGGGAGGCCTCCCCCCGTCTCCTCGAAGGTGTCGGCCATCGCGTCGATCGTCTCCCGGTTCTCGAGGATGTTTCCCTGGACGGTATAGTGCGCACCTTGCCGGTCGCTCGCGTGGTCGAAGCACTCCTCACCCGTGAACGCCGCGACGGACCCGTCCTGTCCGACGATGCCGACCTGTCGCTGGGGAGCCTCCTCGTCGTCCTCGGTCAGGGCCTCGACGACCTCGTCGGCCGGGGCCCCATCCCGGAGCATCTCCAGCCCATCCGGGCCGTAGGCCACGTTCGCAAAGCTCTGGGTGGCGATCGCCCCCGCGTCCGCGCTCGCGAACGGGACGACGGACCCGACGCTCACGAACTTCGACTGGACGGCGACGCCGACGGCGTCCTGGTCGGGATCGCGGGCGACGATGGAGAAGGTCGCTGGTCTCGGATGCATGGCCGTCGCTTCCGCGGCCATCGGCAAAAGGCTACGCCCGGAGACATTGACAAGGCGACACGTCTCCGGTGTCGCCGCCACTCAGTCCCCCGCTCAGCACACGATACGAGGGGGCCGATCTCTCGAACCGGTCAGCTACGCATCCCCCCTGTTCCGTGCCACGAGTGGTTGCCTGCTCTCCAACTCGAAGGGGAACGCCGGGTGCTCGACGAGGTGCCAGAGCACCATGTGCCGGCGCCCGGCAGTCAGACCGACACGAGAGAGGTCCTCAGCTTCGACCCGATCCGGCAGCCGCTCCGCGAGTCGCGAGAGCGCCTGGAACGACTCGAAGACCTTGCGATTGCCGGCCGAATCGGCGCCCCGGCGCTCCACGACGTAGGACCCATCCTCCCGGTGCTGCCCGGCCGTGTGGAGGAACTCCGCTCGCTCCGTCAGGGCATCCGCGAGCGCGGATCGCAGCGCTCGTGCCTCTTCGGTCGAGAGGACGAGTTCGGTGTCGTCGAGGAGAACCGAGACGGCGTCGCCACGACGTTCGGTCCGTGGGCGCTCTCCGGACTCAGGATCGCCCGAGAATTTCTCGACCAGCCGCGTCGCCGCGACTTCCCCTATCCTCCGCGAGTGGGGTCGGACCGTGAGTCGACATCGTACCCGGTGATTTCGCGAGGGGACTGATAGGCGTTTTGGTCATACAGGATCCGGGTCGACCGTGGCCTGGAATCGCGACTGCGGTGTCCATCGGGTACCGGCCGGCGAGAGGGGCGCGGGGGCCCGCATCGGCCGCCCTCCCAACGCCCGTCCGTACGTTTACATACGAGGACCGGACCACCTCGGTCCGTGACGTGACCGACACGTCGCGGCGGGGAGCGAAACTGGCGGCACACCGCCGTGACGGACCGAGGATGTGCCGTCTGTTCGCCAATCCGGGCACGTTCGGGCGTCCTCACCCGAGGCCGTGCTCGACGACCGAGCGACCAATGGGCAAGGCACTCACAATCGATATCGCTCGACCCCGGGCATTCCTCCGGTGTGCCCGCTCCATGTGGGTCTGTCGCCACCGCACGACCTTTGGGAGTGGGTCACCTCGTGATGCCCATGGAGGTTCGCGGCGAGCGGGAGTGCCAGGAGTGTCACGCCCGCTGGTCCTACTTCGAGACTGGCAGCATCACCTGTCCGGAGTGTGGGAGCATCCGGAGCGTGGGCGTCGACGAGCGCCGCCGCCACACCGATCGGGCGACCTCCCTCGACCTTTCGGAGGCGCGTCGGCTCGCCGGCGAGCGGTCGCTCCGGGAGGCCGCCGACCCAGCCGAGGAGGCGGCGCGGGAGTACATCCGTGCGAGGGGCTTCATCCATGCGGGCGAGCTGGAGCCCCTCGATGACACCTACCTCGCAGCACAGGAGCTGCGCCACGCCGCCTCGCGGGTCCGACGGGCACTCTCCCTCTCCGAGGAGGAAAAGCGGTACTTCCTCTCCCTCCTCGAGGGGGCTCCGGACGGTGACCGGCCCGACCCGGCTGATGTCCCGGCGTCCATGCGGGCTGCCCGGGGCCTCGCCACGGCCAGCGCCCTCCGGGCCTACCGGGACGACCTCCGGACCTGGCTTGAGGACGTCGAGGTGGTCGAGGAGGCGACGAGCGTGGTGGAGACGCTCGGGGATCACGTCCGGCGGGTACGTGCCCTTGACGGAGACATCGACCCGGCGGAGGCGGAGCGGCTCGTGATCGCAGGTCGGGCGGTGGGTGCGTATCTTCGGACTGACGACGTTGCCGAGCTCGAGCGAGCCCGAACTGCACTCGACGCTGTCGGGTGAGAACGGCGGGGGTGTTCCAGAGAACCACGTATCCAGTGGGGTACGCGGGGAGAAAGATGGCTTCCTCGTTCGACTACGGGAGGTCCATCTCGACACATCCTCGTTCGACTACGGGAGGTCCACCTCGACGCCCTCCTGGATCCCCGCCGCCTTCACGGTATTGTAGAGCAACATCGCCCGGGTCATCGGGCCGACCCCGCCGGGGACCGGGGTTATCGCCTCGGCCTTCTGCTCCGCGCTCTCGAACTCCACGTCGCCGACCAGCTCGTAGCCCTTCTCGTTGTCCGCGTCGACCCGGTTCACGCCCACGTCGATGACCGTCACCCCCTCCGAGAGCATCGAGCCGTCGATCATCTCCGCCACCCCGGCCGCCGCGATGAGGATGTCCGCCTGACGGGTTTTCGCGGCGAGGTCCTCCGTCCGGGAGTGACACACCGTGACCGTGGCATTCCCGCCAGGCGCCTTCTGCATGAGGAGGTTCGCCATGGGCTTGCCCACGATGTCCGAGCGGCCCACGACGACCGCGTCCTTCCCCTCCGGATCAACGCCGGCCGCGTCGAGAAGCCGCTGGATCCCGTGCGGGGTGCAGGGTTTGTACCGGGCGTCGCCCGCCACGAGCCGCCCGACGTTCTCCGGATGGAACCCGTCGACGTCCTTCACCGGGTCGATCCGCCGGAGGACCGTCTGCGTGTCGACGTGTTCCGGAACGGGCATCTGGACGAGAACCCCGTGGACCGCCGGGTCAGCGTTCAGCTCGTCGATGGTCCCGTACAGCTCCGCCGCCGGTTCGTCCGGGTCGATGGAGACGTCCCGGGCCTCGATGCCCACCTCCTCGCAGTCCTCTTGCTTCATCGACACATAGGTCTCGCTCGCCGGGTCCTCGCTCATCAGGACGGTCGCGAGCGTCGGGCGCCGCGCCCGGTCGGCGACGGCGTCGATGCTCTCCCGGAGTCCGTTCCGGATATCCGCCGCCACCGCCTCGCCGTCGATGATCGTGGCCATCGATCGACACTCCGGTCGCGGGGATATTCAACACCGGGGAAATCGGCTGGGTCGGGATGCCACTCTGTCAGAGATTGTCCGCATCTGAAGCGCAGTCGTCCCCCGCTGCTCACTCGTATATCGGGTGCTCGGCGGCGAGCTCGGCCACCTCCCCTTGCACTTCGTTAATGACCGAGTCGTCGTCGACGTTGTCGATCACCCGGGCGATGAGCTCCCCGACGGTTCGGAGGTCGGTCTCCTCGAACCCGCGGGCGGTGAGCGCGGGGGTGCCTGCCCGGATCCCACTGGGGTTCATCGGCGAGCGTGTCTCGCCCGGGACGGTGTTGGCGTTGAGCACGATCCCCGCCTTTTCGAGGGCCTCCTCGGCCGTCCCGCCGGTCACGTCGGGATGGGAGTCACGGAGGTCGACGAGCACCAGGTGGGTGTCGGTCCCGCCCGAGACGAGGCTGAAGCCCGCCTCCTGGAGGCTGTCGGCGAGCGCCTTGGCGTTGGCCACGATCTGCTCGGCGTACTCCTCGAATTCGGGTTCGAGGGCCTGGTCGAACCCCACCGCCTTGCCGGCGATGTTGTGCATCAGCGGGCCACCCTGCATGCCGGGGAACACCGCGCTGTCGATGGCGTCGGCGTACGCCTCGCTCGTCATGATGATCCCGCCCCTGCCGGCGCGGATGGTCTTGTGCGTCGAGCCGGTCACGAAGTCGGCGATCCCGACCGGCGAGGGGTGGACCCCGGCGGCGACGAGTCCGGTGATGTGGGCGATGTCCGCGAGGTGGTAGGCATCCACGTCGTCGGCGACGGCCTGGATGCGCTCCCAATCGACGACCCGGGGGTACGCCGAGTAGCCCGAGACGATGAGGTCCGGCTCCATCTCGAGGGCGGTTTCCTGGAGCCCCTCGTAGTCGATGAGTCCGGTGGCCTCGGAGACCTGGTAGTGCTCGACCTCGTAGAGCTTTCCTGCGAAGTTGGCCGGGTGCCCGTGGCTCAGGTGGCCGCCGTGGGAGAGGTCGAGGGAGAGGATCGAATCCCCGGGTTCGAGGACGGCGAAGTATACGCCCATGTTCGCCTGCGAGCCACTGTGTGGCTGCACATTCACGTGCTCGGCACCCCAAAGGGCCTTCGCCCGCATGATGGCGAGCTCCTCGATCTCGTCGGCGTATTCACATCCGGCGTAATATCGCTCGCCAGGGTATCCCTCGGCGTACTTGTTGGTGAAGGTGCTCCCCTGGGCCTGGATCACCGCCTCCGAGACGAGATTCTCGCTCGCGATCATGGTCAGCGTCTCGCGCTGGCGAGTCTCCTCGGCCTCGAGGGCACTTGCGACGGCGGGGTCGACGTCCCGCACCCGATCGTAGTCCATGTTCGGTGAGGGGGCTGGGTGGACCGTAAGTCTACCTACCTCGAGGAAGGCGCATCATGAATGATTCCCGACAACCCTGGAGCAGGGCCTCGAGCCGCTCTCTCCCCGGCGTTCACGCCCTCCCCGTCTTTTCCATCAAAAATTGGGTTTAAAATTAAGTGGTGTCTGTTTGTAGTCCTTGATATAAATGACCGCGAACTTGCTGGGGACCTCAGTGGCGGACGTCCTTGATGCGGTCCTGGGGCGCGACCCGGACGTCCTCTACGTCGTCAATCCCGCAGGGCGGGTGCTTCAAGAGGTGGTGAAGGGCGTCCTCTCGGCCGACGGGGGCGTCCCCGAGGTGCGGGTGGTCGGCGAGGAGGCGATGCTGAAGGGCGTCATGGAGGACTTCATCGTCGCGAGCACCACCGCCGACCTCGTTGAGGCGGGGGAACTGGTGATCCGCACGGTCCCCGAGGACTCGCGGACATCAATGTTCGTCACGGCGGAGATGGTTGTCGGGTTGATCGAGGCCGGCGACCAGATTGGCGGCCTGAGCACCGACGATCCAGCGTTCACCGCGGGCGTCTATGGGACCGTGACGGACACCTGGGACGGTGCCAAGCCGTTCACCGTCCGGACGCCGCCGCTCTCTCGCATCACGGACACGCTCGAGGAGGAGCTGGACGACCACGTCCGGGCCGACTTCGAGTCCGTCCTGGACGCGCTGGAGCACGCGAGGGGTGACGGGAAGGGCCTGGACGAGGTGACGATCAGTCTCCTCGTGGCCGCGAAGAACAACGTGTTGCTCTACGACATCAGCAAGTGGGGGGAGGACGTGGGGATCGCGAGCAAGGCGACCTTCTCCCGCACCAAGAGCAAGCTCGAGGAGCAGGGTATCATCGACACGGAGAAGGTCCCCATCGACGTGGGTCGGCCCCGGCTTCGGCTGAAGCTGGACGACGACCGACTGACTGGTGCGGAGGCGGACGAACTCGCGGAGGCGGCCGTGTCCGCCCTGGTGAACTGATCGGCAGGACGGGGGAGGGGTTGTGCCGTTTGAGCCGACCCGAACCCGGACCACTTTTCACCCGGCTGGGGCTGTTGACGTCCATGGAACGCGCTTCGGGAGGCCCAGGGTGGTCCCGCTCGCACACCTGGACGCGTCAGAGCGGGATTGCCCGGGATCGATGGAGCGTCGATGCGGGGAGGTCGACCTGACGTGGCGGTTGCGCTGGTCGGATCGGGGGCGGTGATCGAATCCGTGGAGGCCGCGCTTTCCGATGTCGACGTACCCGCCAGTCGGGCAGATATCGCCGCGATCGAGGCCGCGGACATGGCGGTGGTGGTCGGGACCGTCGGGAGCGATGGGTTCGTCTCGGCCAACCAGCGGGCGCTCGCCGGTTCGACGCCGTGGATCGGCGTCGAGGTTGGAGGGATCGGGGGCCACGCGTTAGACGCGGTGGACGCTGGCGTGTCCGTGTTCCACCCGGAACACGCCTGTTTCGACTGTCTACGGACGCGGGTGGACGCCGCCTGGGGGACCACGGATCCCGCGGGAACTGAGAGCGGTGCCCTCCCCGGGGGCGTCGATCGGGACGAAGAAGGGCGAGTCGGTGGAGCAGGAACCGACGAGGAGACATCTCCCACGGCTGACCGGAGCGCACTGCGCGTGGCCGGTGCATATGCGGGGTATCTGGCGGTCCAGGTCCTGTCAGGCGCGGAGCTCGGCGGGACCGTCCTCGAATTCCCCTACACGGAGCGGACGCTGCTCCCGGTCCCCGACTGCACCTGTGCGCCGGATCGCGATCGGGCGCTGTCACTCGATCACCGCTCGCGCTCGCTCGAGGAGTCCATCGCCCGCGCCGAGGCGGCGGTGGACGACCGCCTGGGCATCATCACGAGCATCGGGGAGCACACCTCCTTCCCCGCTCCCTATTACCTCTCCGTGCTGACCGCGACCGAGGGGTTCAGCGACGTCGCGGCCCCCGACCGGGCCGCGGGGGTCGGTCCGGACTGGGATTCGGCGTTCATGAAGGCGCTGGGGGAGAGCCTGGAGCGGTACAGCGCGGCGGTCTACCGCGAGTCGGAGTTCGCCGTCGGGACGCCCGACACGGTCGATGGTGTCCCCCCGGAGGCGTTCGTGCGGCCGGAAGGATATGGACAGACAGACCCGGACACACCGCTTCGGTGGGTCCGCGGGCTCGAACTGGCTTCCGGAACCACAAAGATGCTTCCGGCGGACGTGGTCCAGTTCCCGGTCACGGAATCGCGCGTCCGCCCCCCGATCACGACCGGCCTGGGTCTGGGCAACGGCACCGTCGATGCGGTGCTCTCGGGGCTGTACGAGGTCATCGAGCGCGATGCGACCATGCTCTCGTGGTACTCGACATTCGAACCCCTCGGCCTCTCGGTCGAGCGGGCCGACTTCGAGACGCTCTCCCGGCGGGCAGGGGGCGAGGAATTGACGGTCACGCCGCTCCTCGTCACGCAGGATATCGACGTCCCGGTGGTGGCAGTCGCCGTCACCCGCGAGACCTGGCCCCGCTTCGCGCTGGGATCCGCGGCGGACCTCGATGCGGGGGCGGCGGCGACCGACGCTCTCGCCGAAGCCATCCAGAACTGGATGGAGCTCAGGGAGATGGGTCGAGACGCCGCCCGCGGGGCGGAGGGAGCCATCGGCGAGTACGCGGATCGGCCGGAGCGGGTCGAACGGCTGCTCTCGCCGGCAACAACTGTGGCGGCCGGGGACGTGGGGCCGAGAGTGCCAGAACGTACAGAGTCGACCGATGGCGGGGCGGGTGGATCGGAGGAGACCGAGACGGGTTCCTCCACGGAGAAAAGCGGTTCTGGGCAAAACCGGGACCGGGATGGGAACCGGGACCGGGATGGGAACCGGGATGGGAACCGGGACCGGGACGGGAACCGGGACCGGGACGGGAACCGGGATGGGAACCGGGACCGGGACCGGGAGG
>JBDGRH010000210.1:1721-10142 GCA_042218225.1 Halodesulfurarchaeum sp. | reverse complement strand
GGGAACCGGGACCGGGACGGGAACCGGGATGGGAACCGGGACCGGGACCGGGAGGCGGAACTGTCGATGGTGGTGGACCGAGTGACCGACACCGGGCTTTCGGCATACGCCGCCCGGGTCACGCCACGAGACGTTGCCCACCTCGGCTTCGAGGCCGTCCGGGTCGTTGTTCCGTCGGCCCAACCGCTGTTCGTCGACGAGCCCTACTTCGGCGAACGGGCCCGGACCGTCCCGACAGCGCTCGGGTTCGAACCCCGGCTTGATCGGGAATTTCATCCCTATCCCTGACTGCAGGTCGTGAGGCGTGGATCCGTAGGGCCTCCTCATTGCCAGGGAGCGATAGCCCGACACCACATTATCAGGGAGCGGTAGCCAGCCACCACATTATATAAGAGCTCGGACAGCGGCCGCTCACTGCTCTCGAGTCGCTGACCTGGTTCCCGCGGCGCATCGATTCCGGTCAGTTCCCCTCGTCGTCGACCGCCACGTCCGGATACGACTCCGCCGCGGTCGCCTGGCTGATCCGCTCCTCTTTCAGGTCCGTTTCGATCGCCGCGGGGGACCGGTCCGCAGGCGGCCCGAATCCACCCCCGCCGGGTGTGCGGATGCTCACGACCGTCCCCGGTTCCAGGTCGATGGTGATTTTCCCGTCGAGGGCACGGGATTCTCCGTCCACCAGGAGGCGGTCGTCTCCCCGGGAACCGGACTCGCCGCCCTCCAGCCCATACGGGGCGTGCTCGCGCCGCTCGCTCAAGAGGGAGAACTCGGCCTCGTGACCGAGAACCTCGATATCTCGCCTGATCCCCAGTCCACCCCGGTGAGTTCCCGCACCGCCCGTATCCTGGCGGAGGGAATATCGGTGGACCCGGAGGGGATAGGCCAGTTCCAGGGCCTCGACGGGAGTATTCTGCGTGTTCGTCATGTGGGCGTGGACCCCGTCTACACCATCACTGTGGCGGCGGGCGCCGTATCCCCCGCCGATGGTCTCATAGAAGGTGTACGGTTCGCCGGTGTCCGGGTCCGTCCCCCCGAATGTCACGTTGTTCATCGAGCCGTTGGCCGCGGCGATGGTGCCCTCGATTCCCGCCTCGTCCATCGCGCCAAGGATCACGTCAACGATTCGCTGGGAGAGCTCCAGGTTCCCGCCGACGACCGCGGCGGGGCGTCGGGCATTGACGATAGACCCCTCGGGGGCAGTGATCGATATCGGGCGGTAGCACCCGTGGTTGGGCGGGATGTCCGGGTCCGTGAGCGCCCTGATGGTGTAGTAGGTGGCACTCGTCGTGACCGCGATGGGGGCGTTTATCGGGCCCGGGACCTGGTCGCTCGACCCGGCGAAATCGACCGCGATGCTGTCGGTCCCGATCGTCACCTCGGCGACGATCTCGATATCTCGCTCGCCCGTCCCGTCCCCGTCCATCACGTCGGTGAAGGTGTGCTGGCCACCGGGGAGCGCTTCGATGGCCGACCGCATCCGCGTTTCGCTGTATCCCTGGACGTCGTTCGCGGCCGCTTCCACGGTCTCCAGGCCGTGCTTCTCCACGAGGGCGCGGAACCGTCGTCGGCCGGTCTCGTTCGCGGCCTGTTGGGCCCGCAGGTCTCCCTCGCGCTCGGTCGGGGTCCGGACGTTCTCGGTGAGAAGCGCCAGCACGTCCTCGTTCAACGAACCACCCTCGAAGAGTCGGACTGGCGGGATCTGGAGCCCCTCGCCATAGATGCTGGTCGACCCGGCGGCGACGCTCCCCGCTCGGGCACCGCCGACGTCGGCGTGGTGGGCACGATTGGCCACATAGGCACGGAGCTCCTCCTCGATGAACACCGGGCTCACGAACGTGATGTCGGGGAGGTGAGCCCCGCCACGGAAGGGCGAGTTGTGGATCACGGTGTCCCCTGGCTGGAATTCCTCCGCCCCGACCGCCTCGATACAGGCTCGGACGGAATGCGGCATCGCTCCGAGGTGGACGGGGATGTTCTCCGCCTGGGCGAGCATCCGGCCGTCGCCGTCGAATACGGCACAGGAGGCGTCCTCGCGCTCCTTGATATTGGGGGAATAGCTCGTCCGGATGAGGTTCGCGCTCATCTCCTCCGCGACGGATGTGAAGGCGTTCCGGAGAACCTCGAGGGTGACCGGATCCAGTTCCCCGTCAGTCATGCTCCGTCACCCCCTCCCGGAACCGACGAGGGGCCTGCCTCCACGTCGCCGCCCGCTGTTCCACCAGCACCGGTCGAGATATCGAGCGTCCCGCGGTCGTCGACCGCGACCGACTGGTCCGGCGGTACGACGGTGGTCGCGGCGGAGCCGTGGACGATCGCCGGGCCGTCGAAGCTCGAGCCGGGGGGCAGGCGGTCGTGGTCGTAGACGGTGGCCAGCTCCTCGGTGGATTCGAAGACGACGTTCCGTTGGCCCTGAACGGCCTCGTCGAGTGTCGTGCCGGGTTCGAACGAGAGGTCGACGGAGGGGATCTCACCCCGGGCCACGAGCCGGAGGTTCTCGAGCTCTACCGGCTCGTCCACATCGGCGTGCCCGTACCGTGACTCGTGGGCGCGGTGGAAGGCAGCGATTGCCGACTCGAGGTCGATTCCCCCCGGGATTTCCCCGGTCTCGGCCGCCGGTCCGGGGACGGTCGAGAGTGGTACCTGGAGCGAATAGGATTGCCCCACGTAGCGGAGGTCCAGCCCCGGCTCGAAGGACATGTGGGTCCCCTCGATGCCCTCGCTCGCCAACTGATCCCGTCCCCGCTCGATCATCGACCGGAACCGGGACCGGAGGTCCTCGTCGGAGAGGTCACGGACAGGGGTCACCATCGAGGTGACGAACGTGTGGGTCAGATCCGAGGTCAGGAGGCCCAGCGCGGAGAGCACGCCGCTCTTGCGGGGGACCAGCACGGTCGGGATCGACAGCTCGGCCGCGAGACCCGGGCCGTGGAGCGGGCCCGCTCCACCGAAGGCCACCAGTGCGAACCGGCGGGGATCCCGCCCCCGCTCGACCGTCACGACCCGAAGCGCCCGCTCCATGTTGGCCCGGGCGACGGCCAGGATCCCCCGCGCGCTCTCCACGAGTGACTGCTCGAGGGGCTCGGCCACGTCACGCTCGATCGCCGCCTCCGCCGCCTCGACGTCGACAGAGAGCGTGCCCCCGAGCGGGTAGTCCGGGTGAAGTCGGCCGAGAACCACGTGGGCGTCCGTGACGGTGGCTCGCTGGCCGCCCCGCCCATAGGCCGCAGGTCCCGGGTCGGCCCCCGCGGAGCGTGGACCGACCCGGAGTGCGCCACCCTCGTCGATCCACGCGATCGAACCCCCGCCCGCCCCGATCGTCTCGATGTCGACGGCCGGCACCCGGACCGGATGGTCGCCGATGTGCCAGTCCGTGGTGTGCGTCGGCTCTCCGCCCTCTATCAGACTGACGTCGGTGCTCGTCCCGCCCATGTCCATGGTGAGCACGTCCTCGTGGCCGGCCGCGGCGGCGAGGTACTCTGCCCCTTTGACTCCCGCTGCAGGGCCCGACAGCAGGGTCGTCACCGGTCGCTCCGTTGCGGCCGTCCCGCGCATCAGGCCCCCGTTCGATTGCATGACCGCCCAATCCTGGTCGATGCCGAGGTCCTCGCTCCCCGCCTGCAGCCCGGCCAGATACGAGCGGATGAGCGGGGCGAGCGCCGCGTTCATCGCGGTCGTGGAGGTTCGCTCGTACTCCCGGAACTCGGGGAGGACCGCCGCGGACCGGGAGACGGTCACGTCCGGCCGCTCCCGGGCGATCGCCTCCTCGAGACGCCGTTCGTGCGTTTCCTCACGGAACGAGAAGAGGGTCGAGATGGCGACGGCCTCCACGGAATCCGGGATTTGCTCGGCCACGGAGCGGGCGTCCGCGTCCTCGAGCGGCGAGATGATCTCCCCATCGGGGCCGACACGTTCCGGGACCGTGAACCGCCGGTCCCGCGGGACGATCGGGTCGGCCCGCTCGAAGGAGAGATCGTACAGAGCCGGGCGATCCTGCCGGCCGATCTCGAGGACATCTCTGAACCCCGCAGTCGTGACGAGAGCGGTGGGGGGAAGCTCGCCTTCGAGGACGGCGTTCGTCGTGACGGTCGTGCCGTGCCCCAGGAACTCGACGGTGGGACCATCCACCCCTGCGTCGATTGCCCGTTCGAGCCCGTCGAGCACTCCCTCCTCTGGTTCGGCGGGCGTGCTCGGGGTCTTGTCCGACCGGATCGTCCCGTCCGGGCGCACGGTGATCACGTCCGTGAACGTCCCCCCGACGTCCACCCCGATCCGGGTCATCGACGGTCTCCAGTCCGATCCGGAGGGGGAGAGTCAGGCCCGCGAGCGAGCGTCTGGTCGTTCCATCGCCGCGGTGACGCGGCCGTGCTGACGGTCATTATATAATATTGTCCTGGTGCCGGGCGGGGCCGTTCCGTCGGTGTCGCCGTTCGACTCACGCCTCGGAGAAGCGGTGGCGTCCCGGAAAGAGGTTTGGGGCCCTGGGAGCGGGACGGAGGTTGGGATGGAGAGATAGCCGGGTGGGATCAGATGCCGAAGGTGGCCCGGAGCATGTCCCGCGTCCCGGGCCCCAACCCGACCGCGATCACCGCGACGAGCAACAACACCGCAAAGCGGGGGCTGTCCTCGAACATGCGCTCGTCGAACACCCAGATCACCGCCAGGGCCGCGACGATCTTGAGGAGCAAGAAGGCCCACGCGGTCCCGATGACGGCCTGGATGCCGGGTGGCACGACCGCGTTCGCCACGTCGATGACCAGCCGGTTGACGGGGTGCTTTGGGACCAGATCTCCCGGGAGTCCCAGCTCGGCCCCCCAGTCGATCCCGAGGACGTTCGAGACCCCGTCGACGGCGTGTGCCCAGAGGACGACGCCCCCGATCAGCGGTGTCCCCCTCGCGATCGCCGGGACATAGGTGCGGACCCCCCACCAGATCCCCCCGGCGATGGCCGTGGCCCCGACGAGCGTCAGGACCGTGAACACCGGGTGGAACGCGACGTAGTCGGCTGTCGCCGAGCGGACGAGCAGGTACCCGAGGGCGCCCACAAGGAGGAAGGTGCCAAGCCCCGCGAGCGGCCATTCGAAGGTCTCGGTCCGCCCGCGGCGCCAGAGCCACACGCTGACAATCAGGGCGGCGAGCGTGAGGAAGAAGACGGTGAAGTAGATGAGCGGGCTGATGATCAGCGCGTTCCAGGGGTACTGGATCGCCGGATCGACGCCCGGGGGGACGGCATCGTTTGCGTCCTCGACGACCCGGAGCGCCCCGCCGAAGAACACGAATGGGAGAAGGGGGTAGACGAAGCCGGTTCGCTCGCCTACGTCGAGCCGGCGGAGGAGGAACACCAGGCCCGAGATGGCGGCGATCAATATGAGTGCGTACCCGATCTCGGAGACGAGTGTGTACCCGGGGTATGCGACCGGTTCGGGGGCCCCGGCGCAGGCACCGGTCGACTGGAGAAGCATTGGGTCGCCCCCGTTCCAGACCGCACAGGTCGCGCCGTGGGCGTCCGCGAAGACGGGCCCCCAGAAGTAATGCCAGACGAACCCGCCATAGACTGCCTCCCTGAACAGGAGGGAGCCGACCGCGACGAGGATGGCCACCCCACCGACGACGGCCGTCCATACACGTTCGGCACGAGTCTCGGGGAACCCCATCGGTGTCAGGAAACGGGAGGAGAGACCGTTTCAGGGTTCCGGTCGAGGCAGACGGGGCCCACCTCAGGCGTCCATCGGGAGCTCGTTCGAGTCGATCTCGTGGCCGAGGACGACCATGGTCTGGGAGCGGTCGAACCCCTCGATGTTCGCGATGCGGTCGAACATCAGCTCGCGCAGCTCGTCCGTGCTTTTCGCCACGATCCGCATGATGGCGTCCCACTCGCCGGTGACGAGGACGACCTCCTGGACCGCCTCCACGTCCTGGAGGCGCTCGAGCATCCGGTCGGCCGACCCCTGCTCGATCCGGAGCCCGACCAGCGCCTCGATCTCCAGCCCGAGCGCGGACGGCTCCACCTCGGCGTGATACCCCCGGATGACCCCCGCCTCCTCCATGCGCTTGACCCGGTCGTGGACCGTGGCGCTCGACATGTCGATCCGGCGGGCGATCTCGCTGAACGGTGTCCTCGCGTTCTGCTGGAGCTCCCGGAGGATGGCGCGGTCCGTGTCGTCGAGTTCCATACCCGGTGCACCGGGCGCACCCCATAATACTGTTTGGCCTTCCGCGTCACGGCGCGGGGTCCCCACCACTCGGGATGTCCCGACACCGTCGTCCGATTCCGCTCACTCAGCGCTCGGCCCGGACGACCTCTTGGGCCGCCTCCAGTACCAGGTCGTGGGCTTGTCCGTTCGATGCAACCAGCCCCTTCGCGCCGGGTGTCCACCGGTCCCCGTCGACGTCGGTGACGGTCCCCCCGGCCAGCTCGACCATGTGTGCCCCGGCGACCGTATCCCAGGGGTTCGCGAAGACGTTGGTGATGACCGCGTCGAACTGGCCGCTCGCCAGCATCCCGAGTGCGGCCTGGGCGCACCCGATGCGGCGTGCGTCGCCGAATCGTCGCACGATGGCCTCGAACGCGGCTGCGTACTCGTCCCGCCGCTGGAACGACCACCAGATGGTCGGGACCACCGCGAAGGTCTCGGGGTCGCTCCGCTCGCTCACCGTCACCGGGTCGCCGTTCATCCGGATCTCGTCTCGGGTCGCGACGTATGTGTCCCCCTCGGCGGGGAGGATGGTGGTGGCGGCGATGGGCCGACCGTCCTCGACCGCGGCGACACTTGTCGCCCAGGTTCGGATCCCCCGGACGTAGTTCGCCGTTCCGTCGATCGGGTCGATGACCCAGGCGTGTCCCCGCTCCGGGACGGTCTTCTCCTCCTCGCCCTCCTCGCCGACGATGGTCTCGCCGGGGAGTGCGTCGTGGATGACCTCCACGACGCGGGCCTGTGCGTCGCGGTCCGCCTGGGTCACCACGTCGGTCTTCCCTGCCTTGGTCTCGACCTCGATGTCGGTGCGGAAGTCGGCGAGGGCCACCTCCGCGCCCGCCCTGGCCGCGCGCTCGGCGATGGCGGCCCGGTCCACGTCGCTCATACGCCGACGGTCGCCGTCGAGCGGGAAAGTGACTCCGATTTCGGGAACCGAGCGGGCCGAGCGGGCGTCGAGAATCTGCCCTCAGAAAACTGCAACGAGACCGCAATCTGCGGCGGTCTGGATCCCGGACAAACCTATTCGAGGGGGATCCAGAAGGTTCCGGACACACTACTAGAATGTCCTGATACCCGTTCGCGTCACAACTCCCCGCCGCTATTGCGCCGCTAGGAGGGAATCGGCCGCCTCGGTGAGTACCCTCGTCGCCCGGTCGAACTCCTCGAGGGCCAGGTGCTCTTCGGGCGTGTGATCCAGACTGGCGTCTCCCGGCCCGTACGTCGCCATGGGGACATCCCAGGTGTCGGCGAAGACGTTCATGTCGCTGGTGCCGGTCTTCCGGAGGTGAGCGGGCTCGCCTCCCTGGGCGCGGATCGCCCGCCGGAGTGCGCTTGCCACCGGCGTTCTCGGACTCTCCATGACGGGCGGTACTGGCTCGTCCCAGGTGACCGTTCCTGCGCTCAGGCGCTCCTCGACGACCTCCCGGACGTCCTCCACCGTCCGGCCCGGGGGGATCCGGAACTGCACACGTATCCTGGCCTCCACCGAGAGGCCGTCCTCGCTGGTCCCGCCCTCGATATCGATCGGCTTCGGCGTCACGCGCTCGAACGGCTTCTGGAGCTCGTCACCGCCCAGGGCGCTCTCGATCTCGCTCCACCAGGCGACTGCGTCCTGGATCGCGTTGGGCTCGGGGCGAGAGGAATGTCCCGAGCGGCTGGTGGCGACGTAGGTGCCCTCCAGGAGGCCGCGATACCCGAGGGTGATCGCGTCCCATCCGGACGGCTCCCCGTTGATGACTGCGCCCGGCGGGGAGCGGTGCGTCGCGAGGAATCTGGCCCCTGCAGAGTCTGTCTCCTCCTGGACCACGCCCACGAAGCTCGCTCCCGTCTCGACGGCTGCGACGGCCATCGCCGCGAGCGAGCCCTTGGCGTCAACGCTTCCCCGCCCCCAGAGCGCCCCATCCCGCTCCTCGACGGGGATGTCGCCGGGGACGGTGTCGAGATGGGACGTCAACAGGAGCGCGTCATCCCCCGGTGCGCGGAGATTTCCGGCCTCGTCCCGCCACGCCGCTCGATCGCGACTCTCGAAGAACTCCGCCAGGCGGCTCGCGCAATCGTCCTCCTCGCCCGAGACCGATGGCGTCTCCACGAGGTCGCGGAGGAGGGCGCGCCCGGTCCCGGTGTCCACCCCGGTCATGGCTCGACCACCTCGGTCATGGTTCGGCCACCTCGGTCATTGTTCGGCCACCTCGGGCACGACCCGTTCGAACGCCTCGACGGTCCGATCGACGTG
>JBDGRH010000210.1:0-1621 GCA_042218225.1 Halodesulfurarchaeum sp. | reverse complement strand
GTTCGGCCACCTCGGGCACGACCCGTTCGAACGCCTCGACGGTCCGATCGACGTGCTCTGGACCCACGATCAAAGGGGGAAGAAGTCGGACGACGGTGCGTCCGGCGGGGAGTGTCAGCACCCGCTCGTCCATCGCCAGCCGCCTGACGACGCCGTTTCCGTTCCGCTTGACCTCGACACCGACCATCAAGCCGCGCCCCCGAACGTCCCGTACCCCTCCCTCGAGTCTCTCCGCCAGCCCGCGGCGGAGCCGGTCACCCATCTCGTCTGCGTGTGCCGGGAGATTCCGGTCCTCGATGGCGGCGAGGGTCGCCTCGGCGGCAGCCGCGACGGTGGGCCCGCCGCTGAACGTGGAGCCGTGGTTCCCGGCGTCCGCCGCGATCCATTCACGGACCAGCGTGGCGCCCATTGGAAGCCCACTCGCCAGTCCTTTCCCGGTCGTGAGCACGTCCGGCGCTACGCCGACGCGGTCCGCCACCCACATCGAGCCCGTCCGGCCGAGGCCGGTCTGTATCTCGTCGAAGATGAGGGCCGCGCCATTTGTCTCGGTGACCTCGCGGACCCGCTTCAGATACGCCTCCCCTGCCGGATTGATCCCTCCCTCCCCCTGGATGGGTTCGACGATGACCGCGGCGGTCTCCTCGTCGACGGAGTGCTCGATGGCGTCCGCATCCCCGAACGGAACGAACGCCACGTCGCCCACGAGGGGTTCGAATCCGTCCCGGTATTTCGAGTCCCAGGTGGCGGCGAGCGACCCCATGGTTCTCCCGTGGAAGGCCCGCTTCGTGGCGACGATCTTCGACCGGCCGGTGGCGTGGCGCGCGAACTTGAGGGCCGCCTCGTTCGCCTCCGTCCCGGAGTTACAGAGCCAGACGCGATCGAGCGGGTCGGGGGCGAGTCGACCGAGCCGCTCGTGGAGGCGGTCCCTTACGGCGACCGGATACGAGCCCTGGACGTAGAGCAGTTCCTCGGCCTGTGCCGTGAGCGCCTCGACGACGGCCGGCGGCGAATGACCCAGCGGCGTACAGGCGTAGCTCGCCCCCATATCCAGATAGGAACGTCCGTCGGTGTCGTGGAGGAATACCCCCTCGCCGGATTCGATCTCGATCGGCTTCCTGGAGAAGACGAACTCGCTCATGCGCGCTCCCCGGGGCGGTCTGGTGGCTCATTCGGCCACCAGCCAGTCCTTTCAAAGATACGCCCCCGCGCGCGCCGACCTGACGCTGCCTTCGATTTGCGACCCGAGCGCGATGGTTCACATCGACGACGACCGGCATCTGACATACACACACCCAGGACGATCGGGATAATAGTGGTATGGAGCGGCGCAATTACGGCTGGAATCGGTACCCCTCGACACCTGTGGGACAGGAATCACCCGCTTTCTCGAGGGACTGTCCCCCCGAAACCGGCAGGTTCCCGCTGTCTGATGGGCGGAACGTTGGAACCGGCAGGTTCCCGCTGTCTGATGGGTGGAACGTTGGAACCGGCAGGTTCCCGCTGTCTGATGGGTGGATCGCACATCCGCGCCTCTTCGTCACGGACACACCAGCAGAATTGCGAGGGAAGACCGCTCCGGTCTTCCGCACTTGTGCAGTGCGAGGGAAGGGATTTGAACCCT
>JBDGRH010000123.1:0-18783 GCA_042218225.1 Halodesulfurarchaeum sp. | reverse complement strand
GACCAGATCAGCCCCATCCCCGGCGGCAACGGCTATCCGGTCGAGGGCCCGCTCCAGGTTCTCCGCAGGTGCCCCGGGCGAGATGGAGAGCTGGACGAGTGCGAGCTTCATCATAATGGGGGAGAGGAGGTGAGGGTTCCCACCATTCGTGTTGGCGTTCTCGGTGCCTGTGACCACACCGCGGATGGCCGTTTGAGCCCGCTGCTCATGAATCGCCCTCGCGTCTCACGTGTCGCTTCAGCGCCCGCTCGAGGTTCTTGAGCTCGCCGTCCAGGTTCCGCCGGAAGAAGCGTTCGACGCCGGGCATCCGCCCGCTCACAGAGAACACGTTCGTCACGCTCGAGCCGCTCTCCGTGGCCTCGATGCGGTGGGATCCCTCGACGTCGAACGCCCGCGAGTTCCCCTGGAACTTCACGAACTGCGGCGGGTCCAGCTCGACGTCCTTCGTCCTGACGGCGATCGTCTTCCGGAGCAGCGGGATGGGAAGCGAGATATGCCAGATTGTGGTATCGTCCCGCGTTTCGAAGGTGTCGACGACGCTCACGGCCCTGGCGCGGTTCCCCGGGTCGGAGATGAACGCCCAGACGTCCTCGACGGGGGCTTCGACGTCGAACCGGCGCTCCACCCGGACGGTCATGTCGGGACCTTCCCTCGGTGTGGTGAAAAAGGCGCTGGTCAGACCGGCTCGACCTTCCAGGTGGTCGAGCGCGAGCGACCCCACTTCTCGATGTCGACGTCCTCGGACTTCTCGGCAAGTTGGGGCAGGCGGACACCCACCTGCTTCGAGGAGAGGCCGAGCGACTCCGCGATGTTCTTTGCGCGGAAGTACCGCTGGCCGCGTCGGGCGCTCTCCCGGAGGTACTCGAGGATGCGGCGCTCCTCCTCCGTGAAGTCACTCATTGCCCGTCAGTTGGGTCTTCGAGCCTATAACTGTTTCAGAAGGCGGTCGCACGTGCCGCTCCCGTCCCCGGATCCCCGTCGGTGCTCCGGGTTTGGAGGGAGGTCGAATCGCGATCGTTCCTATTCGTATACGTGGAGGGCGATCACGAGGAGGGAGCCCAGGATCAGCGCCGCACCGAACCCGTAGGCGCCGACGAGACCACCGGCGTAGAACAGGACGATGGAGGCGAGCAGCGTGAGAACCCCAAACAGTACCCCGAAACCCGTGCCCATGTCCGTCTGCTCCGCACGTGCCATGGGTGTTGATTTCCCTGCCGCCGTCTTAAGTCCACACGATTGCCCCGGCGGGCGAGCGGGCGATCCCCGCCCGGTCAGGATTGCACCGAGAGACACCTTTATGGCGGTGAGTCGATACAGAGGAGGTATGGCACGGAGTGCCCGCGCTCCTGATCACGTTCTCGGGGAGTGAGGAGCGCGTCGACGTCGAACGGACCGGTGGATCGATCACGGTAACGATTGATGGCGAGACTCATACCCTCTCGAGTGACGACGCCGAGACGCTCCGGGAGTCCGTGGACGACGCACTGACGCGACGGGAGGAGTTCTTCCGGACGGCGGGCGTCCACCGCGAGGACGGCCGCTACGAGGTCGAGCGACGAGGTGCCGAGTCGGCCGGCAACTCGACCGTCTTCGAGGACTTCGAGGAGGCCCGACGCCTCTTCGAGCGCCTCCCGGAGACCTTCGGCGCGGATGCGCTGAGCCGGGCCGGCATCACCGGCTCGAGGCGCCACATGCTCGTCAGGCACTTCGCGGAGCACCCCTCCTTCCCCTGCGAGCTCTCCTCGAGAAATCCGCTGGAGGCGACGAAGTGCCCGGAGTCGACCCAGGGGACGGGGCGGATTCCGGCCCGAGCCGATTGACAGGCGTCCCTTTCATCCGCCCGGACCGGGAGGCCCGAGCGATGCCGATCATCAGGCGATGGTCGTGTAGGCTGATTGCTCGTCGAGTGCCAGATTGGCTGCGATCTCCACGTTCCGCATCGCGTACTCGGTCGTCTGCTGGAGCGCCACAAGCACGTCGCGCACACGGAGTAAGCTCTCGTTGTCCATCTCCGAGAGGTCGTCGAGGATCACCTGCTCGCGATCCCGGAGGTCCCTGAAGAGCGCGCGCGCCTCGAGGGTCTGCTCGTAATCGCGGTTTACGACCGCCGACACCCCGAGCTTCGTCAGCTCGTCCACCTGGTCGTTGAACTCCCGGATGCGGCGCATCGTCGAGTCGTCGACGGCCAGCTGGTGGTCGGGAGCCGCCATCACGATGTCGGCGATGTCCTCCGCGTTGTCCGCGGTCAGCTCCAGGTTCTTCGCCACCGACCGGTACGCGATGAGCGGAAACCCGTCGGTGAGGCCGACCGCGCGGGCCAGGCTGGGGTTCTGATAGGCGGTGAAGATGAGCCGGAGCAGGAGGACGAAGATCTTGTTCGCCTGTCGCTCCCGGTTGAGGGCGCGCTGTGCGAGGTCCGGGTTCCCGTGGGCGAGTGCCTTCATCGCCTCCCCTCGCATCGTGCTCCCGGTGTTCTCCAGCCGCTCCAGGAGGTTATCGAGGTCGAAATCCTCGGGATCCACCGAACACCGGATAGTGATCCGGTTCGGCGTCTCCTCGATGACCCCCAACCCCATGAGCTGGGTCTCCGCGTTGTAGACCGCGTTGATGTGCTCGCTCCCCAGGGTGTCCTCCGCCGTGACGTGGATGATCCGCCGGCCGAGCACGTACTGGCCGATGATGGCTCGCTCGACGGCCTCGGCGTCGAATCCCTCGATATGGATGGTCGCCTCGCTCTCCTCGCCCTTCGCGGACTCGGGCGTGATGGTGAGCGTCCCCTTGCTCGATTCCCGGACACTGACCTCGTCCCCCTTCTCCACGCCGTGTTCGCGGGCCCACTCGGCCGGCAGCGTCATCGCCAGCGTCGACGGTCCGAGTCGCTGAACCTTCCGCGTCTCCATATGGAGGCGGTAGCGATTTAGGAGCCTTTAACTTGTCCCTATGACACCAACTCGTGTCACCATTATATAGTGTGAATAAGGGACACTCCCTGAGGCGTCAGGCCCTAGACGATCTTCATCATCCGCCGCTCGTACCGCCCGATGCGCACCTTGACCCAGCCACGGAGCTCCGCATCGAGGTCCCCGTCACCGGTGTCCACGCGGAGGACACCCGTGGATTCCAGCTTCTCCCGGGAGGCAACCACTTCGATATCGCACTGGCGGATCACGTCGGGAGAGAGCTGGTCGTTGCCCCGGCCGAAGATGAACCCTTGCCCACCGATGGGGGAGACGATAATAACGTTCTCCTCGCCCAGGTTCGCGAGGATGTCGGACTCCGAGGCATCCTTCGCCAGCACGGTCCCGTCCCTGACGACGTCCACCCCCAGCGGCGATCCATCGATCCCGAGCTCAGATTTGATGGTCTGCAACGTCCCACCGGGGCCGAGCACGTACGTGGTATCCGGCTCCATCTCGGCGACCACCCCTGTCGCGAGCGCGGAGACGTCCCCGCCAAGCACCTGCTTTCCGGACTGGAGGTCCTCTGCGACTGGGACGGTTGCCAGGCCCCGCAGCTCCGCTTCGACACGGCCCTCCCGATACGCGTCCTCGTCGATGTCGTTGACCTCCCGGATCTCGGTGGATTCGAAGGTCGCAGCGATGCGGCCCGCGGCCCTGGGAGAGACCGCGAACACCGACGAGTAGACCTTGACCCCCGCGGGCACACCAAGGATCGGGATTTCCCCCTCATCCTTGCCCCCATCGAGTGCCTCCACGACATCAACGGCGGTGCCATCCCCGCCGACAAACAGGACGAGGTCGACCCCTTCCGTCGCGAACGCCCGCACGGCCGCTTTCGTGTCGGCGGCAGTGGTATCGTCCGTGTCGGGTCGACCGAGGGCTGTATACGATATCCCTGCCGCCTCGGCCTCGTTGGCCCCCATGTCCCCACCCCATGTAAATAGGGTGACGGAGTCCTCCCGGGAGGACAGAACCTCCAGCGCTTCCACGCCCCGACCCGGGGCTCTGGGCTCGGCACCCCGGGACCGTGCCTCTTCCACCTTTCCGTCCGTCCCTTTGAGACCCACCCGACCGCCCATTCCGGCGATGGGATTCACGACGAACCCGATCCGGCGCATATGTGGAGGTTGCCCCGCCGGTGAGATAAACGGTGCTCACTCGCCGGGGTGGACGATTGGAACCTGCGGGGGAAGGCCGATGTGCAAGCGATTGCGATGGAAGCGGACGGCCAAACGCGCTGAACGGCTCTGTCCGAGGAAGGCCTATAAAACATTAATAGTGGGGCCAGGGAACCCTCAACCCATGTTCGAGATACTCAGCGCGGCAGGGGCGCTTCCCGTGAATGCCATCGGCTGGCTGGTGACCCTCCTGGGCATCATCGCCGTCGCGCTCTGGATCCTGTACCTATACCGCTGACGACAGAAGATTCATTTCAGGCTGACATTGTGTATGGGTTACCGGCTTGCAGATCGGCCGGGTTTCGGTCTACAGATCCGCGGGGTCGCCGGTCTGCAGAGCGAGCGAGCTTCGGGTCTGCAGATGGCCGATACGCGCCGCTACCCCGTTCTGGCGTTCGTTGCAATCGATCCCCGCATCCCTAAAGCCGCTCCGCCAACCACTCGGCTGCGGCATCGGCAACCGCGGCATCGTCGCTCTGGATCTTGATGCGGACGTCCTCGTTCGGGTAGCTCCCCACCCGAACGTCGAACTGGTCGCGGAGCTCTCGAAGGAGCTCGACCAGTGAACTCTCCGGTTCCTCGGTGTGGAGAACTCTCGTGGCGGGACGGTCCCCCGAGAACGCCCCGGCGACCCGGTCGAACATGGCTTTCATCTCCGCCGGGACCCCGGGGAGGACGTACACGTTGGCGACGATGGCGCCCGGGGCGACACCCGCGTCGTTCGGGATCATCTCCGCTCCCTCGGGAAGGTGGGTGGTCCCCTCCACCAGGTCCTCGCGGGCGTACGTGTCGTGGGACGCGAACCAGTCGAGGGCCCCCTCGTGCTCGACCATCGAGCGGCCGAAGGCCGCTGCCACCCCGTCCATGGTCACGTCGTCGTGGGTCGGCCCGACCCCGCCGGTGACGATGACGGCGTCGAAGCGGGCGGACAGCTCCTCGACGGTCTCCGCGATGTCGGCCACCTCGTCCGGAACGACCACGATGCGTCTCACCGTGACGCCCCGTCGTGCCAACTGCCGAGCGAGCCAGGACGCATTCGTGTTCTCGGTCTCGCCTGCCAAGAGCTCGTCTCCGACGGTGACCACGCCCACGTCCATGGCCCCTCATACAGGGAGGGTGGTATTAATCGCTGTGGGGAGGGTCGATGTCCGTCACGGCCACACCCGGTATCAGATGCGGACGAGTGCCCACTGGACCCCAGTACCGGGAAGGACCTACTCTTCCACGTCGAGGCCGACGGCCTCACGTGCCTCCTCCAGGTTCCGGATCTGGAAGCGGAAGTAGATGATCCCCCCGCCCGCGATGAGTCCAAGGAGGGCGAGGAGTCCCCCGAAGAGGTAGAGATCCCGCTGGAGGTAGTAACTGATGGCGATGGCCGAGGCATCGATCGTGGTCCAGTGGAGGTGGACCCGGTCGTCCACGACGGCTTTCTCGTACCCGCCGGGATCGACCGACCCGAAGATGGGGAAAGCCACTCGAGCCCCCGGGGGGAGGATCACCTCGTAGCTACCATTCATGACCACCGGGACGAACAGCCCCCCTGGAGTCGTTTCGACCGAATAGGCGAACGAACCGGTGGCCTGTGGAAGCCGTACGACTGTTCTGGACCCCTCCTCGGTCACCTCGATTGCGGAGGAATTGACGATCCGCCCGTCCGGATACCGGAACTTGACCGCGCGGATCGGAACCGGCTGCTCGCCACCGAGCTGTCCCGGTCGATACAGCTCGATCGTGGAGCGATTCCGGACGTGATAGACCGCCTCGTATGAGCCCCCGCCCGCGTCGATGGTCACCGTGGCCTGCGTGTTCCACTCGTAGGTCTCCTGGGCGGAGAGTGCCTCCTCGGAGATGACACTCCCGGTACAGCCCGCAAGGAGGAGCATTCCCAGTACGCCGAGGATCGCAACGGTCCGCTTCATGGCACGACGGCGAGGAGCTCTGCGGGGAGATACGAACCGATGCTCGCCAGCAGCCCGGGTGGGTCGGTGTCCGGCTTGCACACGATGCTCTGTTCGAGCAACCCGAGGCGCTCGACCGTGACGATGTCGTCGGCGTGCCCCGCCCGGTTGACCGTGGCGCGGACCTCGGCTCTCGTCGAGCTGTTGACGTTCACCCGGCCGCCCGTCTCGCGGGTCCACCCGAAGAGGCGATCCCGCTCAGCCGACGCGAGGCCGGGATCATCGCCAGGGACGAACCGAAGCGGGAGGTGCTGGACGAGCCCGAAGCGCGTGCGGATCTGGGATGGCGTCCCCTCTCCCAATCCCAGTCCCTCTATCGGGATGCGGATGTCGGCTCCGGCGTCGAGGATGAATCCATCCTCATCCCACGACTCCAGGGTGCCGACGGCCTCCGAACTCGACCGGGGGTTGGGGAGGATCGCCCCCCATTCCTCCCGGAGGAGGTTCCTGGCGGCGGTGGCGTCCGGCCCCTCGACCGTGACCGACGGGAAATCGTCGTGGCGGACGCCGAGCTCGTAGGTCACAGAGAGCTCCCCGATGGCGTTGTCGATCAGGGACTCGAGCGAGGAGAGCGTGCGTCGACGGGCCTCGCCCTCAACGTACACCTTCGTGGCGAGCACCACCATTATGCGGCGATGCCCAGCTCGGTCCGGAGGGACTCGATCCGCTCGTCGATGGTCTCGACGATCTCCTCGTTCTCCATCGCCTCCACCTGCGAGCCACACTCCGGGCACTCGAAGCCGAGGTCCATGGCCTCGCCGAACTCGAAGCGGATGGAGCACACCTCGCACAGATAGAACTCGTTTTCGCGCTCGTACTCGCGGCGCTCTTTGAGCGCCTCGAGCAGGCGTTCCATCTCGTCGTGGAGGTTCTCCGGGATGTGCTCGTACTCGAACGTCCAGAGGTACGTGAGCCATCCGGAATCCTCGTCGCGGACCCGGCGATACGACGCCAGGTCGTTCTCGTAGAGGATGAAGAGGGCGCGGCGGACGTCGTTGAGCTCGAGACCCAACCGCTCGGCGAGCTCCTCGTCCGTCACCTCGCCGTCGGGCGGGGAGGCGGCGACCGGCATCCCCTTGGGACCCACCAGCTCGTTGAGGTATTTCTGGACGACGGGGTCGTCGAGCAGTTCCTCAAAAGCCATCGTGTACCTCTCGCACCCGGACCGCCATTAAGTCTTTTGAGCCGGCCCGCAGAACCCGTACCGGAATCGAGCCGAGGTCCATACCCAATTGGACAGCGCACGCTCTGCACCTGTGTCTTCGACGACGTGAAGGGACGTGCCTCAATCGACGTCCTCCACCCGCTTGCCCGTCTCCTGTGGGATCACCCGACGCGTCGCCCCCGGCCACTCCTGGTCCAGCTCCCGTCCCTCGAAGAGTCGATCCAGAAAGACGGCGAGGCCCGCCACCTCGGAGTGGGGCTGGTTCGTGACGGCCAGGTTCCACGTCGCCGCCTCGTACACGTCGAAGGGGACCTTCGCCGCGCCCACAACCACGAGCAGCGGTTCGGTGGCGTGGACGTCCCGGATGTCCGCCGACACCTTCTGGATGGGCTCCCCGTACATCGTCAGATGGACGATCACCCCATCCCAATTGCGGATCGTTCCCCCCGGCGCCTCGGTGGTCTCGACGTCGAACGGACCGCCGAACCGGTCGGTGATGTCTCGGACGGTCTCAACGGCGTCGGAGGCGTTCGGGGGAAAGATGACTCGATCGGCCCCGAGGGCCCTCGCCGTCAGGCCGACGTGCGTCGTCATCCGGTCGTCCCGTCCGGGTCGGTGGCCCAGGCGGAGGACGACGACCGGCGGTTCGCCCTGCATGCGGGGAGACAGGCCGGGCGTGCCGGAATACGTTTCGACTCGTCGCTTGCGGCGTCCAGAGATGGGACCGGAATCCTGCCAAATCGATCCGGAACGGGACGAGTCATCGATCCTCTCCGAATATATTTAAAGGGATAGTCGAGCGTGGATCGTGTGTTGGGAATCCGCGGATCGACTCATCAGCAAGACGGGCGCGAAACGGGATGGGCGGGCGACGGCTAGGGATTTACGAACACGCCGAACCGACCTCGGACCATGCCCGAGACGCGACCCGAAGAGGTGGCCGGTGTCGAATCCGTCGATCTCTCCGGGACGGTCGCGCTCGTGACGGGGTCGACCGACGGCATCGGTCGCGAGGCGGCGGTCTCCCTCGGGCGCCTTGGGGCCACGGTCGTGGTTCACGGACGCAATGCGGGCAAAGCCGCCGACGTGACCGAGGAGATCGAATCCGCGGGTGGCACTGCGGTGGCCGAAACCGCGGATTTCGCGGACCTCGAGTCGGTCCGGTCCCTGGCCGGCCGGTTCCGGGAGGCATTCGACCGGCTGGACGTCCTCGTCAACAACGCTGGCGCCCACGTTCCTGACGGGCAGCTCACCGCGGCGGGGGTCGAGAAGACGTTTCACGTGAATCAGCTGGCCCCCTTCGTCCTCACGACTGAACTGCTCGACCTGGCGGAGGCTGACGGTGGTGGCCGGATCGTCGTGGTGGCCTCAGACGTTCATCGACGAGCAGAGCTCGATCTGGAGTCGCTGGACACGGTGACACCATACGACCCCCTGGCGGCGTACAGTCGGTCCAAACTGGCAAACGTGCTCTTCACCTACGCGCTGGACCGGCGCCTCGAATCGGCTACGGCGAACTGCCTCCACCCGGGTTTCGTCCCCGGGAGTGCGCTCTGGCGGAACGGCAATGTGGCCATCCGGGCGGTCATGCGGCTGTTGAGTGCGATGCCGACCCCCGTCGTCAATCTGGTCGGGAAGACGCCGGCCGTGGCCGCGGCGGAACTCGTCTACCTCGCCGCCGCGCCGGCGGTTGCCGATGTGAGCGGGAAATACTACGACGACATGCAGCCGGTCCGGTCGGCACCCCAGACTTACGACGAATCCATGCAGGAAGCACTTTGGGAACGGTGTGGAGAGCTTGCGAGCAGCTCCAACTGAGACGTCCGTTTCGCCGACACCCGCCACGTGAAAGGGTGTTTTCTCGAAAACAGCGTGTTGTGTGCGTTCTCTCGAATACCGATGTATGGTGAATGTGTTCTCTCTAATTGACGATACCGGGCTCCGACCGGGGTAAAACGCCCCACTGGATGAACCGAGGCAAACCAAGACCGGAACACACTTTTGAGCGCCAGCGGACCATCTCACATGAACCTTTCCGGCTCCCGGGCCGTTGTCACGGGTGGCGCTGGCTTCGTCGGCTCGCATCTGGCCGACGATCTCCGCGACCGTGGAGCCACCGTGACCGTGGTGGACGACCTCTCCAATGGAGACGCCAGCTGGGTTCCTGCGGACGCGACATTCGTGGAGGGCGATCTGACCGACCCAAGCGTGGTACGGGAGGCCATCGGCGCTGACGTCGACGTCGTGTTCCATTTCGCTGCCGGGAAGGACGTCAACGATCCGAATCCGCGCGAGCAGTTCGAGGCGAACACCACAATGACGCTCAACGTCCTCGAGCGGATGGCGGCGGTGGGAGTCACGAACCTCGCGTACACCTCCTCGTCGACGGTCTACGGTGAGGCTCCGATGCCGACGCCCGAGGATTACCCACCGGCCCCGATCAGCCTGTACGGCGCGAGCAAGCTCGCCGAGGAGGGCCTCATCTCCAGATACGTCCACGCCGCCGACCTCACCGCCTGGATCTTCCGGTTCGCGAACATCGTGGGCCCGCACCTCCAGCCGGGATCGGTCATCGTGGATTTCATCCAGAAACTGCAAGCCGACCCCGAGACGCTCGAGATCCTCGGGGACGGTCGCCAGGAGAAGTCCTATATGCACGTGGATGACTGCGTCGATGCGATGGTCCACGTGGTCGAGCACGCGGACGGAAGCCGGAACATCTTCAACCTGGGCACGCGGACGACCACGTCGGTCAGCCGGATCGCGGACCTCGTGAGCGACGAGATGGGTCTCGATCCCGAGTACGAGTACACGGGTGGGGACCGCGGGTGGACCGGCGACGTCCCCCGGATGCGGCTGTCCATCGAGAAGCTCGCGGGGCTGGGATGGGAACCAGCCGAGACCAGCGATAGGGCCGTCGAGCGAGCCACCAGCGAGCTTCTCGCGGAGTATTCAGGGTAGCCAGGCCGTGAGGTGCGGTCTCTCTTGGACCGCGCAGCGATGCAGTTCCCAGGGATGACGAGAATGCGACGACGGCTGGCCCATTTCGCCGAGAGCGTCACTATTATCGTGAGGGGAGCGGGGATGGTCGGGAGTCGATTCACCCCACGGAGGGTTTTTGTCCGTTCCCTCCGGAGTAGGGCACATGGACCACGAGGCCACCGTCGAGGGCGTGGCCGTCACCCAGGAGGAGCGACAGGTCCCCGCCGTGGTGCTTCGCGCAAGGGACGAGGTGCTCCCGGTCTTCATCACCAGCGACCAGGCCCAATCCATCCAGGTCGCCCTCTCGGGGGAGCACTTCGAGCGTCCGCTCACCCACGACCTCTTCGTCGAGATGCTGACCGAGTACGGGGCCGCCATCGATCGCGTCCGCGTGGACGACCTCCAGGAGGGGACGTTCATGGCCAAGTTGGACACCGAACAGTACGTGGGTGGGGAGCGTCGCGAGGTGGTCTTCGACCTCCGGCCGAGCGACGCCATCGCCATCGCGGTGCGAGTGGAGGCGCCGATCTACGTCACGGACGAGGTGCTCGACGCGGCGGGCCAGGCCGAGGAGACGATCACGTTCGACGAGGACTGACGACGGCCTTCGACAACCCGCTCAGGCGGGGGCCTCACCCTCCATCTGCTCGACGTACTGGGACTCCCACTCCCGGCGCTGCTCGAGGAGATCCCATCCCTCGTCGGTCAGCTGGTAGGCGTTCGTCCGTTCGTCTTGCTGGGTCTTCTCCACGAGACCCTCCTCCACGAGCGTATCCAGGTTGGGATACAGGCGACCGTGGTTGATCGGTGACTCGTAGTACTCCTCGACCTCGTCTTTGATCTCGAGGCCGTTGGGCTCGTCCAGACCGGCGATGACCACGAGGAGGTCTCGCTGGAATCCCGTGAGGTCGTCCATCATGCTAATTGGCCAATATGTTATTCAGCGTATTAAAATCGTCGGAAGAATGCACGCCGGACCGGTACTCACGGACGTTCCGCGACGAGGAGAAACGTCTCCGGTCGAGCGGCGACTCGATGGACGTCGAATCCTGCCCCATCCACCGATTTCGCGGCCTCTTCTGGGTGTCTGCGGTCCTCGACCGGCGGTCCACGCTCCCCGGAACCCCCGGCTGACCAGTCCGCGATGACCAGTCTGCCCCCGGGTCGGATGACCCGGGCGAGTTCGCCGACAGCACCGTCGTCGAATTCGTGATAGGTCATCGTGGAGACCGCTCCATCGAGGTGTGCATCCTGCAGGGGAAGCGTCGATCCCTTTGCAATGACCCGGGTTACCCCGTTCGGAACACCGGCCGATCCGAACTGTGCGAGCATCCGGGGTTGCAGGTCGAGGGCGAGAATTTCCTCGACGAAGGGGGCGATCTCCCGCGTGTAGAACCCGGTCCCGCAGCCCAGATCCGCGATGCGGTCGGTCGGGTCCGGATCGAGGGACCAGACGAGCTCGTCCCTGGAGAGGTATCGGAACCGCTCGGGGTCCCCCAGGCGGTCTGAGGCGGCGGGATCGAAACGTCGCGGTGTCACGTCCCGGACCTCCCCGCCTCGCGGTTCGTGTCTGCCATGGCAGTGTTGACCACGCCGACGCAGTAAACCGTTGTGAACTGTCGGGAACGGCCCGTTCCCCGTAACGCGTCGGCTGGAGACCACTGACGGTCGATACGGGGGCCTGGAGATCGCCATCCGACACTAGTAATACGGTTGCGAGGGGCGATGCCAGTCCGCCCTTCGCTGGTATGCAACGTCTGTCCCGAACCGGGACGAACAGCTACTTGTACCGCGAACTCCCTTCCCAATCCAACGCGGAACCCAATGTCCCAGGACCCCGACCAGGATCCGATCCAGTCCCTGGAATCCCTCGGCCTTCCGAACTACGAGGCGCGCGTCTTCGTCGCGCTGCAGAAACTGGGCACCGGGACGGCGAAGGAGGTGAGCGACGTCGGTGACATCCCGCGCTCGCAGGTGTATGGGGCGGCCGACTCCCTGGAGGAGCGGGGCTTGATCGAGATTCAGGATTCCACCCCGAAGACCTTCCGGCCGGTCAGCCTCCCCGAGGCCAGAGAGCGGCTCCAGGAGCGGTTCCGGCGGAACCAGGAGCAAGCCTTCGAGTACCTCGACGAGGTGCAGAACGAGCAGCGAGCAACCGCCGAAGAGCAGGAGGGCGTCTGGCGGCTCAGTGGACAGGCGGCGGTCGAGGGTCGGACGCGGAAGCTCGTCGAAGACGCGACGGACCGGGTCGTCCTCGGCTTCAACGAGGGCGTCTCGTTCGCGGATGAACTGCGGGATCGGGTCGCGGAGAAGCGACAGACCGGTGTTTCGGTCACGGTCCTCGAGCAAGATCCGGGGGCTCGCGAGGAGCTCAGGGAGGCGGGATTCGAAGTCGTCGAGCCCAGGATCACCGAAACCGCACAGGCGGGGCGACTCCTCGTGGTGGACAGGGATACCATATTGATGAGCGTGCTCGACGACGACGGCACCGAGACAGCTATCTGGAGCGCCCACACGGGGTTTGCCAGGGTGCTCGTACAGCTCGTCGAGGACGCGGTCGTCGGTCCCGCGGAGCCCACCTGAAGGTCGTCTTTCCATACCCGAAGGGGCTGCCGTAAACGCGTCCGCCCAGGAAGCGGAGAGGTTGTAGAATAATACAATGATTTAAATAGCCGTGGTTAATGAGGGAGTTGTAGACCCTCTTCGATGTCTACAGAATCAGTTCCAGCCATACGCGTCTTCTCACTCGTCATCCTCCTCGTCGTTGGATTGACGGTCGCCCCGATACCCGCCGTTGCAGCAGAAGATCCCCGGTTCGAGACCTACGTCCCCGACCCGATGCTCGTCCCCGGGGAGACGACTCAGGTGACGGTCAAGCTGGTCAATGACGCCAAGGAGGTCGACGAGCGGGTGGAGACCGTCCGAAACGTCAAGGCCACGATGAAGGAAGGAAAGACGCCCTTCACCGTCAGATCGGGCACGAGACTCCTCGGGCGGATGGCCGATGGCGTCGTGACGCCCGTCC
This sequence comes from Halodesulfurarchaeum sp., assembly GCA_042218225.1. Classification (GTDB taxonomy): domain Archaea; phylum Halobacteriota; class Halobacteria; order Halobacteriales; family Halobacteriaceae; genus Halodesulfurarchaeum. The sequence goes on along the minus strand of JBDGRH010000123.1, from coordinate 5,515 downwards.
AGTTCACGCTCAGCGTTCCCCAGGACGTCGACGCGGGGACGTTCAGGGTTCCAATCGAGCTGACATATGAATACGAGGACGACGAGCGCGAGACCAAGACAGTCCACGCCACGTTCCGGATCGAGGAGCGAGCCAGATTCCGTCTGCAGAACGCAAGCGCCGACCTCCCAGTGAGCGGAACCGGGATCGTGACCCTCGCCATCACGAACGTGGGGGAGGCCTCGGCATACAATGCGACCGTCCAGATACAGTCCGAGACCGACGACCTCACCTTCGGGACGGCCGCCGCCACCACACGGTTCATCGGACAGTGGAAAGCGGGGAAGACGAGGCGGGTCACCCTCGAGATGCGGGCAAGTGACGGGGCAACCACCGGGACGAATTATTCCCTCACCAGTACCGTCGCCTATGAAGATGGCGATGGGAACCAGCTCCGCTCGCTCCCCATGAATGCCGGGATAGAGCTCCTCCCCGAACAATCGTTCGTGTTCCAGGGGGTCACAAGTTCCCTTCAGGTGGGTGAAGAGGGAATCGTGAGCGCAACGGTCCGCAACCAGGGACCATTTCCAGTCACCGACGCAGTGGTGATGATCGGCCAGACCGACCCGACGATCCAACCAGCAGCATCGGAGTACGCGATCGGACCCCTCGCGGCGGGTGAATCCGAGACGATCCGGTTCCCGATCACCGTTGCCTCGAGCGCGGAATCGATTCCTCGCCGCCTCCCCTTCAGGGTCTCCTACCGGAACACCAGGGGCGACCTCGTGCGCTCCGATACGATCTTCGTCCGGACCGCCGTCAGACGAGATCGCGATCGGTTCTCCCTCTCACACGTCGAGAGCACGCTTCGGGTCGGAGCCGAGGGCGAGATCCAGATGACGGTCACGAACCACGGTCCAGCGATCCAGGACGCGGTCATCACCCTGGTCTCCACGGGCCAGAACATCCACCCACTCGAGGGCGAGTACGCCCTCGGGTCCCTCCCGGCCAACGGGTCCACCACGGTCCGGTTCCCCATCGAGGTCTCGGACAGCGCGGAGGCCATCCCCCGTCAGTTCCGATTCCAGATCGGCTTCGAGGACCGGGAGGGGGACCAGCAGAATCGGGGGCCGTACAATGTCAGAGTCGCCGTCGCGGACGAGCGGGAGCAGTTCGTCGTCGAGCGGGTCTCCGCTTCGACCCCGGCGGGAGGGAGCAGTCAGCTCACTCTCCGGGTGACGAACAACGGCGATGTGCCCATCCGGAACGTCGATGCGAAGATCTTCACCGACGACCCGCTCTCGACGGGCGACGATCAGGCCTTCATCGAGACACTGAAGCCCGGGGCCTCCGAAACGGTGACGTTCAGTATCGCTGCCTCGGGTGCTGCCCTCGAGAAGCGCTATCCGGTCTCCATCGACTTCCAGTACGACGAACAGGGTGACTCGAAGCTCTCTGAGACCTACCAGGTCGCGGTCACGGTGACTGAGCCGAAGAAACGCCAGCTTCCCCTTCCACTCATCGCCGGCGGCGGGGTCGTTGCGCTGGCCATCGTCGCCGTGTTGCTGTATCGACGTCGGTAACCGATGGTGAACCACGACGTCTGGGTCGACGCACTCGCCGGGCACGTTGCAGGTCATCCGAGACGGGTCATCGCTACCTTCCTGGTGGTGACCCTGGTGATGTCGGCGGGCCTCGCCAATATCACGACCGAGACGGGCACCAGTCAGTTCTCCGAGGGGACGCCGGCGGAGCAGGCGTTCACCGACGTCAACCGCGAGTTCGGTCCGCGGTTTGGAGGGGACGGAGCGAGCACCCAACTCATCCAGGTGAGCGATAACGTCCTCGCGAAGGAGTCCCTGCTCCGCATGCTCCGGATTCAGGAGCGCCTGGCGGAGCGAGAGGGGCTCAGAGTGACGAGCTCGCGGAGTGCTGCACAGCAGGTCGCCCTCGCGCTGAATCCCGAAGCGAACACCCTCGACGCACAGATCCGGACCGTCGAGCAAGCAACCCCCTCGCAGATTGATACCGCAGTGAAGCAGGCCGCACGAGGGCCCGGATTCACGGGAATCCTGAGCACGGATTTCAATCGCCGGTCCGCGACGGCCGGGGCGACGATCGCCGTAATCCACCACAACATCCCCAGTGGATTAGCGATGGGAGCGGGGACAAGTGGCGAGAGCCCCCTCCAGGCGATACAACTCGAGGTTCGGCGGGTCGTTGAATCGGTCGGCGGGGATATCCGCGTATTCGGGAGCGGGATCATCTCCGCGGAGTTTGCGAAGGTCATCTTCGATTCGCTCATCCTCGTGATCCCCGCCGCAGTCGTCCTCATCCTCCTCTTTCTCGTGTATGCCTATCGGGACCCGCTAGACCTCCTCATCGGCACCGTTTCGCTGATCATGGCTGTGGTATGGACCCTCGGCTTCATGGGCCTCGTGGGGATCCCGTTCACGCAGATGCTCACGGCGGTGCCGCCGCTGTTGCTCGCCGTCGGGATCGACTTCGGCATCCACTCGGTGAACCGATACCGGGAGGAACGGATCCGGGGTCGGGACATCGCCGCCTCGATGCGCCGCATGACGAGCCAACTGTTCGTCGCGTTCTTCATCGTCACGGGGACGACCGTCATCGGGTTCTCTGCGAACTTGACCAGCTCCCTCGCTCCATTGCGAGACTTCGGACTCATCGCTGCAATCGGCATCGTGTTCACCTTCCTGATCTTCGGCATCTTCCTCCCCGCTCTCAAACTCGAGGTGGACCGGTGGCGGGACCGATTCGGGATCCCGGCATTCGGGACCGCTCCGATCGGTCGGGAGGGGACGCTCGTCGGGGAAACGCTCCAGGGGGGCGTCTGGATAGCGAGGCGGGCCCCGTCTCTGTTCCTCATCCTCATCATCCTCGTCTCGGCGGGCGCTGCCGGGTATGGAGCCGGGATCGATACCTCGTTCTCGGAGGAGGACTTCCTTCCACCCGAAGACGTCCCGGAATACCAGAAAGCGCTGCCCGAGCCGTTCGCCCCGGCCACCTACACCGTGACCCAGAACCTCAACTTCCTCGAGGACCATTTCGCCGCTGCATCCAGGAACTCGGTGACGATCTACGTGACCGGCCGTCTGCGAGCGGATTACGCCCTGGAATCAATCGCTCACGCCTCACACGATCCGCCACCGTCTTTTCTCCGGGAGGGTCGAAGCGCCCAGTATTCGAGCATTGTTGGAGTCATACACGACTACGCAGATCGAAATCCATCGTTCGCCCGTCTCGTGCAGCGCAACGACGTGGACGACGACGGCATCCCTGATGACAATCTGCAGGAGATCTACGACGCGTTGATGGACTCCCCGTATCGGGCCCAGGCAAAGAATTATCTCACTGTGGATTACCGAGCCGCCCGTGTTGTCTATGAGACTGAAAGTGGCTCCAGTCAACGGGCAATCGTTGCCGACGCAAAGCAGGTCGCCGATCGGTACCGTCTGGAGGCCATTGCCACCGGCCAGGTCGTGGTCTTCCAGGCAGTCGCGGACTCCATCTTCGAATCGGCGGTCAGCAGTCTCACCGTCGCTATCGCGCTGACGGCGGTGTTCCTGGTCCTCATTTATCGGCTGCTGGAGAACGGGGGGACCCTGGGGATCGTCAATCTCGTACCCATCCTCGTCTCGGTGGCGCTGATCGTTTCGACGATGCGGTATCTCGAGATCCCCTTCAACGCGCTCACCGCGACCGTCCTCTCGATCGCCATCGGCCTGGGGGTCGATTACTCCGCCCACATGACCCACCGGTTCGTCGATGAGTTCACGGGTGAGAACCTATATCAAGCCCTCCAGCAGACCGTCCTGGGAACGGGCGGTGCATTGACCGGGAGCATGCTCACCACGGCGTTCGGGATCGGGATCCTGGTCATCGCCGTGACGCCGATCCTCGGGCAGTTCGGGACGGTGACGGCGATGGCCATCGTCTATTCGTATCTGACCTCCGTGATCGTCCTCCCCTCGGCCATCGTCGTGTGGGAACGCCTGGGTGGCTACGACCTTCCCTGAAGGGAGACCCCTGAGTAACGACCCGAGATTCGCGAGGTTGATGCCGGTACCCCATGTCCGCTGTCATTCCGACTCGTCCTCCGAGTCCTTCCATTCCCCCAGTCCAGCCGGATCCAGGTGGACGTGGACGTCCCCGACGTAGGGGAGCTCCATCACCCGCTCGCGGAGCTCGGTCTCCAGGTCGTGGGCCTCCTGGAGGGTGAGGTCACCAGGCACCTCGGCGTGGAACTCCACCTCCACGGTTGGCCCCATATAGTGACACCGGAGATCGTGTATCCCCGCGACCGTGGGATTCTCCAGGACCGCGTCGCGAATCCGGGCGATATCGTCCGCCGGTGGGGCGCGGCCAACAAGGTAATCGACGTTCTCCCTGGCGATAGCGACGCCCTGCCGGAGCACGAGGACGCTGACCAGGCCCCCCGCCAGCGGGTCCAGTTCGGGGGCGCCAACCGCGGCCCCGAACACGCCGACGACGGCTGCGAGCGAGGTATAGACGTCGTTGAGGGCATCGGTCGCGAGGGCGTCGAGTGATGGCGACTCGAGCGAGCGATTGACGCGGATGGTGTACCAGTAGACCAGTACCATATCTAGAATGGCGAAGCCGAGCCCGGCGACCAGGAGGAGACTGAACCGGACTTCCGGTCCCTGCATGACCGCGTTCCAGGCGTCATAGAGGAGCTTCACGGCGAGGCCGATCAGGGTGACCCCGACGAAGAGCGCGGTGAGCGGCTCGATGCGCTCATGTCCGTGTGGGTGGGTCCGATCCGGCCCTTCGAAGGAGAGCTGTCCCCAGACCAGCACCACGACGCTGGCGAGGAGATCGGCGAGCGAGTGGGCGGCGTCGGCGACCAGGGCAAGGCTCCCGAAGGTGAGACCGATGGTCCCCTCGACGGCGATCTTGGCGACGTTGCCGAGGACGTTGACCCAGGAGGCCTTCAGGAATGTGGCCCGGTCAGACGCCATCCCCGGAGCGTTCGATTCGGGCCGGCATGAGGGTTACGTCACGGGGGAGGCAGGATCACCCCATACACACTGCGGGGGTTCCCTCCGGGCCCCCCGTCGCTCGTTCCACGGTCGAGTTCCGTACCAGGATGGCGTCTCCCTCGGAGCACAATCCTCATCCATCGCTCCATCGAAGACCGACCCGATGACCACCCGCATCGGTCACGACCACCCCGACGTCGTCACCAGGGCGGTGACCCTCGAACGGTACGCGGCCACGGATCGACCGGAGATACGACTCGAGGAGGCGCCCGAGCTCGAGGACGGCGATGTCGTTCGAATCGTGATCGAGGGAACCGAGTATCGGGCGCGAATCACCGCCCGGCAGGATGGAACGCTCGTGATCCGGGGCGTGTACGAGACCCCCAGACTGGCCAGGAACCCCGGGGACGGGACGGACTATCTTCCCACCTGGATCGAAACGCACGACCTCTCGTGGGGTCGAACGGTCCACCTGGACGTCGTCGAGCCCGGGTTCAGATACGGGCTCCGGG
>JBDGRH010000075.1:18399-19699 GCA_042218225.1 Halodesulfurarchaeum sp. | reverse complement strand
GCAGGATTGGCAAGTTGGCACAGTGTCACGTGGTCCGGGTAGCGCACAGCCACACTGTCCGGGTAGCGCACAGCCACACTGTCCGGGTGGCTCACGGTTCCACCACCCCTCCGCGCGAGGTCAGGACCCCTCACGGGTCCCGCTGCGACTCCAGCTCCCTGCGAATTTCCGGGGGGACTATCACGATGGCCGCGCGACCAACGACCATGGACCTCACCCACCGACCGCGCCGGCTCCGGCGCGACGGGATCCGGGAGCTGGTGAGCGAGACGACGCTTCGGGCCGCGGACCTCATCGCCCCGGTGTTCGTCGACGCCACCACCGACGAGCGCGTGGAGATCCCCTCGATGCCCGGGCACGAGCGGGTCCCCGTGGACGAGGCCGTCCCCCGGGTCGAGGAGGTGCTCGACACCGGTGTCGAGGCCGTGATCCTCTTCGGCGTCCCCGAGTCCAAGGACGCCGAGGGGTCGCGGGCCTGGGCGGCGGATGGCGTGATCCAGCGGGCCACCCGCCGGATCGCGGCGGACACCGACGCGTACGTCATCACCGACGTGTGCTTCTGCGAGTACACCGACCACGGCCACTGTGGCGTGCTCGAGGCGGGCGCCCCGGAGGAGGCGACGCTGACCGTGGCGAACGACCCGACCCTCGAGAACCTCGAGCGGACGGCGGTCTCCCACGCGGAAGCGGGGGCCGACATGGTGGCGCCCTCCGGGATGATGGACGGGATGGTCGGCGCCATCCGCGGGGCGCTCGACGACGCCGGCTACGAGCACGTGCCCATCATGAGCTACGCGGCCAAGTACGAGTCCGCCTTCTACGGGCCGTTCCGCGACGCGGCGGACGGCGCCCCGGCGTTCGGCAACCGGCGTCACTATCAGATGGACCCCGGCAACGCCGACGAGGCGCTCCGCGAGGTCGCCCTGGACGTCGAGCAGGGCGCGGACGTCCTGATGGTCAAGCCCGCTCTTCCCTACCTCGACATCGTCCGGTCGGTCCGTGACGCGTTCGAGCATCCAGTCGCGGCGTACAACGTCAGCGGGGAGTACGCCATGCTCCACGCCGCCGCCGACCGCGGGTGGCTCGACCTCGAGGAGACGGCCCACGAGTCGCTTCGCTCCATCAAACGGGCCGGGGCGGACCTCATCCTCACGTACTTCGCGGAGGACGTGGCGGAGCGGCTGTAGCCCACGGATTTGGCCCACAGGCGCGATCCGGACCGAGACGGATCCTCACGTCATTACCGCCGTTCGGCAGCCATCACCCACCTTCTTTTCACCCGCCGTCGAAGGGCCGGATA
>JBDGRH010000075.1:7171-18389 GCA_042218225.1 Halodesulfurarchaeum sp. | reverse complement strand
CGGACCTCATCCTCACGTACTTCGCGGAGGACGTGGCGGAGCGGCTGTAGCCCAGGGATTTCATCCCGACGCGGTCCGGACCGCCACGCATTCCACGACGTTACCGCCGTCCGGCAGCCATCACCCACCTTCTTTTCACCCGCCATCGAAGGCCGGGGTATGCAACGCGAGACATCACGGACGCTCTACGACCGCGCCCTGTCGGTCCTGCCGGGCGGGGTCAACTCGCCGGTCCGGGCGACGAACCCGTACCCGTTCTTCGTCGAGCGCGGGGACGGCGGACACGTCATCGACGCCGACGGCAACCGATACCTCGACTTCGTGATGGGCTATGGGCCCCTGCTGCTCGGGCACACGCCGCCCGAGCGGGTGAAGGCGGCCGTCCAGTCCCAGGTCAGCGACGGGCCGATGTACGGGGCGCCGACCGAGGTGGAGGTCGAGCTGGCCGAGTTCATCGCCCGCCACGTTCCCAGCGTCGAGATGGTCCGGTTCGTGAACTCGGGGACGGAGGCGACGGTCTCGGCCGTCCGCCTGGCCCGGGGGTTCACCGGCCGCGAGAAGGTCGTCGTGATGCAGGGCGGATACCACGGCGCCCAGGAGACGACGCTGGTCGAAGGGGGTCCGGACGACCCGGCACCGAGCAGCCCCGGGATCCCCTCGGCCTTCGCTACGCACTCCATCCCCGTCCCGTTCAACGACGAGGAGACGATAGAGCGCGTGTTCGAGGAGCACGGCGATGACATCGCGGCCGTCCTGACCGAGCCGATCCTCGGCAATCACGGCATCGTGACGCCTGAAGACGGCTATCACGACACCCTGCGACGGCTCACGGACGAGCACGGCGCGCTTTTGATCTTCGACGAGGTGATCACCGGGTTCCGGGTGGGTGGCCTGCAGTGCGCCCAGGGGAGATACGACGTCGAGCCGGACCTCACCACGTTCGGGAAGGTCATCGGCGGCGGGTTCCCCATCGGGGCCGTGGGCGGCCGGACCGAGATCATGGAGGCGCTCACTCCCGCGGGCGACGTCTTCCAGGCGGGCACCTTCTCCGGGCACCCGGTGACGATGACGGCGGGCCTGGAGACGCTCCGCTACGCCGCGGAGGAGGACGTGTACTCGCATATCAACGACCTGGGGGAGACACTCCGGGACGGACTGGTGGACATCGTGGCGGACCAGGCCCCGAGCTACACCGTCACCGGAGTGGACAGCATGTTCAAGGTCGCGTTCACCCGGCGCGGTGGTCCCCAGGACGGCCCCTGCGAGGCGGGGTGTCGGCAGTCCGAGAGCTGCGCGCGGTACGAGCACTGCCCGAAGGACGGCGGGGACGTGGACGACGCGGCCACCGACCGGTGGGAGCGGCTCTTCTGGCAGGCCATGCGCGACGAGGGGGTGTTCCTCACGGCGAACCAGTTCGAGTCGCAGTTCGTCGGGAACGCCCACACCGAGGCGGACATCGAGGAGGCCCTGGAGGCGTACAAGCGCGCATTGTAACGGAGTCTTCAGGACTCTCCTCGACAACCCCGCTCGGGCATCCCCCGGACAGGCGGCTCACGCCGAGGGGCCACCGGCGCAGGGGTGATCCCCATCGCGGGCCGCGGCCGCCTCCACGAGCTCCGGATATCGCTTCCTGACGGTCACCGCCGTCACGGAGGCGATCTCGCTCACCTCGTCCTGGGTGACCTTCTCGTTCGTGAGGACGCCGGCGGCGTAGATGGCCGCCGCGGCGAGGCTGGTTGGCTTCTTCCCGCTGTGGAGGCCCTCGGACTCCGCGATCTCGATCAGTCGACGGGCACACCGGGCGGTCTCACTCGAGAGGTCGAGGGCGGAGACGAACCGGTCGAGGTACTGGGCCGGCTTGGCCGGCCGGACGTCCAGTCCCAGCTCCCGGTCGAGGTACCGAAGCGTGCGCTGGAACTCCTTTCGCTCCACCCGGCTTACGGTCTCCAGCTCAGCGGCCGAGCGGGGCACACCCGCCTGTCGTGCCGCGACACAGACCGCCGCTGTGGCGACCCCTTCGATCGACCGCCCCCGGACGAGGTCCTCCTCGAGCGCGCGGCGGAAGACGACCCCGGCCGTCTCGCGGACGTGCTCTGGCAGCCCGAGCGCCGACCCCATCCGGGAGATCTCCCGCAGGCCCGGCTGGAGGGTCCGCGCCTTGCTCGGGTTCGCCTCCGCCGTCCGGTTCAGGCGGCGGAGGCGGTTCATCTGGCTCCGCTTCCGGGCCGAGAGCGTGCGTCCCGACGTGTCGGCGTTCCGCCAGTCGATGACGGTGGAGAGCCCCCGATCGTGCATCAGCTGGGTCGATGGCGGCCCGACGCGACGCCGGTCGTCGCGCTCCTCGGGGGTGAACGCCCGCCACTCCGGTCCCGGGTCGACCCGCTGTTCGTCCACGACGAGCCCACACTCCCCACACCGGGTCTCACCCCGCGTCTCGTCCGAGACGAGACGGCCCCCGCATTCCTCACAGCGGGCGTCCTCTCGCGCCCCCACCCCGACCGCCTCGTCGTTCCCCTGCCGCTCCGTCTGGTACTCCTGTGTCATGTACGTGCCACTGTCCGGGTTTCCGCCCTGCCCGTCGGACCGATCGCACCGACCGGACCGACCGCCCCAAGCGGCACCTCCCCCCTGGCAGACCGATCGGCCCAACCGCGTCCGCGGCCCAGAGCACACCGAACGAACCGACAGCGCCCGCAGGTCCACCCGATGATTGGAGCGGCGCCGGGAAAAGTTCGGGACCTAAATCCTCGGGGACGGCCATCGCCATCCCACCTTCCGCGAAACATACGAGGGATTTTCCCCACGGAGCCCGGACGACCGGGTATGCGAACGCGAGAGACGATCCGGCTGGCCACACGGGGCTCGGAGCTGGCCCGCCGTCAGTCGAACCAGGTGCGCTCCTGGCTCGCCGACCACCGGATGGAGGCGGAGCTCGTGACGGTCGAGACCCGCGGCGACCGCATCGACGACGCCCTCATCCGCGACCTCGGGAAGACCGGGGCCTTCGTCCGGGCGCTCGACCGGAAGGTCATCGACGGGGAGGTCCACGCCGCGGTCCACTCGATGAAGGACGTCCCGACCGACCAGCCCGCGGAGATCGTGATCGCCGCCGTCCCGGGCCGGGCTCCCGCCGAGGACGTGCTCGTCACCCCGGAGGGGGACGGCCTGGAGGACCTCCCCGAGGGGGCGGTGGTCGGGACCTCGAGCCTCCGGCGGGGTGCCCAGGTCCTCGCCCGCCGTCCGGACCTGGAGATCGAGCCCCTCCGGGGGAACGTCGACACCCGGATCGAGAAGGTGCTGGCGCCGACCCTCCAGGCCGAGCACGAGCGGTTGCTCGAGGCGGCAGAATCGGACGACGGGGACGGATCAGGCGACGGGGACGGGCACGGGCGCGAGGGCGGAGGCGAGGACGCCGATCCGCCTGACCCCGACACGTGGTTCGACGGGCTGTCGGAGATCGAGCGGCAGGCGCTGGGCAGGGAGGTGGAGACCGAGTACGACGCCATCGTCCTCGCGCGGGCCGGACTCGAGCGCAGTGGGCTGGCTGACACCGTCCCATTCGCCCCGCTCTCGACCGAGCGACACGTGCCCTCGGCGGGCCAGGGTGCACTTGCCATCTCCGCCCATCGGGACAGCGAGGTGGGGGAGTCCATCCGCCAGGCGCTGGATCACCGCCCGACCCGGGTGGCGACCACCGTCGAGCGGATCGTCCTCGCGGAGCTCGGGGCGGGCTGTGTGGCCCCCCTCGGGGTCCACGCCACACTCAAAGGGGAGGCCGTCCAGACGCGCGTCCAGGTCCTCAGCCAGGACGGGACCGAGGAGATCCGGGAGACCCGCGACCTGGACGTCACCGCGTACGCTGAGGAGGCGCGTACCCTGGCCGCGGACCTCGCGGACCGCGGGGCGGCCGCGCTCATCGAGGAGGCGAAGCGGGAATGAGCGAGCGCCCACGCGTGGCCGTGTTCCGGCCCAACGACGACCGCCTCGAGTCGGCAGTCGCACTGCTCTCATCACTCGGCGTCGAGCCGATCCCGGACCCGATGCTGTCGGTCCGCCCGACCGGTGCACTCCCGCGGACCGACGCGGCGTTCACGATCCTCACGAGCAAGACCGGGGTCGAGATCGCCGCGGAGGGAGATTGGACGCCTTCCGGCACCACGCTCTGTGCCATCGGGCCGACCACTGCCGACGCCGCCGAGGCGGCGGGATATCGGGTCGACCTGATCCCGGACGACTTCACCTCCGCGGGCCTCGTGGAGGCACTCCGCGAACGCGTCGAGGGGGCCACCGTCGAGGTGGCGCGGAGCGACCACGGGAGCGAGGTCCTTCTCGAGGGGCTCGATTCCGCTGGGGCATTCCACCACGAGACGGTCCTCTACGAGCTCGTGATCCCGGAGGGGGCCGGCTCGTCAGTCGAGCTGGCGACCGAGGGCGAGCTCGACGGGGCACTGTTCACCTCCTCGTTGACGGTCGAGCACTTCCTCGAGGTGGCAGACCGCGACGGCCAGGGCGAGGCCGCCCGGGAGGGGTTAGAGCGGGCAGTCGTGGGTGCCATCGGGCCGCCCACCGCGGAGACGGCCGCCGAGCAGGGAATCGAGGTCGACGTGATCCCCGAGGAGGCGGACTTCGAGGCGCTAGCCCGTGCCACCATCGAGCGGCTGGGCGTGACCCCCTGAGGATCGCCTCGACCGAGAGGGGGACCAAGCACCGGAAAGGGGTTCCCCCGACCCAATCGCTTTGACCCGCCGCGACGTCTCCCGTTGCATGCGCGCGATGGTCATCACGGAGTTCGGGGGTACCGACGTCTTCGAGGAGCGGGAGGTCCCGCGGCCGGAGCCGGGACCGACCGAGGTCCTGGTCCGGGTGCACGCCACCTCGGTCAATCCGGTCGACACCAAGATCCGACAGGCAGGGTCCTGGGCCGGCGTGGAGCCGCCCGAGCCCATCGGATACGACGTCTCGGGGGTGGTGGCAGACGTCGGCGACGGGGTTTCCGACTTCGCGGTCGGCGACCCGGTCTTCTACACGCCGGAGATCTTCGAGGGGCAGGGAAGCTACGCGGAGTACCACGTCGCCGAGGAGTCCATCGTGGCCCACAAGCCGCCACGCCTGGACCACACGGAGGCGGCCGCGCTCCCGCTCGCGGGTGGCACCGCCTGGGACGCCGTCGTCGAGCGGACCGCGGTCGGGCCGGGCGAGGTCGTCCTCGTCCACGGGACCGGCGGGGTCGGCTCGGTCGCCGTCCAGCTCGCGTTGGCGTCGGGGGCACGGGTGGTCACAGTCTCGAGCCCGGAGACAGCCGAGGACATGGTGGCGTTCGGGGCCGAGCGAGCGATCGACTACCAGGAGGAGGATTTCGTCGAGGTCCTCGAGGGAACGGTCGCGGACCCCGTCGACGTCGTCGTGGACACGGTCGGTGGGGAGACGCTCGCGGACAGCATGGAGGTGGTCAGGCCGCACGCCCGACTGGTCACCATCCAGCCACCGGAGGGCGACTGGGGGTCCGCGTACCTCGAGAACCCCACCGTCCACCTCCTCTTCCTCGAGCGCGAGCGGTACAAGCTCGACGGGTTGCGGCGGATGGTCGAGCAGGGGGCCCTGGAGCCGTACATCGACTCCGTGCTCCCGCTCTCCGATGTCGCGGACGCGCACGAACGTGTCGAGGCGGGCGGCCTCTCGGGGAAGGTGGTACTGGACGTGGCCGGGGAGTAGGCCAGAGCGCAGAACGCTGTTCTCGTCCAGTCTAGGCACTCGGCCCGACGCGTCAGCTCCCGGCGCCGGCTGCCATACGTTTATCCGGGAAGACGAAGCATCTCCTGGTGATGGACGCGCCGGTTCCCGCCCTCGCCGACCGGGCCGAGGCTGCCGCGGCCCGCCTGCGCGAGGCCGACGAGGTGCTGCTCGCCTCGCACATCGACGCCGACGGTCTCACGAGCGCCGGCATCGCCGCAACCGCCCTCGAGCGGGCAGACATCCCCTTCGAGGCGACCTTCGAGAAGCAGCTGGACGAGGCCGCGATCGAGGCGATGGCCGAGAGCCGCTTCGAGACGGTCCTGTTCACCGACTTCGGGAGCGGCCAGCTCGACGTCATCGCCACCTACGAGGAGGGAGGGGCGTTCACCCCGGTCATCGCCGATCACCACCAGCCGGCCGATGCCGACACCCGGTTCCACGTCAATCCACTCCTCGAGGGGATCGACGGCGGCGGCGAGCTCTCCGGCGCGGGGACGACCTACGTGCTGGCGCGTGCCCTGGCGGCCTCCGGCGAGTCATCCCCGCCGGGGGAAGGCGCCGGCCGCTCAGCACCCGAAGGGGCAGCCAGCGAGGGGAACCGGGATCTCGCCGCCCTCGCGGTGGTCGGCGCGGTCGGAGACATGCAGACCGTCGACGGGGAGCTGATCGGCGCGAATGCGGACATCGCGGCCGAGGGGGTGGCCGCGGGAGTCCTGGACACGAGCCAGGATCTCGCGCTCTACGGGACCCAGACCAGGCCACTCCCCAAGCTCCTCGAGTACGCCTCGGACGTCCGCATCCCGGGGATCTCCGGGGACGAATCCGGGGCGGTCCGGTTCCTCGAGGGGCTGGACCTCGACCTGAAGGAGGGCGGGGCGTGGCGGACGTGGGCGGACCTCCCCCACGAGGAGCGCCAGCAGGTGGTGAGTGGGCTGGTCCGCCGCGCCGTCAGGAACGGGGTGCCGCCGGGCAGGGTCAACCAGCTGGTCGGGACGAGCTATACCCTCGTGCGCGAGGAGAAGGGAACCGTCCTCCGGGATGCGAGCGAGTTCTCGACGCTGCTCAACGCCACGGCGCGGTACGAGCGCGCCGACGTGGGCCTGGCCGTCTGTCTCGGGGAGCGTGGCGAGCCCTTCGCGGCCGCCAGGCGGCTCCTCCAGCAGCATCGGCGCAATCTCTCTGCGGGCCTCGAATGGGTGCGGGAGACCGGGGTCACCCGGGAGGCCCACGTGCAGTGGTTCCACGCCGAGGACGACATCCGTGACACCATCGTTGGCATCGTGGCGGGGATGGCCCTCGGCAGCGACGGGGTGGACCGCGACCGGCCCATCATCGGCTTCGCGTGGAAGGCCGACTCGCCGGAGGAGACGAAGGTGTCCGCCCGCGGGACCGGCGCCCTCGTCCGTCGGGGGCTCGACCTCTCTGCCGTGATGCGCGAGGCGGCTCGATCCGTGGGTGGGGACGGCGGGGGCCATACCGTCGCGGCGGGCGCCACGGTCCCCCGCGGGTCTGAGTCGGCGTTCGTGGAGGCGGCCGATGAGCTGGTCGGCGAGCAGCTCGGATAGCAATCTCCGCTGGGTTCCCCCCTCCCGGCGACCGGCTCACATCCGGTCGAAGGCGTCGGTGCTGACCTCCGAGCCGCAGACGACACACCCCGCGTCGAGGAGCGAGTCGCGCATCCCCGCGTCGATCCGGATCTCCTCCTGACAGTCCGGGCACGTGAAGACGTACGCCTGGGCAGGCTGCATCCATGCGATATAGGCCCCCTGGCAGGGAAATAGGCGGCCCCTAAAAAGAAAGGGGATATATTCCCCCAGAGACACCTCCACGGGCGGTCAGGCACCAGGAAGCACTGTCGAATCTCCACGGGCGGTCAGGCACCAGGAAGCACTGTCGAGGGAGGCGCCGGTACCGACCCGGTCACCCGCGCCTTCACCACCGCCCAATCGCCCGTCTCACTCCGCCAGTATGGCGGAGAGGAGCTTCGATTGAGCCGCCGCGAGGTGCTCGGTGAACGTGGAGGTGGTGATGCCCAGCTCGTCGGCCACCTCTCCCGCGTTCGCCCCCTTGGGATGATCGAAGTATCCCAACCGGTGGGCCGTCTCGAGGACCTCCCGCTGGCGCCTGGTGAGATCGCCGCGGTCCACCAGGACGAGATCCTCGGTCTCGCCCTCGGGTTTCGACTCGACCAGCCGGTCCACGCTGACCTCCGGGTAGCGGTCGCGGACGCGCCGGACGACCTCCTGGAGGGTGTCCATGTCCTCGACGTGCACGGCCAGGTGGAGCGTCTCCCCCTCCGTCCGCACGTCGACGACGGGCGAGCCGAACTGCTCGACGTCGCGGCAGGGACAGGGGCCGTCCCGCTCGCGCTGGAACCGGTAGACGGACTGGTCGCCGTAGGAGAACACCTCCTCGAGATCCTCGTCCGGGATCGGGACCTCGGCGTCGATGGTGAACTCCTCGGTCACGCGACCCGAATCGGGGGCCAGGCTCCGCGAGATGGACCGGGTCTCTGTGTCGTGCCGACCGGTGATGGACGCGATGCGGCAGGCTTCGGCCGCGTCGAATGACAGCTCAGCCCGGATCCCGGAGGGCATATCCACGTGTTTGGACTCGTCGTTTAAACCGTCTCGGGCGAACCCGTTCAGGCCGGGACGCGCTCGGTCTCGAGGACGCCGAGGAACTCGGCGATCCACTCGGGGTGGTCCGGCCAGGCCTGCGCGGTGACGAGGTTGTCGTCCACAGCCACGCCCTCGACCCACTCCCCACCCGCGTCCCGGACGTCGTGCTCGAGGGCGGGATAGGCCGTGCAGGTCCGTCCCTCGATCACGCCGGCCGCCGCGAGGATCTGTGCGGCGTGGCAGATGGCCGCGATGGGCTTTTCGGCCTCGTCGAAGTGTCTGACGGCCTCGAGCACCGGATCGTACGTCCGAAGGTACTCCGGCGCCCGGCCACCCGGAAGCACGAGGGCGTCGTAGTCCGCCGGGTCGACGTCCGCGAACGTCGCGGTGAGCTCGAAGTCGTGGCCGCGCGATTCCATGTAGGTCTGATCGCCCCGGAAGTCGTGGACGGCCGTCTTGACCGTCTCTCCCGCCTCCTTCTCGGGACAGACCGCGTCGACGTCGTGGCCGACCGCCTGGAGTGCCTGGAAGGGCACCATGATCTCGTAGTCTTCCCCGAAGTCGCCCACGATCATGAGGATGCTCGCACCGGACATGGTCCGCCGTGACGTTCGGCTCGAACCCCAATAACCGTTGGTGCCGCCCGGCGCGACACGGGGCTCACCCTCCAATATATAATGGGCCCGCGTTGCGGCGGTTCGCCGCGGTCTCACGAACCATCCGCCCGCCATCGCCGGCCTGGCCCGCATTTCAAGCCTTTTTCAGTTCCTGGGAAGCGGGGCTTGATTTAGGCTGTTGCCCCAACGAGTACCAAACATGTACGATGTGCTCCGGACCCCCATCGACCGCTCAGACACGCGCGGGTCCGGGACCATCGGCAGCGGTCACGCCCCCGGCATTCCACGGGTGGGAGTCCGGACCGTGACCGGCGCGACGGGGAGCGGGCGGGATTCCCCATCGGGCGACCCCGGAGGTGATCGCACATGAGCACGACCGCAACGAAAGCAGGGAAGCGGGATTCGGAGGACGTGAACGCCGGAATCAGGGCGAAGCTCCGTATCGGCAACCTCGACACCTGTCCGATCGCCAGGGTATCGGACGAGGGGGTCGAGTGTTACAACGTCTCCAAGCGGGTGGAGCCGGAGAGCGGACGGGTCACGGAGGAGTTCGCGACGGACGCCAACGGCGACCTCGAGGGCATCGAGGGCCTCGAGCCGGTCTTCTCCTACGGCCAGAAGTCCGTCTACCGGTTCCAGCGGGAGTTCGGACAGGACTGTGCCTGTGAGACGGTCGAGCAGTTCGACTGTCCCATCGTGGAGGTCCAGGCGACCGAGGGCGACCTCTCGATGGTGTTCCACGCCCCCTCGATGGCCGAGCTCCGTGACGCGGTGACGGCGCTGCGGGAGCAATACGACGAGGTGGACGTCCAGCGACTGGTGAGCTCGAAGAGCGACGAGGGGGCCGACGACCTCGTCTTCGTCGACCGTGGCGAGCTGACCCAGCGCCAGCGGGAGGTCCTCGAGACCGCCTACGAGATGGGCTATTTCCAGCACCCCAAGGGCGCGAATGCCGGCGAGGTGGCCGAATCCCTCGGCATCACCACCTCCACGTTCACCGAGCACCTCGCGGCGGCTCAATCGAAGCTCCTCTCCGCCATCCTCGAGGGGTCTGATACGGTCCCCGGCCGACGCACGGCATAAGGTCCGTCGGTCGCACGTTTCGGGTTCATGGCCGACGCACGGCAGAGAGCCTGGTGGCTCCCGAAGCGGTCCCCTTCCCCGACCCGCGGCGAGCCGATTCTTCTCGAGCATCCGGGTGTGATACCCCCGCCACCCGAACGCCCAGCTCACAGGGCCAGCACGTAGATCGCTCCCACCAGGATCGCCAGGGCGACGATGGCGAGGACGGCCCAGCGAACCCAGTCCCCACCGGCCGGGGCCTCCTCCCCCCGCGCCCGTCGGAAGACGGTGTGGCCACAGTTCCGACACTGGGAGGGATTCGACCGGTGGACCGTCCCGCAGCTCTCGCACTTCCAGGCGGCCATCGGGGAGGCGTAGGGGACCCCACCGGAAAGACTCACCGGCCGGTCGGGGAGAGTACTTAAAACCTTCAGTGCTGAAGGACAACGACTAACCGATTCTCCCCGGTCATTCTCACCTGTACTCCTGCGGGCGCAGGAGTACGCGTCGGAGCGGACTGTAGGGGAAACCACTCCCAGATCACGAGTCCTGCCTGTCAGGGGGTACCCCTCCTCCACGCCTTTCTGGAGAACCGAACCCACGTAGCGACGGTGTCGTTCTTCCGGTTCCAGGAGAGAAGGGAGCGTTTGTGGGACCCGGCGCCGATCTCCCGCGCTGATGAGCAGGGTTTGCTCGCTGATGAGCGGGTTTCGCTCGCTGGGGAGCGGGTTTCGCTCGCTGTCGAGATTTGATATCGCGATATACGATATAATATTTAAAAGAATGGGGGAAGCGACCCGGAAAGGCCACCCCCGACCCGGCCAGTCAAGCAGAGCCGGTGTCGTGGAAGAGGCGATCACCAGCTCCCAGATCCGGAACGAGCAACACGGTGCTGATCGCGAGCGGCAGAAGAGAAGCCAGAGATGTCGGGATGGTCCGCCAGGTGGGCCGGACCCACACCCAATTCCATTCGAGGAGGGAGGGTGCGTCGGAAACCGGCCTTCGTATGGGCCGACAGCCAGGTATCTCGGCGTCTCGAGAACACTGGACCAGGAACGAACCTGACCCAGGATGCCGATCGACAGGATGCACCAGACACGATCCATCCCGGTATCGACCGGATGGGCAAATTTCGACCGGATGGGCGAGTTTCGATACACCCGCATGTGGTATATGAACGGTGGG
>JBDGRH010000075.1:0-7071 GCA_042218225.1 Halodesulfurarchaeum sp. | reverse complement strand
TTTCGACCGGATGGGCGAGTTTCGATACACCCGCATGTGGTATATGAACGGTGGGAGTGGAGCAGGGGAAGTGGAGCAGTTCGGGGTTGGAGACAATGCGATGGTCCGACCGCCAGCGCGGGTGATCGAGTCCCGGGGCTGCGTCGATAGGGTGTAGTATCTACCCGTGGCGGATAGGTGCCTCCCACCCACCGAAATCAGATGTGTTACCAAATCACATTTTTTGGACGACGCCGTAAATCAGGCCATCTCCAACCCCTATTCTGTGCGCCGCGATGTGGCCCCAGGAGCGGATTTCTTGTGGTATGTTACCAATCCATACTTAAATAATAAACCAAATATGACGATACAAAATTCTGGACGGCGGTCAATCCGCGGAACACCCGATATCGACCCCGAGAGCGCGTCTTCTCCAGGTATCCGGGATGGAGACACCGACCAGAACGGGTCTGCAATCCACCTGGCAGGACCAGGGCCACCGGGTCCGGGGTGGTCGAATCGGCAGCCGGACCAAAGAGAGCCCGGTTCAGGGCTGTTTCAGCGGTCTCTCCCCGAGAACCGCGACGAACCAAAGGCATAAGCGGGGTAAATCCTTAGGTCGACCTAATATGAGTGCCGACGCGGCCGGCGGGAGCGAGCTCCGGGAACAGGTGCAGAGCTTCCTGGAGCGCAACTTCCCCCAGATCTGGATGCACGGTGGAACCGCCGCGATCGAGGAGCTGGATCCGGAGGCTGGCGAGGTGACCCTCCGGCTGGGGGGCGCCTGCAGCGGCTGTGGGATCTCCCCGATGACCGTCCAGGCGATCAAGAGCCGGATGGCAAAGGAGATCCCCGAGATCACCCGGGTCCACGCGAACACCGGACAGGAAGCCATGGGCGGCCAGTCCGGTGGCGGTCCCTTCGGGGGCAGCTCCCGTGGCGGCTCGGCCGGGGGCGACGATTCGACAGACGCCCCGTTCTGACCGGGAGCCAGCGCTCTCTCGCTCTTTCTCTGGGCTCACCCCGTCCTCGAGTTCGCGGCAGCGGAGGAAAAGTACGCACGCAGCGGTGGGATATTACTCACAGTATTATACTGGCGTCAAAAACTGTCTGACCCCAATATTTTAAATACCACCCTGGCCACCGTGGTGGTACACATGCTCGAGTCACACTGTGCCAAACTGCGGGCGCTGGAGCGTCGGATGGAGCGACGAAACCGAACCCCTGCACCGACTGCCGACTGACCCCCTCTCTGGACAACGTTTCGATAACGAGTTGTGGGCCACCAGACGAGTCCTCGCCCAATCGGGAACGGACCGCCGGTTCACGGGCCGCTTTCACATCGGGAGGACCCGCCACGCCCGGGCGTACCGTTCGAATCCGAGGAACTCGGCGATGTCCACGGCGGTCTCCCATGACTCGACGGGGCGGCAGTCGACCGCATACCCGGCAGCGAGCGCTTCGATGATGGCCGCCGAGGCGGCCCCCGTCCCGAACCCCCGGTTTCGGTGATCCGGGTGGGTGATGACGTCGGCCGTGACCAGCCCGTCGGCGATCTCCCGATAGCCGGCGACAGCCGCAAGCTCGTCGCCGAGGAACCGGCCGGCGAGCCTGAGGTGGGTCTCGAAGGCGAGATCGCCCGCCTGTGCCTCCCACTCCTCACGCGGACAGGCCCGCTTGAGCGCGTCGAATGCGTCCCGATCGTCCGCGTCGAGGACCCGCGCGTTGGCATCGTGTGCCGGCCGGAACGTCGCGTCGTCCACGTACCCGATGAACTGGGGGCCGAGGACCGACCGGATCGGGATCCCGAGCGCCTCGGCCACCTCGCCCTCACCGGTCGGTTCGAGATCCCCGATCGCATCGGTTCGATCCCGGAGATCGTCGATGCGGTCCGGCCCGGCAGACACGACCCGCGTCGTCTCCCGGTCGAAGATCGCGATCCCGTCCACCCCGTCGTCGCTCTCGACGAGGAGCAGGTCGTCCCCGTCGCGAAGGTCGGCGGGTGAGCACCCGAGACGGCCCGCCCAGTAGCGATGGGCTATATCGAGAGTTTCCTCCTGGAGCGCCATATCGGGTCCTTCGAGCTACCGGATAGTGTGTCTGTTTGTTTTTCCCATCTGAGACTGAGTGAGGCCTCGTGGTCCAATCAGCGGGGAATACGGCGGTACCCCACGTAGGTTCCAACCGCCCTTCCCCCTTCACATGTAATCGCCCAGGGTCGACGCCTTGTTCTTGTCGTTCTCGAAGATGCTCTCGATGGACCGTTCCAGGATGTCCAGGCGCTGTTTCGTGTACTCCCGGGCGCCGTACTCGCGGGCCACCTCGACGGCCGTATCCAGGTACTTCTCGACGGAGCCGCGATGGACCGTGAGCGTGACGTTCCCCCCGCACTCCCGACACTCCCCCGTGAGCGGGACGCGGCGGTACTTCGTCGAGCAGTCCAGACACCGGACCTCCTGTCTCGTGAACGCCCGGAGGTTCCCGATGAGGTCCGGGAGGAAGTGATACTCGATCACCCGCTCGGCGACGTCGGCCTCGTCCACCGCGCGGATCTTCCGGGCGAGCTCGAGCTGGGCGTCCATCTTCTCCGTCATCGCCCCGAGGGTCTTGTACGCGGAGTTGTCCGGGCCGCCCGCGATGTCGGTGGTGTCGTGGGTGAAGCCGAAATCCGTGTAGGCCCGGTCGGTGCCGAGGGTATCCTCGGCGAGGGCGATGTCCACCGTCTCCGGGTCGGCCATCTCCCGGGTGGCCTCGTAGAACGCCCGGGGATACTGCTCGACCACGTCGACGTTGTGGGCCTCGTCGTCGATCTCCTCGGGGTCTATCCGGGAGGACATCACCAGGGGTGCGTCCATCCATCCCCCCCGGCGGTCGGGGAGGTAGTGCTTCGAGAAGTTGAGGAGCCCGTCCATGAGGAGCATGACACAGTCCTCGTCGCCGTCGCACTGCCCGACGTAGAGGTCGTTCGCGACCAGGGTGTTTGTCTCCGCCACGGTGACCGAGTAGACGTGCTCGACCGGCGATTCGACGATCTCGATGGACTCGATGGTGGCGAAGCCGGCGGCGTGCATCCGCGGCCGTTCGTCGCCGCTCGAGGACGGGTCCGTCTCGACGACCGGCTGGCGGGTCGTGTAGTGGGCCGGGAGCCGATCCCCTGCCTCGAGGGTGCTCGCGTCCACCTTCTCCACGCTGGTCGCCCGGGTGTGAGAGTCCGCCTCCTCGATCCGGAGCATCGTGTGCTCGGGGGTGACCGTGATCGACCGGTCCTCGTCGGTGCGGAGCTGGAGGAGATGATCGGGCGATGGATGCTTCGAGACCGCCGTGACGGGCTGGTACTCGAAGGAGCCGTCCGCGGCAAGGGAGGGGACGAAGGGGCGGTCCTCGGGATCGAGATCCTGCACGAGCGTGCCGAAATCGTCCGTCCCGGGGTCCTGGAGGCGCTCCTCGACGAAGGCCTCGATGGTGACGGTGCGGTCGGCGAAGTCGTCCTTCGTGGGTGCATACCGGAGCTCCGTGTCCGGGTGGAAGCAGTTCCGGCGCTTGGCCGCGTGGAAGTACGGGTGGGCGTATCCCACGGAGGCGCTGGTGAAGCCGACGATCCGGCCCACGACAGCCGCGCTGGTGTGGGGCGCAAGCCCGAAGACGAGTTCCCCGAGGAGGTCCTGGCGCTCGTCCACCTCGTAGAAGGGCTCGAGCCCGTAGTACTCGACCAGGAGGTCGTCCACGAAGTCCGCCGTGTCGAGGAGGTGGTCTGCCGCGCCCTCGGAGAGGACGATGTCCTGTACCCGGAGCTCGACGAGCTGGTCGTCGTGCTCGAGGGGGTCCCCGTGGATGTCGGTCTCGTACCCGAGTGAGCGGAGGTCCTCCACGGTGACCTCCAGCTCCCCGGGTCGGACCGCCGTGACGGGAAGGTCGGTCATGTCGTAGCGGACCGTCCCGTCCTTGAACGCCGAGACCCCGTGCTTGGCCCGGAGGATACCCTTCTCGAGGGGTTCGGGGACCTTCTCCGCCGACATCAAGCCCTTCACCCCCTTGAGAATGTCGTACGCGCTCTCCCGCTCGCCGACCGCCTCGAGCGCGGCTCGATACTCCCCGTGGAGGTCCACGGTCTGCGGCCGGACCGGGTCCACGGGGCGACCGCACTTCGGGCACGCCGCCCGTTCGCCAGGGGTGCCCGTCACCTCGATGCCACAGTCCGGGCACTCAAGGTGGGCCTCGGTGGGCGACCCGCAGTCGGGACACCGGGATTTGAAGGTGGGCTGCCCGCAGTCCACACATCGCCGACTGCCCAGCTCGACCGTGATCGAGCCCCCATTGTCCCCGTTCGACGCCGAGGCCGCCTTGCCCAGGTCGCGCTGGTCGCCGCCCGCCTCACCGATCGGGAAGAGCGTGTGGACCGCCGGACTCAGCTCCCGCGATTCCGACTTCTCCGGCCGCCCCATCCGGCTCCCGATCCGCGTGGGGGCCCGCTCCTGGAGCGCGAAGGGGGCGACCTCGCGAACGGCCCGCATCGCGTTCGGCCAGTCGCGGGCGGTGTCGGATAGGTCCGCGGGCTCCCAGGAGCGCTCGAGGTCGAGTGTCAGGCCCAGCGACCGGACGAGCGGTCGCCAGGTGTCGATGGTCACCCCCTCCTCGCCCTGGGTGTGCTCGACGAGGAGAGTCTCGAGGGTCTCCCGGACGCCCTCGTCGGCGGGGACGTGAAGGGCGTCGCTCTCGATGGAGCCATCGGCGACCGCCCGCACCAGATCCAGGAAGGCGGATACGTCGATATCGTGCCAGAGGTATGTGTACCGCGGGTGAAGCGGGGCGTCGTGATCGTGGGCCCAGTTCAGGGCCTGCTCCGGCTCCGGGTCCGCCAGGTCGACGTAGGGCGAATCCCGGAGCGCCTGGACGTCCGCCCCGGCCGCCTCGAGGTCCTGGACCCACCACTCGACGGTGTAGGAGGCGGGGGCGAGGTCGTGGTTGTTCTCGACGAACTCCCCGTAGTTGACCAGGTACTCGCCGAGGTCGATCACCCGCTCGACCCCGTTCCGGACCTCCCGGGCCTCGGCGGGATCGTCGATCCGTCGGACGTCCCCGTTCGCCAGCTTGACGGTGGGCCCATCGATGGAGTCGA
Organism: Halodesulfurarchaeum sp.; assembly: GCA_042218225.1. Taxonomy (GTDB): domain Archaea; phylum Halobacteriota; class Halobacteria; order Halobacteriales; family Halobacteriaceae; genus Halodesulfurarchaeum. The sequence goes on along the minus strand of JBDGRH010000075.1, from coordinate 1,976 downwards.
CGGGGACGACCCCGGCGGCCTTCCCCGGGCGCTCGGTCTTGAGCTGGGTGCCGGTCGCCAGGAAATCGTCGACCAGGTGCATGGTGGCGGGGTGGACACCAGCCGTGGCGAAGCCGTGATTGCGCGCCCGCCCGTACCGGAGGCGGAATCCCCCCGCCTCGCTCGGATGCCCGAGGACCGGGCGGCCGGCGATGAGGTCGCGAAGGTAGGTGTCTTTGGGCTTCGGGCGGGGCGGGCCGCCCGAAGTCGCTCCCCCCTCGACGCCCGAACGGTCCGCGTTCGTCGTCCTCTCCTCGCCGTCGTCCGCCGGCTCGGAGGAGCCATCCCCCTCACCGTCCCCGCCTCGATCCGCCCCATCACCGATGGTGCCATCGATGAGGGCCTGGAGCCACGGCCAGTCCACCTCCTCGAGGGAGTTCGTGTACCGCTGGATCTTCGGGGCCTTGAGGGCGATCCCCTCGGCGAGCACGAGGCACATGCCCCCGCGAGGGCTGTTCGTGTCGATCCGCTCGAGGTCCCGGAACCCCGAGACCTCCTCGTCGCCGGTCGCCTCGCCGTCGAGCATGATCGGGCAGTGCCTGGCGATGTAGCGCGTCTCCGCGTCGGAGGGGGAGTACTGGAGCCCTGTCTCCTGGTCGTAGAGGGCCACCTCCTCGGCGTACCGCTCCACCTCGTCGTCCCGGGGCTGGAACTCGTCGATCCCGAGCAAGGTCCGGGCGTAATCGGCGACGAGGACGGAGAGGGCCTGCGCGGTCCCGCCGGCGGAGCGGATCGGCCCCGCGTAGTACACCGCGATGAACTCCGACCCGTCGTCGTTCTGGCGGAGCTCGACCCGGTCGATGCCCTCGATCGGGGCGGCGACCACGCCCTCGGTCAGGAGGGCGACGGCGGTCCGCACGGCGCCCTCCACTTTGCCTTCGCGGGTGTCGAAGTCGCCGACGCTCCCCTCGACGAAGTCCTCGACGAGCGCCAGGGCAGCCTCCTCGCGGGACACCTCCCGCTCGAGCTCCCGCACGCGCTCGGCCACCCCCTCGATCCCGAGGATGTTCTCGACCCGGTCGGCCATGTCCTTCGCGACGGGGATCTCGACCTCGGGCTCCGGGTCCCCGCCCCGGCTCCGGGCCCGGTTCGCCAGCGCGATCGCGTCCTCGAGCCGGGACTCGAGCGTCTCGAAGTAGACCTCCTCCGCCCGTCGCATCTACCCCTCCCTCCGCGGCGCAGAGGTGATGTGTCTTTGGCTCGGGCGGGCCCGGCAGCCACGACGGCGGTGAGCCCGTTGGTCCCTTAAGGTATGTTCCGGGCGCCTCGATGGAGGCACAGGGCGCATCAGTGAAGGGTCCAGGTGGGCGCCCCGGTTGCCTCCCCCGGTTCCCGCTCGACGGGTTCCTCGAACGCCTGCAGCAACACCTCGCCGCTGAAGACCGTGGCCCGCTCCAGGACACCGGCGAGCGCCTGCCCCGACGGGCGGGCCAGCACCGCCGACGTCTCGACCGTCGGTTCCCCATCCTCCATCGAGACCGTCCCCACGGCGACCGGGACCTGCAGGGGCTCCGGGAAGGCGACGGACTCGAAGGCGAACTCGTCCTGATCGTAGATGTCGAGCGCGGCGTCCTCGACCGCGCCCCGCCCCCAGTACCAGCCCGACTCGACCCCCGCCGCCTCCGCGAGGGCGACGAGCTCCGCGCCCCACTCGGTGCCGTGCTCGAGGGTCCCGAGCACAGTTCTGCCCACCGAGACCTCCTGGAACTCCATGCGGGTCGGGATGCGCGCAGGGGAGAAAAACCTGGTCCCTCGACCGTCTGTAGGAATCGCCGCAGACGGGACGCCACGAGTTGAACGTTCTCTGCCGGCTGCAGTAGGGTCAGCTGTAACCGTTACCGCCACGAACTGAAAGCCCTCGGCCGGCTGTAGTGAACGCGGGAACCGTGACCGCCACGAGTTGAAAGCCCTCGGCCGGCTCGGGTCGGGGGGCTCGC
>JBDGRH010000096.1:7936-20475 GCA_042218225.1 Halodesulfurarchaeum sp. | reverse complement strand
TTTTCGGGCGTCTGCGTCCCACCGATATTGTATAGTACGGCTATGGAGCGTACATCCACCCCGTTACAGGACTCCACGAACGTGGAATGGAACCGGACGCTCCCGTCACTCCGACCCGCCGATGACCTGGACAGCCGACTCGGGAATGGACAGCGTCGCCGACCCTTCCGGAGGTCGATCTCTGGCCTTCACCAGGATGTCGCGGCCATTCCACCGGCAGTGGACCTTGTAGGCGTCTCCCAGGAACTCCACGCTCTCGACGCGGACCTGGAGCTCGGTTCCCCCCTCACCGAAGGTCATCGATTCGGGGCGGACGCCGAGGACGTCGCCCGACGAGACCGACGTGGGGACCTGGAACTCGGCCGTGTCCACCACCGCCCGGGTAGTTCCGTCGACTCGCCGGATTCCGTCCACCTCGAAGAGGTTGTTGTCCCCCACGAACGCCGCGACGAATCGATCGTTGGGCCGGTGATATATCTCCTCCGGGGTACCCACTTGGACGATTCGGCCGTCGTGCATGACTCCGACCCGGTCGCTGATGGCGAGGGCTTCGGCCTGGTCGTGGGTGACGTAGAGCGTCGTGATCCCCAGCTCGGTCTGGATCTCCCGGACGGTCAGCCGGAGCCGCTCGCGAAGGCGGGCGTCCAGCGCGCTCATGGGTTCGTCGAGAAGGAGGAGATCCGGGCCGGGTGCCAGGGCGCGGGCGAGAGCCACCCGCTGCTGTTGGCCGCCGGAGAGGGCCTCGGGGTCACGGTCACCCATCCCCCCGAGGTCGACGAGGTCGAGGAGCTCCTCGACCCTCGCCTCGGTGGAGACATCCCCCGGTGGGTCGCGAAAGCGGAGGCCGTAGCCGACGTTCTCGGCCACGGTCATGTGCGGGAAGAGGGCGTAGCTCTGGAAGACGATCCCGACGTCGCGGTCTTCCGGGGGGACACCGGAGACGTCCGTCCCGCCGAACCGGACGGTCCCGGCCGTCGGCTCCGCCAGGCCCGCGACGATCCGGAGGGTCGTCGTCTTCCCGCAACCGGAGGGGCCCACCAGCGTGAAGAACTCGCCGTCCCCGACCGCGATGGAGACGTCCTCGAGGGCGGTCGTGGGGCCGAACCGCTTCGAGACGCCCGAAAGCTCGAGGCGGGTCACGGTTCCCACCACCCGCCGACGCGGTCGATCACGACGAAGCTCGCGGCGGTGACCGCGAGGAGGACGGTTCCCATGGCCGTGGCCGGACCCAGGGTCCGATTCCCCAAGTAGCGTTCGACCGCGACCGGCATCGTGTAGCTCGCGCTGCCCTCCGCGAGGATGACGGTGGCGTCGAACTCCCCGATGCTGATGGCGAAGGCGAGTGCCGCCCCGGCCACCAGCCCGGGGGCCACCAGGGGCAGCTCGACGTCGAGGAGTGCCCGTGTCCGTGAGGCCCCGAGCACCCTGGCGGTCTCGATGAGCTGGCGGTCGACGGACCGGAGGATGGGAGCGACCGCCCGGGTGACGAACGGGTACGCAGCAACCGCGTGGGCCGCGACGATGGCGACGGGGCCCTGGACGGTCACCCGGTGGCCGAACAGCTCCGTGCCGAAGACCAGCCCCTGGAGGAGGCCCAGGCCGACGACGATGCCGCTCACCGCGAGCGGGGCCATGAGGAGGGCGTCCATCGCCCGGCTGCCGAGGAACCGGCGACTCGTCAATACCGCTACCGTCGTGCCCATCGGGAGGGCCAGGAGGAGCGTTCCCACCCCGAACCAGAGGGAGTTCCGGACGGCTTCGAAGGGCTTTACCTGAAAGGGGCTCGCCCGAATTTGTCGGGTGAGGAGAAACTCGTAGTATCTGGTGGTGAACCCGCTCGGTCCGGTCAGACTCTCCAGGACGAGACTCACGATGGGGCCGAGGAACACGACGGCGACGATCGCCGCGTACCCGAGGATGGCGAGGCGCTTCGTGTCGGGGGCCGTTTCGAATAGCCCCTCGCGTCGCTGACCGGTACCGAGACTCCCGAGTGCTCCATTGGTCCCCTCGTAGGTGACGTACGCGTAGGTCAGGCCCAGGGTGATGACCGTCTCCACCACGGCGAGGCCCGCCGCCTGGGCCAGCTCGAGCTGTTGGACGTTGGCGTATAGCCAGACCTCGACCGTCGCGAGCTGGAGCCCGCCCAGGGCGAGGACGATCGGGAAGGACATGAAGGTGAAGAGAAAGGTGAGCAGGGCCCCGGTCAGGATTGCGGGGAGCAGCTGTGGAAGGACCACGTCGAAGAAGGAGCGGACCGGCCCGGCACCCAGACTGCGGGCTGTCTCGACCATCCGCTCGTCGACGCTCTCCCATGCGGCGGTCACGATCCGGGTGACAAGGGGGGCATTGTAGAAGGCGTGGGCGAGCACGATGATCTCGAGGGTGTACATGATGGAGAGCGTCGGGAGCCCGAGAGCCCGGAGAACGTCGTTGAGGAGACCCTGGTCGCCGAACATGGCAACGAATCCGATGGCGACCATGATCGATGGGAGGACGAACGGGACCATCGTCAGTGAGCGGATGGTGCGCCTGCCGGGGAAGGAAAAGCGGGACAGCGCGTAGGCGCCTGGCAGGCCCAAGAGGACGCTCGCGACCGTCGAGAGCATCGCCTGGTAGACGGTAAATCCCACCAGCCCGAAATCGACCGGGGGTGTGCCCGCCCGGAGCCAGCCGATCACCCCGGCGGGGATTCCCACCGGATCCCTGAAGACCCAGCTCGCCGCGCCGAAGTAGAACTCCGAGGTCAAGATCTCGGCGATGACCGATACCGTGGGGCGTCCTCTCTCCATTACCGCCTCGACCAGGACCATCCCCACCGGGTAGTAGAAGAACACCAGAAGGAGGGCGACCGTTGCGAGGCCGAGGAGGTGGGGTGCGCGGTCGAACACCCACGACTGGAGCCGCTCGAGAGAGGGCTGGCCCCTCACCCGCTCACGATCTGCTGGGCCCACTGCTCGACCCATGTATTCAGGTTCCCGGCGAGCTCCTCATAGGTGTGACTGACGACCTCCGGCGGCCGGTGGGCGTATTCCTCGAAGACCTGTGGAGGCTCGGCGTTGTCCGTCGCGGGGAACATCACGTTCAGGACGGGAATCTTCGACTGGACGGCCGGGGTGAGCATGAAGTCGATGAAGGCCGCGGCCAGCTCGGGCTGGTCGGTGTCCGCGAACCGGGCCATGCCCTCCGGGGTGGCATAGCCCTGGTCGTTCAGGAATCCGACCTGGTGCTTTTGCATGTCCTGGTTGTAACGGTGTGCGTACACCTGGTCCGTGGAGTACGAGACCACGATCGGCCGCTCGCCGTTGGTGTAGGCATTGTAGGCCGCACTCCAGTCCCCGAGGATCTTTGCGCCGTTCGCCATGAGGTCCTCCCAGTACGAGAGGTACCCATCGGCTCCCTTCGTCGCGATGGTCCAGAGGAGGAACGCCTGTCCCGGATCGCTCGTCTGGGCGTTCTCCACGAGAAGGGTATCCTCGTAGGCCGGCTTCGTGAGTGCTTCGAAGGTCCCCGGGTTCTCCACCTCGTGGGCGTTGTACACCAGACTGATGAATCCGGTGTCGAACGGGATGGCCCGCCCCTTCGGGTCGAACCGGAGATGAGGCTTTACGTGGGCCGCGTTGGGGACCGCGTCCTTCGGGACCGGCTCGAAGAGTGGAGTGTCCCCCAGCTTTCGATCGATGCGGACGAGGTCGTCGGGATTCAGCCCCACGTAGACGTCCGCGTCGATGGTTACCCCGGCACGCTTGCGCTGGATGAAGTAATTGAGCTCGGACTCCGGCGTGAGCCAGGTGAGCGTGGCGTCGGGGTACTCCGACTCGAAGCGCTCCTTGAGCCAGCTTCCGGGACTCACGCTCGGCGCGTCGACGAATGGCTGGTAGGTGGCGACGTAGAGCTCCCCGCTGAGGGGATTGGCCGTCGTCGTCGAACCCACGGTGGTGTCCGTCGGTGTCGGGGTCCCGTCCCCCTGTTCACCAGTTTGTCCCCCCGTACAGCCGGCAAGGACGGTGACTCCACCCGCCAGCCCTGTCTTGAGGAACGAACGTCGCTTCATCACTTGGTTGCAACACCTGGTAATACAAAAGTGGACCGAACCCGGTGCGATGGGAGCCCCATATCGGGGAGGATCAGCAGCTGTGGGGGATAGGCGGAGAAGACGGCAGGTGGACGGGTTCCGGAAGGGGATGGCGGGACGAACAGTTTTGACGGTGGGCGCGGAAGTCCGGGGCGTGCAGCCCTCCCGCCGGCAGGTCCTGGCCTCGCTGTTCGTCCTTTCCCTCGTCGTAGCCGGGCTCGTCCTCCATCGGGTGCTCTGGACCGCCGTCTTCGGCGTGACCGTGGCCTACGTCCTCCTCCCGGTCCATCACCGGTTGGTCTCGCGGGGTCTGTCTCGCTGGTGGGCCGCCGTCGGGACCACGGTGTTCGGGACCGTGGTGGTGCTCGTCCCCGTCGGCATCGCGGCGATGCTGCTGTATCGCCGACGCGGCCCGGTCCTGGAGTTCATCGTCTCGCTCCCCGAGTCGGTCGAGATCGCCGCGTTCGGGTTCTCGTATGCCATCGAGACGGAGGCGCTCCTCCGTGCCGGGGTCCTGGCGGCCACCGGGGTGGCGGTCGAGGTGGCCAGTGCCCTCCCGAGCCTCGGCCTCAAGCTGACGCTGTTCGGGTTCGTGGTGTTCGGGCTCCTCCTGGGACACGAGTCGGTGGAGTCGGCGGTGATGGGGGCGGTCCCCTCGGCGTACCGCGACGTCGTCGGGGCCCTCGCCGCCAGGGTCCGTGACACCCTCTACTCCATCTACGTCCTCCAGGCGGTCACCGGCGCGGCCACCTTCGTCATCGCCATTCCCGTCTTCTGGGCGCTCGGGTATCCGATCCCGTACACCCTGGCGTTCCTCTCGGGGGTGCTCCAGTTCCTGCCGATCGTGGGCCCCTCGATCCTCATCCTCGCGGTCGCGGCCTACGAGATCGCCGTCGCGGACGGGGTCGGGGCCGTCCTCATTCTGGTCCTCGGAGGGGTGCTGATCGCCTGGCTGCCCGACGTGCTCGTCCGTCCCCGGCTCTCCCGGCGGACCGCCCGGATGCCCGGTACCCTGTATTACGTCGGATTCGTCGGGGGCTTGCTGACGGTCGGGCCGGTGGGGATCGTCGTCGGCCCGCTCGCCGTGGCGCTGGTCGCGGAGACGCTCTCACTCCTGGACGCGGAGCTCGATTGAACGGGGGGCGTCTATCGCTCTGGCCTCCCTGTTATGGGCGACAGGCGCAAGCGGCCGGACTCGCCGTGACGCCCCGAATTAATTAGGTCGAAGCAATAGTGAGGATTGGTATGACTTCACAGTCCGCAACCCCTGAGCCACTCGTCACCGCCGACTGGGTGGAGGACCGTCTCGACGCGTTCCGATCGGACGACCCCGAGTACAGACTGGTGGAGGTGAACAGCCCCGAGTCCCCGGACTCGGATTTCCCGTCCCGATACGACGACGGGCACATCCCCGGGGCCATCGGGTTCCAGTGGGACGAGGACCTCTCCGACGAGACGGAGCGGGACATCCTCGACAGGGCGGCCTTCGAGGACCTGGTCGGGAACGCCGGCATCACCGCGGACTCGACCGTCGTGTTCTACGGGGACGGCTGGATCGCCAACTGGTTCGCCCTCTTCGCGTACTGGGAGTTCACCTATTACGGCCACGCGGACACCCGCGTCCTCGACGGGGGGAAGGAATACTGGGTCAATAACGACTATCCACTCACCACGGAGGAACCCGATTTCACCCCCCGGGAGTACGACGCCCGCGGCCCGTTCGAGCACATCCGGGCGTACCGCGACGACGTCGAGCACGCCATCGAGCACGGCCTCCCGATGGTTGACGTCCGCTCGCCGGAGGAGTTCTCCGGGGAGATCATCGCGCCGCCGGAGCTCGATGAGACCGCCCAGCGCGGCGGGCACATCCCCGGGGCCTCGAACGTCCCCGTGGCCGAGGTGCTGAACGACGACGGGACGTTCAAGAGCCCCGATGCGCTCCGGGAGCTGTACGCAGACCACGGGGTCACCGGCGAGGAGTCGACCATCACCTACTGTCGCGTCGGCGAGCGCGCCTCCATCGAGTGGTTCGTCCTCGCCGAGCTGCTGGGGTACGAGGACGTCCGAAACTACGATGGCTCCTGGACCGAATGGGGCAACCTCATCGGCGCGCCCATCGAGACCGGGCCCGAGCGCTGAGTGCGCACGAACCTTTATAGGCCAACACGGGACCATCCCGGCCCATGTCCTGAACACGGGCCGGGCCGGAATCGCGGCAGCGCGGCACCCCCGGTCCGGAACGTATCGACGGCGACGCGGGGACGACACACTGCACCCCACCCCGTCCGCCGGTTCCAGCCGCCTGTTCGCCATATCGATCGTCCAGGGCCACCTCCGGGGATCTGTCCGGTGGGAGGTCCTCGGCCGAGCAGCGTAAGTTCCTCGCGACCCTGGGTCCCACTCGATGAGTGACCGGGCGGCCCCCCTCTCTCCCGACCAGCCCGACGCCGAGCGGCGATTCCGGGTCGACGCTCCCTTCGAGCCGGCAGGCGACCAGCCCGAGGCGATCCGGGACCTCGCCGCCGGGTTCGAGTCCGGGATGGAGAAGCAGTCCCTCCTCGGCGTGACGGGGTCGGGAAAGACCAACACGGTCAGCTGGGTGATCGAGGAGCTGCAGCTCCCGACCCTGGTCATCGCACACAACAAGACCCTGGCCGCCCAGCTCTACGAGGAGTTCCGGACCCTCTTCCCCGAGAACGCGGTGGAGTACTTCGTCTCCTACTACGATTACTACCAGCCGGAGGCCTACGTCGAGACCACGGACACCTACATCGACAAGGACGCCTCCATCAACGACGAGATCGACCGCCTGCGTCACTCCGCGACGCGCTCGCTGCTCACCCGCGAGGACGTCATCGTGGTGGCCTCGGTGTCCGCCATCTACGGTCTCGGGGACCCGGGCACGTACGAGGACATGGCGCTGCGCCTGGAGCGGGGCCAGACGGTGGACCGGGACGACCTGCTCTCCTCGCTGGTCGATCTCAACTACGAGCGCAACGACGTGGACTTCACCCAGGGGACGTTCCGCGTCCGGGGCGATACGGTCGAGATCTTCCCGATGTACGGCCGGTTCGCCGTCCGGGTGGAGTTCTGGGGCGAGGAGATCGACCGCCTCACCAAGCTCGACCCCCTGGAGGGCGAGGTCAAATCGGAGGAGCCGGCGGTCCTGATCCACCCGGCCGAGCACTACTCGATGCCGGACGAGCGCCTCGAGCGGGCGATCGAGGAGATCGAGTCGGACATGCACGAGCGCGTCCGGCACTTCGAGCGACAGGGCGACCTCGTCGCCGCCCAGCGGATCGAGGAGCGGACCACCTTCGACCTGGAGATGCTCCGCGAGACGGGGTACTGCTCCGGGATCGAGAACTACTCGGTCTACCTCTCAGACCGCGAGCGGGGCGACCCGCCGTACACCCTGCTCGATTACTTCCCCGATGACTTCCTGACGGTCATCGACGAGTCCCACCGGACCGTCCCGCAGATCCGCGGCCAGCACGAGGGCGACCGCTCCCGGAAAGAGTCCCTCGTGGACAACGGATTCCGGCTCCCCACCGCGTTCGACAACCGCCCACTGACGTTCGAAGAGTTCGAAAAGCGGACCGGGAAGACCCTCTACGTGAGCGCCACGCCCGGGGAGTACGAGCGGACGGTCTCCGGGCAGGTCGTCGAGCAGATCGTCCGCCCGACGTACCTCGTGGACCCCGCGGTGTCCGTCGAGTCGGCCGAGGGCCAGATCGACGACCTCCTGGACCGGATCGCCACCCGCGTCGATGCCGACGAGCGGGTGCTCGTCACCACGCTCACGAAGCGGATGGCCGAGGATCTGACCGCCTATCTCGAGGAGGCGGGGGTCGCGGTCGAGTACATGCACGACGAGACGGACACGCTCGAGCGCCACGAGCTCGTCAGAGGGCTCCGGCTGGGGGAGTTCGACGTCCTCGTCGGGATCAACCTCCTGCGGGAGGGCCTGGACATCCCCGAGGTCTCCCTGGTGGCCATCCTCGATGCCGACCGCGAGGGGTTCCTCCGGTCGCGCACCTCGCTCATCCAGACGATGGGTCGGGCGGCGCGGAACGTGAACGGCGAGGTCGTCCTCTACGCCGACGAGGTGACCGACGCCATGGAGGAGGCGATCGAGGAGACGCGCCGGCGCCGGCGCATCCAGCGGGAGTTCAACGAGGAACACGACGTGGAGCCGACCACCATCGAGAAGGCCGTCGGGGAGATCGACCTCCCCGGCTCGAAGACGGACACGAGCGGTGTGACCGGGCCGGGGCCGGAGGACGCGGCCGAGGCGGCGGCCCTGATCGAGGAACTCGAGGATCGGATGGAGGAGGCCGCCGCCAATCTCGAGTTCGAGCTCGCCGCGGACATCCGCGATCGCATCCGGGAGCTCGAGGAGGACTTCGAACTCGACTCGGGGATCGAGCCGGAGGGCGAGGCTGGGATCGAGCCGGAGAGATAGGCAGGTGAGGAGCGGGAGGTGGAGGCCGGTGTGGAGCCGGATGGCGAGGCTGGCGTGGAGCCGGAGGGCGAGGCCGGTGTGGAGCCGGAGGGCGAGGCTGGGATGAATCCCGAGGGGGAGCTGATCTGACCGGACGCGAGGTGGACCGGGCCTGCCGATCCGCCCGGAACCCGAACATGTTCATTCCGATTCCACCCGCGTGAAAACGGCCGGGAGTCATTATTCCAGCCGGGTCGAACCCTCAACCAAGTCCTGCCCATGGACCGAGTAGACCTATCCGTCGCGCCCGGGCGGCTCCGTCGGTGGCTCCAGTGGGGGATCGCCGGGCTGTTGCTCTTCTCCGGGATCCGCTACACGCTCTGGGTGTTCCACTTCCGGTACGGCACTCCCTACGTCCCGCGTCCCGCCAGCGTCGAGGCGTTCCTCCCGATCAGCGCGCTGGTGGCTCTGAAGGCCTGGGTGGCCACCGGCGTCTTTCCGACTGTCCACCCCGCCGGGCTCGCCATCTTGCTCGCCGTCCTCCTCACCGCCGTGGTGTTCCATCGGGGACTCTGCAGCTGGGCGTGCCCGATCGGGCTCCTCGAGGAGTACCTGGGCACCCTCGGCATCCGGGGGCTCGGCCGGAAGGTGACCCCGCCGAAGTGGCTCGATTATCCCCTCCGGGCGATCAAGTACCTCCTCCTGGCCTTCTTCCTCAAGGTCATCCTGCTGGACATGTCGGGGCGGGCCGCCTGGGCCTTCCTCCAGAGCCCCTACAACAAGGTCGCGGCGGTGAAGATGCTCGACTTCTGGCTGCATCCCGGTCCCTGGACCATCGGCATCGTCGGGTTCCTGGTGGTGGGCTCGCTCGTCGTCCAGAACCTCTGGTGTCGGTACCTGTGTCCCTATGGTGCCCTCCTCTCGGTCATCGGATTCTTCAGTCCGGCCACGGTCAACGTCGCCCGCGACGAGGCGGCCTGTGACGACTGCGGGCTCTGCACGCAGACCTGCCCGAACTACGTCGACGTCCAGTCCGCGGGGGAGGTGACGGCCCTGGAGTGCACGCGATGTGCCCAGTGCATCGAGACGTGTCCGGAGGATGCGCTTGACCTCCGCGCCGGCCCGGTCGAGGTCTCGCCCAGGGCGGTGGGTCTCGGAATCATCGGGATCGTCTTCCTGGTCGTGGCCGTGGCCATGCTCACCGGTCACTGGCAGTCCTCCCTGACCTACGCGGACTGGGCCCGGCTCGTTCCCGCCGCGGACCAGATCATGCACACCCCGTATTGAAATGGGGTGGGTGGGATGTGTTGATTATTGCTGGGGTTCTGGCAGGGCGAGTTCCTTTAGAAGGTCATGGGCGCTCGGTGTTGCTCGTTCGTGACTGTCTGCAATAGTTGGATCAACCCCGACCGCCACGAGTTGAAAGCCCTCGGCCGTCTGTAGCAAAGAGAGGCGTACCCCTGAACGACACGAGGTGAAAGCCCTCGGCCGGCTCGGGTCGGGGGGCTCGCTGCGCGCTTCGCTCACTACGTTCGCTGCAGTGCTTGCTTCGCCCGCCTTCCCCGAGCCGGCCTCGCCCTTTCGATCCGCCAGGGGTCGGAAATTCGACCGGCCGATATTTCTAGAGGTATTTAACCCAATAGGGGTGGGAATCCGAAAGGGGCCGGGGGCTTTCGTGGATCTGCGTTCCGGCTACGTTTCTTTCTAGGAACGTCCGGGGGCTTTCGGGCGTCTCGTTCCGGACCCATCTCTTTCTCGGAGTGTCCGCGGGGAAGCGGTTTGTGCGTCTGGTCGAAGACACGATTTGATAATACTGCAGAGTGGCTTTCGGGCGTCAAATCGAAGAGCCGATTGCAAACCACTGCTGAGTGCACAATCCAATTACCAGGTGCGATCCACCTACAAACCAACCCACCCCAAACACCGAAGACGCCCAGAATGGGCCGTGGATTCCCCTGCCGAACCGCTTTTCTCCGGTCCGGCCGTCGGCACCGCCCATGTTCGTCGTCGCCAACCGGTTCCGGGTGGCCGAGGAGTACGGGGACCAGTTCGTCGAGCGCTTCGAGAACCGCCGGGGGACCATCGAGGACCAGCCGGGCTTCGTCCGATTCGACCTCCTCGCCCCGGCGGATTCGGACACCGAGACGCACGTGGCCCTGACCTACTGGGAGTCCCGCGAGGACTTCGAGGCCTGGACCGACAGCGAGGCGTTCGAGGAGGCCCACGCCGGGGATGCGCCCTCGGGGATGTTCGAGGACCACCCGAACCTCGAGCGGCACGAGGTCGCCCTTTCGGTCACTCCCGATTGAGGGCGGCGACGATCGCCCCGGAACCCCGCTCACCCGCGGTCTCGTCTCGGTCTGGATCGTCTTGGTCGGCGGGCGTCTCGGCGAGCGGGAGACTCATCCGCATCGTGGTTCCGCCATCGGAACACGACCGCCGCTGCAGCGTCCCCCCGGCGGTCGTCACCACCCAGTTCGCCATCCACAGGCCGATCCCGCTCGTGTGACGGACGGGCGTCTCGTGCCCGGCCTCGATGACGGCCCACTCGCCGTCCGGGATGCCCGGGCCGTCGTCGGTCACCTCGATGAACGCCCGGTCGCCGTCCTCGAAGGCCCGAACCCGAACGGTGGGACGCGGGTCGGGATCGTGGACGACCCCGTTCTCGATGAGCTCCCGGAGGGCGGTGGCCACGGGGCCGCGGACCAGGACCTGGGAATCGTCTTCGACGTCGACCTCGATCGACGCCTCTGGGTGGCTGCGACGGACCGGATCGACAGCCTTCGTGCACAGGTCCGCCACCGACATCGGAACGTGGTTTCCGGCCTCCCCAAGGAGGCGCTCGGCCGCCTGGGCCTTCTCTGCGACCTGGATGAGGCGGTCGGTCTCGTCGTCCAGAACCGCAGCGAATGCCTCCGCGCGGTCGATCCGGGCCTGGAGGGGGGTAGCGCCGGCACGTCCGGGTGAATCCCCGTCCGATCCAGGTCCGGCTCGCCCGTCGCGCTGTCCAACCGCTCGCCCACCACCCGGCTGCATCCCGGGGTCCCCCAGGGGTCCGGGACTGCTCCCGTCCAGCGCCTCTCTGAGCCGCTGGACGTTCCCCTTGATCACGTTGAGGGAGTTCCGGAGGTTGTGTCTGAGGACCCGGTAGAGCACGTCGAGCTCCTGCTCCTGACGCTTTCGCTCCGAGACGTCCATCAGGAGGACGAGCGCGCCGCCGAACCCGCTCGAGCCGTCCGAAAGCGGGGCGGTCCAGACCCGGACGTCGAGTCGCACCCCGTCCCGGCGCTCCCTGATCGCCTCGACACCTTCGACGGGCGATCCGGCGTCGCCGGTGACCGAGGTCTCGTACGTCCGGGAGCGCCCCTCGGGGATGAGGGGATACTCCCGGCCGACGATCTCCGATGCGGGATACCCGAACAGGTGCTCGGCGGTCCGGTTCCAGGTCGTCACGATCCCGTCGCGATCCAGCGTGACGATCGCGATGGGTGCCTCCTGGATCACCGTCCCAAGCCGGTCCGCCGTCCTGGCGGCCGTCTCCTCGGCGTCCCTGAGAGCCCCCTCGTAGAGCCCGAAGGAGAACCCTGCAACGGCCCCGAGGCCTACCAGCCCGCTCAGGAGGAGGTAGGGGTCGTGCAGGAGGGGTGCGGTCCGGCTGCGGAAGAAAAAGAGCATCGCGGCGAACACGAGGAGCGGTCCGCTGCCGAGAAGCGTCCAGGCCGCGACGCGGAGCGCGCTCGGTGCGTCGTCCCGCTGGATGAGGTAGAATCCCCCGGCGATGAGGGGGCCGACCAGACAGAGCGTCACCGCCACGACGAGGAGGCCCCCGTCCCCGAACAGCGCGAGGTCGCGGACGCGGGTGTAGATCGTGAGGAAGATGGCGATACCCAGCCCCGTGACGAATCCGACGCCGACGCCCTCGCGGGTCGAGACCGCGAGACCAAGCCCGTCCGACCGGCCCGTTGGTGGGGGATCCACCTGCTCGTCGGGCCCGCTCGCCCCCGCCATCAGCCGACCCCGTCG
>JBDGRH010000096.1:0-7836 GCA_042218225.1 Halodesulfurarchaeum sp. | reverse complement strand
TGACTATGGGAATCACAGCCGGCGCGCGAGCCGCTCGGCCGTCTCCGTGCCGATCCCCGGCACGTCCTCGAGTTCGGCCCGGCTGGCGTCCCGGATGCCGGCCACACTCCCGAACCGCCTGAGCAGTCGACGGCGGCGCGATGGACCGATCCCCTCGATGGATTCCAGGACCGTCGAAACGTCATCCCGGAGGATGCGGTGGTACTGGACCGCGAACCGGTGAGCTTCGTCCCGCACCCGCTGGAGGAGGTGGAGCTGTGGGGCGTCGGCTGGCCAGTCGAAGTGCCGGTCGGGGGTGTACACGATCTCGTCCTCCTTGGCGATGCTCACGGCGGGGACCGACCAGCCCTCGGCATCGATGGCCTCCACAGCGGCCTCGAGCTGGGCCGGGCCGCCGTCGATGACGAGGAGGTCCGGGTCGGGCCGCTCGTCCCGCCCCTCGATGGCCCGCCCGGCCCGCCAGGACAGCAGTGCGTGTACGTTCGCGTAATCGTCGTTCTCCTCTGTGAGCTTCTTCCGGCGGTACCCGGACTTCTCCGGCCGGCCGTCGACGAAGGTGACGTCACTCCCCACGACCTCGCGTCCGCTGGCGTGGCTCACGTCGAACCCCTCGATTCGGCGGGGGACCGCGATGTCCAGGGCCTCGGCGAGGGCGGCCGCGGCGTCCCGCTCGCTCCCGCCACGATGGGCGTTCTTCATCGCGAGATCCACCAGCCGGGCCTCCCGCCCGGCCCCAGGCACCCGGACGGCTACCCCCTCGGCGTCGAGCCAGGCCGAAAGCTCGTCGTCGGCCGGGTCCTCGGGCAGGAGCAGGGCGTCCGGGAGCTCGCGCTCGGCGTAGTACTGGGGGACGAAGGCCGCGAGGATGGCGGGGACCTGCTCGACCGCGTCCGGGGCGCGCATCCGGTGGCGCTCGCGCTCGACCAGCTTTCCGTCTTCGCTGTGGAGGCGGGCCACCGTGGCCTCCTCGCCCGTCACCGCCACGCCCAGAACGTCGATGGTCCGCTCGTCGGTCTCGGCTCTGACCGCGTCGCCGGCGGCCCGGTGGAAGTCCTCGACAGTCCGGAGGCGGTCCCGGAGGTTCGCCGCTCGCTCGTACTCGCGCTCTGCTGCCGCCTCCTCCATCGCGGATTCGAGGGGATCGGCGAGTATCCCCGTCTCCCCCTCGAAGAACCGCTCGGCTGCCTCGACCCGGTCCCGATACGCCGCCTCCCCGATCTCGCCGGTGCAGGGGGCGGCGCAGAGCCCCATGTCGAAATCCAGGCAGGGACGATCCCGGTTCCGGTACTTGTGATCGGAGCACCCCCGGAGGCCGAACGTCTCCCGGAGCCCCTTCACGACCGTCTCCAGGCGGCCCTTGTCGGTGTACGGGCCGAATACCGTCGCGCCGGGTTCGGGGTCGCGCGTGATCTCGATCCGGGGGAACTCGTGGTCGGTGAGCTGGACCAGCGGGTAGGACTTATCGTCCCGCAGGCGGACGTTGTACCGCGGCTGGTGGCGCTTGATGAGGTTGGCCTCGAGGAGCAGCGCCTGGGTCTCCGTGTCGGTGACCGCGACGTCGATGGTCTCCGCCCGGGCGACCATCCGGCGGACGCGCTCGCTCCGGGGGTCGGCGTAGGTCCGGACGCGATCGCCGAGGTCGAGGGCCTTTCCGACGTAGAGGACCGTCCCATCCTCGAGGAACTGATAGACCCCGGGCTCGCGGGGCAGCTCCTCGGCCCGCTCCCGGACCGCGTCCGTCTCCATCACCCCGGTGTAGCCCGTGGAGGCGCTTGAATCGACCGCCACCAGGAGACGTTTGGATCGACCGCTACCAGCAGGTGTTTGGATCGACCGCCACCAGGAGGCGCTTGGACCGATCGCCACCAGGAGACGCTTGGATCGACCGCCACCAGGAGGCGTTTGGACCGACCGCTACCCGTGCACGATGGCCCCCTGGAGCTTCGAAAGCTCCGAGTCGGAGAGGCTGTCACCCGGCACCCGGAGGTCGGACCCGCCGGCCACCTCGATGACCACCTCCGGCCGGCGGGTTCGCAGATAGTGAGCCACGGCCGCCAGGCCCAGGAGCGTCGCTAGCCCACCGGCGATGAGGAACCCCTCGTTCAGAAGGGCGAATACGGTCTGGAGGAGTTCGAGCAGGCCGAGGATCTGCCCCATCCCGACCTGCCCCGCCCCGGTTTCCCCGACGCTCGGGGTGGAGAGCAGTCCATCGAAGTCGACGACGAGGCCTGCGCCGAGGAGGAACGCGCCGACGACAAGGGCCCTGATCCCCGCGGGGACGAACCGGGCGTTTCCGCTGGTGGTGCGCGAGACCCCGGTCACGTTCGGCCGGTCAACGGCCCGGAAGTTCTCCCCGTCGGTCTCGGGCGTGAACGCCATGACGCGATGGGTCGTGACGACGACCACCCCGTCTCCCTCCCCGACGCGGAGGAGGACCTCCTCGCCGTCGAACCGGAGCTGGTCCACCCGCTCGTGCCACGCGGCCATCGGGTGGGGCTTGCCCGTCCCGGTATTTGAACGTTCACCCGGAAGAATCGCTAGTGAAAATGGGGCCCAGGGGTTGGACGACGGGTGATGGACAATGGGGCCCAGGGGTTGGACGACGGGTGATGGACAATGGGGCCCAGGGATTGGACGACGGTTGATGGACGATGGGTGGTGGGGTGGGCAGATGGTTGATGGACAACGGGAGGCGGGATGGGCCGATGGTTGATGGGACCAGTGGAGATTATTGAAAGGCCCGTTGCCACGAAGGTCGCAAGGTCCGTTGCCACGAAGGTCGCAAGGTCCGTTGCCACGAAGGCCGCAAGGTCCGTTGCCACGAAGGCCGCAAGGCACGTTGCCACCCGAAGACCGAAATCCCGCGAGAGACAACGACACCCATGGCCGATGGCGAGCCGGTCCGCGCCTGGCTCGTGGACCGCACGTACACCGACAAGGGCCTCATCAGCCTGGTGTACGCCACCGAGGACGGGACGCGGTACCAGCACAAGCAGCAATCCCTTCACGCACCGGACCCGACGGCGGCCATCGAGACGCCGCCGGACGAGCTGGAGCGGGTCGAGGACGAGGCCGACAGGGCGAAATACCGGGAGGCAGCCAGTCGCATGGCCGAGAACCACGACCCCGACGATCGGGTCTGATCACTCGACCGCCACGCCGCGATCCTGGAGTTCCTCGAAGAACTCCTCGGGGGACTGCATCGGCACGTCGTTCGCCTCGGCGTCCTCCCGCTTTCGCTGGCCCGGATTCTCGCCGACGACCAGGATGTCGGTGTTCCCGGAGACGCTGCTGGTGACCCGGCCCCCGTGTCGCTCGACGAGCTCCGCGAGCTCGTTCCGGGACCACCCCTCCACACTCCCGGTGAAGACCACGGTGAGACCGTCGAGCTCCTCACCTCCGGTCGCCTCGGCCGGCTGTGGCTCCACCCCCCGCTCGCGGAGCCGCTCGATGACCCGGCGGTTGCGCTCGTTCCGGAAGAACTCCGCCACGAGCGAGGCGACCTCCTCGCCGACCCCCTCGACCGCCCTGAGCGCATCCTCGTCCGCGTCCATCAGGGCCTCGAGCGTCCCGAAGTGCTCTGCCAGGTCTCTGGCGACCGTGGGTCCGACCTCCGGGATGCCGATGGCCGAGAGGAAGTCCGCGAGCGGGGGCGATGTGGACGCATCGAGCTCCTCGAGCAGGTTCCCCGCACTGGTCTCACCCCACCCTTCTAGTGACGTCAAATCCTCGACTGTCAGGTCGTAGAGGTCCGCCACGTCGTCCTCGACGAGCCCCTCCTCGACGAGCGTCCTGGCCGTCTTCTCGCCCAGCCCCTCGATATCGAGCCCGGCGTCGCTCCCGTAGTGCTCGACCGCACGGACGAGCTGGGCCTCGCACTGGAGACCGCCGGTGCAGTAGTGGAGTGGCCCCTCCCGACGGACCGCGCTCCCGCAGACGGGACAGCTGTCGGGGAAGGTGAAGTGTCCCTCCGTGCGGGACTCGACGACCTCGTCGACGTACGGGATGACGTCCCCGGCCCGCTCGATGCGGACCTCGTCCCCGACGTCCACGCCCATCGCCTCGATCTCCGCCTGGTTGTGCAGGCTGGCCCGCGAGACCGTCACGCCGCTCACGTCGACCGGGTCGAGGAGGGCCACGGGGGTCAGCCGGCCCGTCCGGCCCACCTGCACGACGATGTCCTGGATGGTCGTCGTCTCCGATCTGGCCGGGAACTTGTACGCGAACGCCCAGCGGTAGTGGCGGGCCGTGGTCCCGAGCTCGCCGCAGGCCTCGCGGTCGTTCACCTTGAAGACGGTCCCGTCGATCTCGTAGGGGAGGTCGTCGCGGGCCTCGAGCAGGTCGTCCCGGAAGTCGATGGCCTCCTCGATGTCGTCGGTCACCAGGTATCGCTCGCGCTCGACCGGGAGGCCCCACTCGGGGAGGCGCTCGTGCTCCTGGGCGTGGGTGTCGATCCCGGTGGCGCCCAGGGCGCCGCGAGATGCGTCGCTCTCCGCGACGGCCGCCTCCGACGGACCGGCGGCCAGGATATCGTAGAAGAAACAGGAGAGGGGACGCTCCGCGGTGACCGAGGGGTCGAGCTGGCGGAGGGACCCGGCAGCGGCGTTCCGCGGATTGGCGAAGGGCTCGTCCCCTCGCTCGATCAGCTCGCGGTTGTGCGCCTGGAAGGCATCCCGGGGCATGTAGACCTCGCCGCGGACGGCGAGGAAGTCCGGGGGGTCGCCACGGAGCCGGAGGGGAACGGCGGCGATGGTCCGGACGTTCTCGGTGACGTCCTCCCCGGTCTCGCCGTCGCCCCTCGTCGCCGCCCGCTCGTAGCGGCCCGCCTCGTATACCACCTCGACGGAGAGGCCGTCGAACTTCGGCTCGCAGACGTAGGTCGCGTCGGGGACAGTCCGGCGGACGCGACGGTCGAACTCCCGGGCTGCCGCGTCGTCGCCCCCCGAGTCGATGGAGAGCATGGGGACTATGTGCTCGACGGTCCCGAGCTCGTCGACCGGCTCGCCGCCGACGCGCCGTGTCGGGCTGTCCGCCGTCTGGAGATCGAAGGCCTCCTCGAGCTCCTGGAGGCGGGAGAAGAGGGCGTCGTAGGTCCGGTCGGACACGATCGGGTCGTTCTCGACGTAGTAGCGGTAGTCGTGATAGCGGATCGCCTCGCGGAGGGCCTCGGCCTGGGACGCGGCGGCCGATTCCGCGAGCGCGCTCGGCTCCTCGAAATCGAGTGGCGGGTCCTCGACGAACGGGTTCCCTGGGGGTGGTCCATCGCTGGCCGATGCCATGGGCGGGCGTAGGCAGGCCGAGGCTAAAACCGTCCGGGCCGAGACTCAAAGGGCCGTTTGAACCTCCAGCACCCCTTTTTGACGACGTCGCCTACGCCTGACTGATGCCCGGCAGGCCACGGTTTGTCACCATGCTCGCCCTCGTCGTCGCCACAGTGGCGCTTCTCCCCCTCGCCGGGTGTGTGGGGATGGCCACGAACGATGGCCCGATGCCGGGAGAAAAACAGAGTGTGGGGACACCGACGGCCACGCCGACGCCGACACCCACGGCCGACCCTTCCACGAGGACCCTCGAGCACACGTTCCCGCGGCCGCCGGACACCCTCACGAACGAGACCGCCCTCCGGACCGCCCGGCGCTACGAGGCGGCGCTCCTCGCGGCCCGGCTCGACGCGAACCGCACCGTTCGCTCCTCCCGTATCGGGTGCTGTGAGGCGGCCCGTCCCGACGCCGCCGTCCAGGGATCTGATGGGTCGTTCTACGTCATCGTCCGGCTGCCATATCGGGTTCGGACGGAGGCGGGTAGCACCACCGCCGTCACCAGGGGTGCCTACCGGATCACCGACTCGACGATCCGCCGGATCGCCGTCGAGTCGCTTCCCGGGATCCTCGACGGGCATGGTGAGGCCGATGCACCCCAGTCCCCATCCCCACCCCCACAGGCGCCGACCCCACTCCGGGTGCTCAACTTCGCCTCCGATTCCGTCTCGGTCACGGTCGTCGCGACCGAACTCACCGCCGAGCCCCGGACGGCGCTCGCGCGGGAGCTGACCGTTCCCGGGCGAGCGGATGCCCTTCTAGCGGGGGGCATCGGTCCATTTGGGCGCTTTCGGATCACCCTGTCCACCCCCGATCGGACCATCTCCCGTCGGCTCCACCTGGTCCGCGAGCATCCTCGCTCCTCGGTGGCGGCGGTCATCGCCCCGGACGGCCGCCTTTTGATCCTGCCGATCCCGGGGGACCGCCCACGGCGGAATTTGCGCCACACGCCCTGATTTATCCCTTTGCGGGACCACCGTCAGAGCATGCGCGAGGATTTCCTCCTGCTGAACCCCGGGCCCGTCCCCCTCACCCGCGAGGTGCGGGCGGCGATGAGCGAGCCGATGGTCTCCCACCGGTCGGCCGCATTCGAGTCGGTCTATGAGCGCGCGCAGTCGGCGTTGTCGTACGTTTTCGAGCGGTCGACCCCGGACGAGGCTCCCACGAGCGAGGGGGGCACGCCGCTCATCCTCAACGGCACGGCCACGATGGCCATGGAGGCGGCCGTGGCCAACCTGGTCGAGCCCGGAAGCGAGGTCGTGGCCGTCGTCAACGGCAAGTTCGGTCGGCGGTTCAAGCGGATCGCGGACCGCTACTGCGAGGTGACTCCCGTTCCGTTCGAGTGGGGGGAGCCCGTGGACGTCGACGACGTCGCGGACGCGGTGACCGACGAGACGGACGTCGTGACGATGGTCCACAACGAGACGAGTACGGGGCTTTTGAACCCGGTTCCGGACGTCGGCGAGATCGCCGCCGCGCACGACGCGCACTTCGTGGTCGACGGCGTGACCAGCATCGGTGGCGACGAGTTCCGCATCGACGAGTGGAACGTGGACATCGCCGTCACGGACGGCCAGAAGTGTCTCGCCGCCCCGCCCGGCATCAGCGCACTCTACGTCACGGAGCGGGCCCAGGAGTCGCTCTACGGGGAGGGCGCACCGTTCTACGAGGACCTCGACTGGCACCTGCGGAAGTCGGTCGCCAACCAGACCCCGTTCACCAGCGCGGTCCCGCTGTTCCGGGGCCTCGCGGTCGCCGTCGAGGACATCCAGGAGGAGGGGATGCCCGACCGGATCGAGCGACACCGCCGACAGGCCGCCGCCTTCCGGGAGGGCTTTCAGGCGATGGGGCTCTCGCCCTTCCCGAGGGTCAACGAGGTGTCCGCGTACTCGAACACCGTCACCGCGATGGCGCTCCCGGAATCGATCCGCGGCGAGGCATCAGCGGACTTCTTCGAGGCGGTTCGGGACCGCGGGGTCTCCATCAGCGGCGGGCAGGCCCACCTCGGCGGGGAGATCTTCCGCGTGAGCAACATGGGCGGCCTCACGGACCAGCAGATCCTCCGCGGCATCCGGACGGTGGGTGATGCCCTGCACGCTGTCGACGTCGATGCGGACCTGGCGGGGGCGCTCGTTGCTGCGAGGATGGAGCTAGAGTAGGGTTGGTGGAACGATTGAATTCTCCGGTATGGTGGAGTGAAAGCTCGTCGGTGGTTTGTGGAGGACGGGGACGGGGTCGGGGTTCTATGGCGATGGAATACTCTCCACCATGCCGCGAATTCCCTCGCATTCTTCGATATGTTTGGGGACCAGACTGTCGAACGGTCCCTGCAGTATTATATAATATCGTTGGAATGTAGACGTCTGAAGGACCTCCTGTATTTTCTAATATCGTTGGAACGCAGACGCCCGAAAGCACCTCGGGGCGCTCCTAGACCGAGACGATATTGGAACGTAGACGCCAGAAAGCCCCCGGACGCTCCTAGGCCGAGACGATATTGGAACGCAGACGCCCGAAA
>JBDGRH010000279.1:0-20549 GCA_042218225.1 Halodesulfurarchaeum sp. | reverse complement strand
GTACGTCACGCCCAGGGTCGGGCTGGTTCCGAGGAGCACGGTCGCCACCATCGTGGCTCCAAGATACAGCAGGATGTGTCGGCGGGTCGTCGCGGCCCCCCTGGAGACCGGGAGCATCGGGAAGCCCGCCCTGGCGTAATCCTCCCGGTAGGCCAGTGCGAGGTTGTAGAAGTGCGCGGGGGTCCACAGGAAGACGATGGCGCCCAGCACGATGGCGGGCAGCTCGATCGTGTGCTCGACCGCCGCCCAGCCGATCAGGGCCGGGAACGCCCCCACGGCGCCGCCGATGACGATGTTCTGGTCCGTATGGGGTTTGAGGAGGAGCGTGTAGACAACACTGTAATAGAGGATGGCGAGCATCCCCAGGGCGGCCGCCAGGACGTTCACGTAAACCGCGAAAACGACCCAGGAGGCGGCGGTGAGAAGCACACCGAAGGTCACCGCACGCCGGACCGAGATGGTCCCCTCCACGAGCGGCCGGTCATTGGTACGCTCCATCCGCCGGTCCCGGTCCATCTCGAGGACGTTGTTGAACGTGCCACTCGCCCCGATGGCGAGGACACCGCCAGTCACCGTGGCAACCACGGTCCCGACGTCGAGGGTCGGTCCGGCCGCGAGCGCCATGGCCGCCACCGCGACCATGGCGAGCAACCACCAGAGGCGTGGCTTCGTCAGGGTGAGATACGCCTGCAGTCGGGTGCCGACGGAGGGGCGGGTTCGAGTCTCGCCTGGAGCACTGGGCTCCGGTTCACGACCGCCTTCTGCCGGCAGCGGCGTCTCCGCTGTAGCCGATGGGCCACTCTTCGCGGGTCCTCCTGTACTCGCCTGCGAGGGCCGGATTGGCACCGACTGACTGATTCCCTGCTCTTCGTGCTTCGCCTCGAGTCGCCACAGGAGGGCGACCAGCAGCCCACTGAAGATGCTCATCGCCACGACCAGGTGGATGGCACTGACCGCCCGCGAGACGCCGGTGAGGGCCATCCAGGCACCGAGACCGGTCTGAACCGGGTAGAGGACCGCAGCCGCGGTCACGGCGGCTGAGATTTTGCGGCCCCCCTCCCACACGCTGGCGAACACGGTCGCGATCAGCAAGAGACCCACGACCAGGCCGACCAGCCGATGCCCCCAGGCCAGGACGGTCAAGGCCTCTCCGGATGGGAGCAATCCCCCATTACAGGTCGGCCAGGAGGCACAGGCCGCCCCCGCGTCGAGCAGCGACGTGGTGGCCCCGACCAGGACCATGAGATAGACGCCGATGGTCGAGGCGGCGAGGAGGGGCGTGAAGTGCGCGGCCGCCCACGCCCGGAATCGGGAGGCCACCGCCCTCACTTTGAATGGGCCGAACACCGTCTCCGATTCCGAACCGCTCGTTCCCGCCATTCCTATGCCCCGGTTGCTCCTCCTCGAGACCGGATGAGCAGGTACGCCAGCCCACCGACGATCACGGGGACTGCCAGGGTGACCCCGGCCATCATCGTGGCCCCGATACCGATCTCCTCCAGGTAGCCCGCGGTCCCGGCCAGGACGAAGAAGGCGATGGCCCCGATACCGATAGCGGTGCGTCCGGGCCGGTCCATCGGACGCTCGAGCTCCGTGTACTCGGGATCGTCAGGGGTCTCCCCGGTCACGAGCGAGTCGATGAAGGGGACGGCCATGATGAGACCGAAGATCCCGCCCGGGACGAGGACGCCGCCGATGAACTCCGCCGTGATCTCCCCGCCGAGGATGACGATGTCTATCGAGGGGATGAGCTTGAGGATCCCGTATATCCAGAGCAGATACCAGTCGGGGCGCATGGCCGGGGTCCCGGGGACCGAGGGGCCGTACGTCTCGACCGGATGGACGGGGACGAACGCGGCGAGGAGCGTCACCCCGAACGCGTAGGCGAAGAACACGACGGTCATCATCATGGCCTGCTCGGGCCACAGGGGGACCCCGACGAGCCCCTCCCGGACGTCGCCGGCTGCCTCCCGAAGCCGCTCTGTCACCTTCGGGTCCTGGGTGTGCTTGAGCTTCAGGAGCACCAGGAGGTGCAATCCGATCAGGCCCCCGATGGCCGCGGGGAGGAGGAAGACGTGGATCGTGAAGAATCGCGGCACCAGGTGGGGATTGGGGAACGACCCGGCGAAGGCCAGCTTCGCGATGGCATCGCCGATCCAGGGGACCGACCGGATCATCTGGTACCCGATGCTCGTCGCCGTCACCGCGAACTCGTCGAACGGGAGGAGATACCCCACGAACGCCGCAAGGATGGTCACCTGGAGCAGGATGGCCCCGATGAGCCAGTTCACGTCGCGGGGTTTCTTGTACGCCCCCGTGAAGTACACGCGGGCCATGTGGACGATGATTGCCGCCAGCATGATCTGGGCGCTCCAGTGATGGATGCGGCGGACCAGCTGGCCGACCGAGAGGGAATCGATCTGGACGACGCTCGCGTACGCGGCCGGGACCTGGTTGCCGCCGAACTCGATTATCCTGGTGCTCGGCTCGTAGAACAGCCCGAGGAACGTTCCCGTGGCCACCAACCCGACGAACGAGAAGAGCGCGAGCTCCCCGAGGAAGAACGTCCCGTGGAGGGGGAACACCTTGTCCTTGAAGTGATCGAAGAGCCGTCTGAGGTCCAGTCGGGAGGTCTCGTCTGCCATCTTACCCACCTCCGATGGGGCCTTCGAACTCGCTGGTGAGCTCGATCGTGCCTTCCTCCGTCACCTGGACCCCGATCTGCGGGACCGGGCGTGGCGCGGGCCCGCCCATCACCTGTGCCCCGCGGTACGGATTGAAGCTGCTGATGTGGCAGGGACAGAGGAGGCTCGGCCCCTGGCGCTGTTCCGGTGGGACGTTCGAGGGTTTTTCGTCGGATTCCTCCCAACCCACGGTGCAGCCCAGGTGGGTGCAGACGGCGCTGTAGGCCACAAAGCCCTGGTCCGTCCAGTCCAGCTTCGTGGGCTCTTGGAGTTGGTCCTCCTCGAGCCGGTGGAGCCGTATCAAGTAATCGCCATTCCCGAGGAGGTCTTCCGGGGCGGCCAGGACGGATTCTGGGGCCGTCAACATGTCGGTCGTGACGGGCTCACCCCGACCGAACGTAGTCCCCCCACCCTTGGGGGTGTGCTCCGTCGCGAGGACCAGGCGTTGCCCGGGAAGCTCGATCGTCTGTTGGCCCCGCGCGGCGATCGCCAGGTCCTTAAGGGGTGCCACGAGCCCGACGAGGAACCCGACAATTCCCAGGCCCCCGAACCAGTTCAAGACGCGCCGTTTGACGGGGAGGACGTCGCGGACCCCGTCCGTGTCGGATTCGTCTGTCATCGTCACCAGAGCTCCTCGTCGTACTCCACCAGGATCCGGTGGG
Organism: Halodesulfurarchaeum sp.; assembly: GCA_042218225.1. Taxonomy (GTDB): domain Archaea; phylum Halobacteriota; class Halobacteria; order Halobacteriales; family Halobacteriaceae; genus Halodesulfurarchaeum. The sequence continues at coordinate 17,203 of JBDGRH010000279.1, read as the reverse complement.
GGGCGGTCATCCGGTAGTACAGGAGCAACATCCCGGCGAGGAGGGCGAACCCGATCGCGAGAACCACTCCGAGGACGGTCTGGGAGAGTCCCATGACCACACCCCCGGCGAAGGCCACCCCGACGACGAACAGCGCGACGGAGAAGGTGATGAACGCAGCGACGAGCCGTCCCGACGTCGAGGGGGCGGCCGTCGACACCTCCTCATTCATGCAGGGCCACCCCCCATCGCTCGAGCAGGAACCCGACGACGAGGATGCCCAGGACGAAGCCGAACGCGATCCCCGCCTCCTGCCACGATGCGAGATCGGCGAGCGCCACCCTGAGGAGCAGGTCCGCGAGTGTGCCTGCGCCATCCGATACCAAGGGTCCTATCATCTATGGGTGTTATCTCGGCTGTGGTTAAATAATGTTTCCGTGGGGGCCACATCACCCCCTAATATCGCGGGTACCTGGACGGGGTGGGATCCGGTCGCACCCCGGCGGCTGCCGTCACGTCAAATAATATTGACATAGGGTCTCCGCGAAAAAAGTGGGCAGACGGGGTCCGTGGTACTGTACGGTTGTATCCCGACCCGATCACTCGAAGTGGGTGACCTGGTCTCGATGACTTCCGCCCGTTTGCTCAGACCAGCGATCTGGCCGAGTTCACGACCACGAGGAGACTGCTCCCCGCCATCGCCGCGGCGGCGAGCAGTGGGTTGATGAGACCGAACACGGCCAGGGGGAGGGCCACGAGGTTGTACGCGAACGCCCACCCCAGGTTCTGTCTGATCCGCCGGCGGGTGGCGTTTGCGATCTCGAACAGGGCGGGCACCGCCTCGAGGTCCTCCGTCATGGCAACGGCATCGGCGGCGTCGGCGGCGAGCGCCGTCCCCCGCTCGAGGGAGATCCCGAGGTCGGCGGTGGCGAGTGCCGGGGCGTCGTTCGTCCCATCTCCGACCATCGTGACCGATCCCTCCTCGGTCTGGAGCCGCTCGATCACGCTCGCCTTTGCCTCCGGAGGGACGCCGGCGAAGACGTGGTCGATCCCCTTGTGGCCCTCGAATCGTCTCGCCGCCCGCTCGTCGTCACCCGTGAGGACCACGACGGACCGGCCATCCTCATCCAGGCGATCGACCACCGTTTCCCAGCCCGCTCGGGGGGAATCCCCGGCCACGATCGCTCCCTGAGCCGTCCCGTCCCACCCGACGAGCGCCGGGACGCTTCCATCGTCCCTGGCAGCCTCGTATCGGGAGTGGAGGTCCGCCGGAACGGACCAGCCTCGCTGGTCGAACAGGGCGGGTCGGCCGACCACCACCAGTTCGCCATCGACCTGCCCGCAAACTCCCATCCCCGGGACGGACTCGAACTCCCGCACCTCGTGGCCGGCGGGATCGCCAGCCTCGGCGATGGCGTCCGCGATGGGGTGGCCGGCGAACTGCTCGAGGGCGGCGGCACGGTCCAGACAGTCGGGCGGTCCGACAGTCTCGAGGACGCTCATCTGCCCGGCCGTCATCGTCCCCGTCTTGTCGAAGGCCACGACGTCAGTGTCCGGGGCCGTCTCGAAGATGGATGCGTTCGTCATCACGATCCCTCGATCCAGCGACTCCCGCAGGCCGGAGGCGATTGCGAGGGGGGTCGCGAGGCCGAGGGCGCACGGACAGGAGACCACGAGGACCGTCAGGCCCGTGAGCAGCGCCGCGGTCGGGGCCGACCCCAGCCAGAGGTGGGCGATCCCCGTGATGGCCGCGAGGAGCACCACAAGGGGGACGAACACGGCCGCGATCCGGTCCGCCAGACGCTGGGCTCCGTGACTCGCACTCTGTATGTCCCAGAGGACGTCCGTGAGCCTGTCGACAGTGCTCCGGACCTCGTCGCCGACGCGGATCACCAACCCCCCTTCCACCACCCGGGAGCCGCCGATGACCGCATCCCCCGGCTCTTTCCTCGCCGGCACGGACTCACCGGTCACGAGCGACTCGTCCACCGAAGCGGTCCCCTCGTGCACGGTTCCATCGAGCGGGATGCGCTCGCCCGGCTTCACGACCAGCTCGTCGCCTGGCTGGACGTCTTCACGAGCGATCTCCTCGGTTCCCCCGTCGGTCCGAATGCGGGCGGTCGTCACCCGCTCCCGGGTCAGCTCAGAGAGGTGGCCCGCTGCCCGCTCTTTCACCCGCGTCTCGTAGTAGTTCCCCAGCGTGACCACGACGACGAGCACGACGACCACGTCGAAGTACAGCTCCCGCGAGCCGGTGAACAATCCAACCACGCTGTAGAGGTACGCCATCGACGCAGCCAGGCCCACTAGAAGGTCCATGTTCGGGTGGCCTGCCCGTAGGCTCACGTACGCCCCACGGAGGATGGGGAAGCCAGTGTACCCCAGGACGACGGTGGTCATGACCCAGATATTGGCCAGCAGGTAGGTTCCGGCCGGCCCGGAGAGGGAGAGCAGGAGCGCCTCCTGGGGGAAGCCGAGGTACCAGGGATACAGGAAGAGGACGTACCAGACCATCGTCATCATCCCGAAGAACCCGCCCACGAGCAACCGGCCGGTGGTCTGGCCGGTCCGGTCTGCCGGTTCGTGTTCGGTGTCGATCGGGTGCGCCTCGTATCCGGCACCCCCGACCAGCTCCGGGAGCAATTCGGGGTCGAGCTGTTCGGGATCGTACCGGATCTGCATCATCCCGGAGGGGTAACTCGCGGTCGCGGCCTGGATCCCTGGCCGGTTCATCGCGCGCGATTCCAGGAACGCCTCGCAGGTGGCACAGTGCATGCCATCGACCTGGACGTACGCCTGCTCCCCGTCGACCTCGGGCTCGGCCACCGCCGGCCCCGTCTCGAGTGCGGCCTCCGGATCGACGGTTCCCTCCACCGGCTCCCCGTCGAGCGTCCGCGATACCTCCAGACAGCCACGACAGCAGAACGTTCCCTCCACGTCGGGGTCGGTGACCGGTGGTTCCGGTGTCGGAAGATCGCAGAGCGTGCAGGTGCTCATCGGCTCCCGGAGCGGTGACGTTCGGGCCAGTTTCGGCAGACCTCGTCCGCTCGAGCCAGTTTCGGCGGATGTGGTCCCCTATATCGTGTTGTGCCCGTCACGAGGAGCGCTTGGTCCCAAAGACCTTCCCGCCCTTCTCCTCGGCCCTGGAGACCATGAGCGCGAGGCTCGAGACGATGATGACGGTGCTGAGAAGGGAGAGCGCCGCTCCCAGCTCGGGCCGGACCAGGAGGTACCATGCCGTCGGAACGAGCGCCAGCAACCCAGCGAGCGGGAGGTAGGTCGAGTCGACCGGCATGGTAGGTCGTATCCGGCATGGCCTATTAATAACCACCGACCGCTCGCAGCGCTCGCCGGGTTTTCCCATTAAATATTGGTACCTTCCCCGAATTGGTCGGGAAATGTTTAACTCAGACCCCCTATACGTGTGGACCGATGACTGTCCTTCATCAAGCAGGTGCGGCCAGGGGGTCTCCCCCATGAGCGCGGATGCCACCGGGACCGACGATGGCATCGTCCGCGAGATCGACCACGAGGAGTTCCGCCCCATCGGGACGGCGGTCCTCATCGCGGCCTACTTCCTCGTCCTGGTCGCGATGTGGGTGTTCATGTACTTCGTCGAGTTCCTGGGTCGGGACCTGAGCGTGATCGGCTGAGGGGGTGTGGCAGGTGGAGATTCACCGATACGAGAAGATCTGGATCGTGGTATCGCTCGGCCTCATCGTCGGGTTCATCGCGACGGTCGCCTACGGGGCGGTCGGCGCCGGCGTGGCGATGATCTCCGACGACGGGGGTACCATCGACCCGAACAACATCGGCGAGACGCCATTTGCCGACCCGGGCGTCCGGCAGGTCGGGGAGAACCGCTATGCGGTCTACGTGGTCTCCCAGCAGTTCCTCTTCCGGCCGGGGACCTCGACGCCGATCCGGGTCCCGGCCGACAGCACCGTCACGTTCCACGTGACGAGCACGGACGTCCAGCACGGCTTCCAGGTGGTCGGGACCAATCTCAACCTTATGGTGATTCCCGGACAGGTGTCGACAGCCACCGTCCACTTCGACGAGCCCGGGACGTACGGAATCGTCTGCAACGAGTACTGCGGCAGCGGGCATCACGCGATGGAGGGCAAGATCGTGGTGGTCCCGCAGGACGAGTTCTCACTGGAGGGATAACTCATGGCAACCCAGACAGCCGACGTCTCCGATTTCATCGACCGCTTCCCCGCCGAGGCACAGGTGGTCAGGTGGAACCTGATCGTCGCCTTCGTGGCCCTCTTCGTGGGCGGACTCTTCGGGATGCTGCAGGCATTACACCGGACCGGGGCACTCCGGATCGTCTCCTCTGCCCAGTATTACTCCCTGCTCACCGCCCACGGCGTCCTCCTGGCGCTGGTGTTCACGACGTTCTTCATCGTGGGCCTTTTCCACTGGGGGGTCTCGCGGAGCCTCGACCGACCCGCGCCGAACGCGCTCTACTCGAAGCTGTGGTTCGCCGTGATGCTCCTCGGGACCGTCCTGGCGGCGATACCCATCGTGGGCGGCCTGCTTCCGTTCGTCTCGGGCATACAGGCAGACGTGCTTTACACGTTCTACGCACCGATGAAGGCCCACCCACTGTTCTACATCGGGGCCGCATTGCTGATCATCGGTTCCTGGCTCGCGGGGGCGGACTGGTTCCGGAACTTCCTGGGGTGGCGTTCCGAGCACCCGGGTGAGCGCATCCCGTTGCAGACATTCATGGTCCTCACGACGATGCTTCTGTGGTATCTCGCGACGCTCGGGGTCGCCATCGAGGTGGTCTTCTTCCTCATCCCCTGGTCGCTCGGCCTGATCGCCGAGATAGACCCCCTCCTGACCAGGACGCTTTTCTGGTTCTTCGGGCACCCGGTGGTGTACTTCTGGCTCCTGCCGGCGTACTTCGTCTGGTACACCATCCTCCCGAAGATAGCCGGCGGACGGCTTGTGAGCGACCCGCTCGCCCGGGTGTCCTTCCTTCTCTTCTTGCTCCTCTCGACGCCCGTGGGGTTCCACCACCAGTACCTCGACCCCGGCGTCCCGGCCGGCTTCAAGTTCATCGCGATGACGAACACGATGTTCGTCCTCCTGCCCTCGTTCCTCACGGCGTTCACCGTTGTGGCCAGCATGGAGCACGGCGCCCGCCAGCGGGGCGGCGGTGGCGTGCTGGGGTGGCTGCGCGCGCTCCCGTGGCGGAATCCCACGTTCTCCGGGATCGCCCTCGCCGGCCTGATGTTCGCCGCCGGCGGGTTCTCCGGGATGATCAACGCCGGGATGAACATCAACTACATGATTCACAACACGCAGTGGGTCCCGGGGCACTTCCACCTCACCGTCGGAACCGCCGCTGCGCTCACCTTCATGGCCATCTCCTACTGGCTCGTCCCGCAGGTGACCGGAAAGCGACTGCAGCTCCGAGGCCTCGCCGCCGTCCAGCCGTACATCTGGTTCGTCGGGATGCTCCTGATGTCCAACGCCATGCATCGGGCCGGGCTGGCCGGCATCCCCAGACGGACCGCCGAGCCGGAGTGGAACATGGTAGAGGGCGTCAGCTACCAGCCCATGTTCGGGTCCGTACAGGAGATGCAGATCCAGATCGCCGTGGGTGGGACGCTTCTCTTCGTGAGCCTCTTCGCTTTCGTGGTCGTGATGTTGGGAACGTTCATCGTCCGCCGGGACCTGGGACCGATCCGGGTCGAAGGGTCCATCCCACCGGCACTCTCCGGCCCGGAGCACGGACCGCGGGTCCTCGACAATCTGCGGCTGTGGTTCGCCATCGCCGTGGTGCTCGTTGCGATCGCGTACGGGCCACCACTGTTCGACATGGTGGCGGACGGCATCCTTGAGCCGGGGATGCCACCGATCACGACCGGATTGTAGTCCGGCCCGATCTGCGGTGAGGCGGTTCCCGTTCTCGAACCCGGTCTGGATGTCCGTCGATTCGGGAGTTTCCGAACGGACCCGCGACATTCTCTCCAATATATAATGGGACATTGACCTTTGGAGACCTGTCTCCACGCTCTGGTCCCGAGATCCCACACACTGTGTCTCGCTCGCATCAAATCACCCAATAGAATCGTGTAACTCCCCGATAGGGGGGCCGCTCGGAAGGGACCATTCCAGAACCCCCGCGGGGGAAACCGCAGGTATCGTGCAGGGATTCCTGTCCGGATGACAAATCATCCGAAATATTATAGGATAATCATTCCTATTTTCCCACTCTGCGCAACCAGATCCGAGCGAATGCTGCCGGTTCTCCCGCCCAGCTCGACCGAACCGACAAGAAAAGCGGCCAAACGTGTCAGTTTCGAACGGTGAACCAGTCGGCCTTTAGCGCTCCAGCCCATGGACCCGTGTATGCAGCGTCGAGAATACCTCAAAAACGTGGGTGTCACTGCTGGACTGCTGTCCGTCGCCGGCTGTACCGGAGGCGGCGGTGGCGACGGTGGAGACGGGGGCGGAAACGGCGGCTCCGACCTCGGCGAGAACGAGATCGGGATGTACACGGAGGGGAGTGATTATTACTTCGATCCCATCGGACTCTTCGTCGAGCCGGGGACCACCGTCACGTGGGTGAACAAGAGCGGCAGTCACTCGGCGACAGCATACAAGAAGGGGACTGGCCCCGCAACCGTGACGCGGATTCCCAGTGGAGCGGATGCCTTCAATAGCGGGATAATCAGCAAGTCCAATGGGACGTACGAGCACACGTTCCAGACCGAGGGGACGTACGATTACTTCTGTATCCCCCACAAGTCCCTGGGAATGGTCGCTCGCATCGTCGTCGGTTCGCCAGGGGGCCCGGCGGAGGGGAGCATGCCGCCGGACGGGAAGGTTCCCGAAAGCAGCACGATCGTCGACCAGGGCTCGGTCTCGTACAGTTCCTTCCAGGGCTAACCCCTGTCGGCCCGGGCAACTGGCTACCTTCTCGGTGGCCACCCGTTCAGAAGCCCCCCCCACCCAGCGGCTGGTAGATCGGGACGGCAGGAACCGGCAGGGGCACACCGAACGTCCTGAGCCCCATCGCGAGGGGGAGATACCCCAGGACGAGGAAGGCCACGCCCAGAACCCGATGGAGGCGTCGGCGCGTCGCTGTGGAGACGGATTCCAGCACTGTCCCGTAGATGAACAGGGTGGGAAGGGTACCGAGACCCAGGACGCCGAGGGCAATCCCCCCTTTGAAGGGCGACCCCATGGTCAGCGCGTAGAGATACGCGGGATAGAGGATAGGGCACGGGAGGAACCCGTGGAGCATCCCCAGACCGAATATCCCCGGTCCGTTCACCAGGGAATCGACTCGCCCCGTGATCGTCGAATACACCTTTCCGAAGGCCGACCCGAGGATACCGATACTGGCTGCCTCAGTGCTCCGACCGCGGACCGTGTACCCGGATCCAACGCCAATGACGAACAGCCCGACCCCGATTCCCACGACCCCCCTAACCGCTTCGGCGGCTTCGACGACGGTCGCGGTATTGAAGACCAGCGCACCGAGCCCTCCCATGACCGCCCCGATGGCCGCGTAGCTCGTCGCCCTCCCGAGATTCAGGAGGAGATGCTGGCCGAGCACCCTGGTGGAGGGGCCCCGGCCCCCTCCGGCCATCCGCTCGCTGTACAGGGTCACGAGTGGCCCGCACATTCCCAGACAGTGGGCGCCGCCGAGGAGGCCGACGGCGAAGAAGATCGCCAGCTCGAGCGCCGTCAACCCCGATCCCGGTTCGAGCGGCCCCATTGCGATACCCGGACGGTCGGCGCCCGGGCGGAAAACCCTGCCGGCACCGGCCGGCGGGGGGCGGTGGCCCGGATTCTTTCGGTCGCGAGCCGGGCAAATTCCGTGCCGGCAACCGCCGAACCCAACCCCATGGCTTATGGGCGGTCCGGGGATACCTCGACGTACGTGCGGCAAAAAGACCCTCAAATAACGGGGTAATTCTTTATGAACCAAACCAGACGGCGCATCGCGGACGAGGTCCGCTCCCGACCGGGCATTCACTTCAACGGCATCGTGCGCTCGCTCGACCTCGCGACTGGGCAGGTGCAATACCACCTCCGGAAGCTCCGCTCCGACGGCGACGTCGAGCGGGAGGAGGTGTACGGACGGACGCACTACTATCCGAACGCATACGACGAGTGGGAACAGTCCGCCCTGGCCCTCCTGCGGCGGGAGACGACGAGAGAGATCGTCGGGGCCCTCCTCGAGCGGGGACCATCGAGACCTGCCGACCTCGCCGAGGAGCTCGGCCTCGCGAGGAGCACCCTCGAATGGCACCTGAACCACCTGGTCGAGCAGGATATGGTGGTCAAACACCGGGGCCCACGGAATCACGTCACCCTGGAGCTCACCAGGCCGGAGGAGATGGTGGCGCTCATCCAGGAGGCCGACCCCTCGCTGCTCGATTCGATGGTCTCCCGGTACACTCGCCTGGTCGATCAGCTGCTGTATGACGATCGACCGGAGGGGACAGACGCACCCCGACCGGGAGGGACCGACGCACCCCGATCGGGAGGGACCGACACGTCCTGATCGACCTGCGTGGTCGCCCGTGACGAACCCCCGAAACATGCACGGTGTGCGGCGGAGGCCTAGATCTGTTCGGGATGGTCCGGTCCGGGACAGGCCACTCACCCCGGGACGGTTCGACCACCGTGACAGAACTGGCATACCGTCTCAAACCTGCCACCCGACAGGACGATGATCCTCTTCCCGGTCCACGTCGCGGGTGGGGATGGAACGCTCCTCCTCTTCGCCCTGATCGCCCTGTCTGGACTCGCGTCGCTCGCCCTCGCGGTCATCGGTATCCTGGCGCTGGGGAGACGGCGCTCCCTCCCGTACCTCCTGGTCGCTGCGGCGCTCGTCCTCCTCGTGGGCCGGGCGATAGCGGGCGGGCTTGCCATAGCGGGCGTCATCGACGTGCAGTTCCACAACCTCCTCGAACACGCTCTGGACCTCCTCGTGGCCACGTTGCTCATCGTCGCCATCGTCCTGGCCAGGACCGACCACGACTGCTCGCTGCGTTCCCTGCTCGCACGTCTCACCGGGTGATGGAGACCGAGGGCGGGCCCCATTCGGTTCCCATACATTTCTAGTATCGTACTATCCGCATCGACGGAGAGGGGTGCTCAGTTGCCTCCGCTGTCCAGGCGTCACATTCTCGGTGAATCGGCTCGAGACGGGTCGAACATTCCCGTCTCGTCGGATCCGCCATCGGAGTGACCCACATCGCGGCGCATCTGGGTACCCGTGGAACCCGCCTTTGTATCAACATATAATAGGGTTTGGCGGGTTAGACCCGGTATCCACATGGTTGCACTCGGGTCCCTCCCGGTCTTCGTGGCAGTGGTCGTCCTCGTCACCGGCGGTCTCTTCCTGGCACACCGCCGGACCGACCTGGGCAGTGCTCTCCTGGCGGCGATCGGTGTCGGTATCGTGTCGGTATACACTCTCATAGCCATCGTGCTGGATATGCTCCAGATCGTGTAGCGATACGGCCCCAGATGCGACGGCACCTTCCGCACGTTGCGGTGTTGGCCCTGGTGGCGAGCCTGTCCTGGCTGGTGGACCCCGCAGCCGCCCACGCGGGGTCGCTCAACCTCTCCGCCGAACCGTCACCCATTCCGCGGTGGGTGTATGCGCTTTCCGGGGGCGGGATCGTCGCGTTCTCGTTCCTGCTCACCAGCCTCGTGACGGAGACGGACCTCATCCACTGGCTACGTGGTCGGTACATCGAGGTCCCGGCGAAAAGCTGGCGGTTGGCCCCGCTCGCCCTCCGGACGGTCGGGATACTGGGACTGTTTGCGGTCATAGCGGTCGGGTTCTTCGGACCCGATGAGCCCCTCGCGAATCTGGCGGTCCTCCTGGTCTGGGTGGGTTGGTGGGCGGGCTATACCATGAGCACCTACCTCCTGGGGAATAGCTGGCCGGTGCTCAATCCCTGGCGGACGCTCGCTGGCGTCCTCCCATCACTCGACCGGTCGTACCCGGACCACCTCGCCGCGTGGCCGGCGGTGGCGGGCTTGCTCGTCCTTGTTTACGTGGAGGTGGTGAGTCCGCTGGCCGACGCGCCTGGCCTGCTCTCGCTCGTCGTGCTCGGGTACACGATTCTCACACTGGCCGGCGCACTCCTGTACGGCCGGACTTGGTTTCGCACGGTCGACCCCGTAAGCCGAGTCTTTCGCTGTTATGGCCAGATTGCCCCCTTCAGCTGGGCGGACGGTCGACCTCGGCTCTCACCCCCGACCGCCCGCCTCTCGGCCGAGTCTTTCATCCGGGACCGCGCCGACGTCGCCTTTCTGATCGGCCTCCTGTGGGTCACCACGTTCGATGGTCTGGTCTCGACACCCCTGGGTGGCGACCTCGTGGCGGTGGTCGTTTCTCTCGGAATACCGCCCCTCCTGGCATATGCGGTGTTGCTCATCTTCGGGTACGGGCTGTTTCTGGGCAGCTATTGGGCTGCCGCCAGCGCCGTTCGGCGGACCGCGGATTCCTACGTCCGCACCGACGTGATCGCCAGGCGCTTTGCCCCGACCCTGTTGCCGATCGCCGCGGCCTACCATCTGGCACACTTCCTCGGGTACTTCCTCGAGCTCCTTCCCGCCATGGTGGCTGCGGTCGTGTCCCCGTTCACCGCGTCGGCCCAGGTCCCCGTGCTCACCGTTCCGGGCTGGTTCGGCGGTGTGGAGCTTCTGTTCGTCATCCTTGGGCACGTCCTCGCCGTTTGGGCGGCCCACGGGACGGCTTTCGACCTGTTCGTCGGCCGGATCCAGCCGATACGGAGCCAGTATCCCTTCGTGGTCGTGATGGTCCTCTATACGATCACCAGCATGTGGATTATCGCCCAGCCGATAACCGACCCCCCATTCGTCTGACCGACAACCAAACCGAACCCCATTCCGATGACCGAAAACCAGCGTGAGGCCGCCCCGCCTGCGACCACCGTTCCGCCGGATGACGAGCCAGCCGATCGGTGCCCGTACTGCGAGCGCCCCTTTGCGAGTCAACGGCTCGCAACCCTCCACCTGGGGGAGGCTCACGACGACGTGCTCTCCGAGGAGGAACAAGCCGCTGTTCGGCAAGCCCGCGATGACGAAGCGGACGAGCTCTTCGTGCTCCACCTCAAGGTCATCGCTGCGCTCGTCGTCGTCTTCTTCGCCATCGCCTACCTCTACGTCTTCGTCCTCTCGGGGTGAACGTGCAGAACGAACGGAGGGATGGAAGGGGACCGATTAAGCCATCGAGTACGTGGCCGCGGAGACCAGGGCCACGACCACGCCGAGCGCCATCAACATCAGGTAGGTCAACGACCGGGGCTCGAAGCGCAGGTGCTGATAGTACCCCGCGACTAGGCCCGCCTTGATGAACGACAGCGCGATGATGATCGTCCCCGCTACCCAGTAATTCAGGTTCGCGAGCTCGGCGCCGACCTGGGCGGTCGCGAACACGAACAGGACCACGTATATCGCCGTGTACAGTTTCAATGAGACCATGTGTTCACCTCACAGGATGTAGAAGAGGGGGAAGAGGAACAGCCAGACGATGTCCACGAAGTGCCAGTACAACCCGAAGTACTCGACGGGTCGGTCGTCGTCCAGGTAGGCCCCCCGCCACGCCCTGACGAACAGGTACGCGGCGATCACCATGCCGGCGGCCACGTGGGCCCCGTGGAGGCCGGTGGTGATGTAGAACGTCGAGGTCCGGATGTTCGCGGTCAGGGTCGCCCCCTCGTGGAAGAGTTCCTGCCACTCGAGGGCCTTGTTGACGAGGAAGGCTGCCCCGAGCGCGAATGTCGCGAAGAGGCTCGCGGCCAGTCCCCGTCGGCTGTTGCGGCGGGCGGCGACCAGCCCGAGCACGACCGCGAAACTGCTCGTCAGGAGGATGTATGTGTTGATGAGGCCGGGGAGTGGGTCGTGTGGAACCGGCTCCCAGGCCTGCCACCCGCTGACGTACCTGAGGAACACGTAAGACCCGATGAACGCCCCGAAGAGGACGACGTCGGAGGCCAGGAAGAGCCAGACGCCCAGCTTCGTGTTGTCGACGTTCGAGAACGGCCAGTGCCCCTCCGCGGGTGGCGTCGGGCCGATGAACCGCTCCCGAGCGAGGCCGAGTAGTGAACCCCCTGTGACGATCACCCCCACCCCGGTGGTCAACATATAAAGCATCCCGGCGGTCCCCGAGGGATACTGGCCCTGGGTGATGGGGGAGATGCCGAGGAAGGTGAGCACCATCCCGATGGAGATCGCCACCGGCCAGTAGCTCGCGTGGCTCACCTCCTCGTGGCCAGCCCCTTCGACCGTGGCAGTTCCCCCGTTGGCGGCCACGCCGCCGTCAGTGACTCTGGCCGATTCACCCCGGTCCAGGAATGAGAGTGATCCATCGGCGTAGCTCGGGACCCCGGGGAAGTTCTCCAGCGGCGGGGGCGATGGGATTGTCCACTCCGCGGTGGTGGCGTATTCCCAGGGGTTATCGGACGCCTCCTCCCCCCGCCAGATGCTGACGGTCAGATTGTAGAACATGACCAGGAACGAGAGCCCGAGGACGAACCCCCCGACCGTCGCCACCTGCTGCCAGGTGACGAACATGGGGGCGTACTCCAGGACCCGCCGGGGCGTGCCCCAGGCGAGGAACATCGGGAAGTAGAGGAGGTTGAACCCGATGAAGTACAGGGCGAAGTGCCACTTCCCGAGGCGCCGGTCGTACATCCGGCCGGTCATCTTCGGATACCAGTAATATAGACCCCCGATGAGCGCCGTCACCCCGCCAACCATGACGTAATGGAAGTGGGCGACGACCCAGTACGTGCCCCGGAGCTGGTAATCGAGGATTACCGCACCGAGGAACACGCCTGTGATGCCCCCGATGATGAAGAGGACCACGCTCCCGAACGTGAACAGGAACGGGGTCTCGAATCTGACCTTCCCCTTGATCGTGGTGTAGATGAGGGCGAACATCATGAGGTCGAAGGGGAGGGAGATGGCGATCGTGGTCGCCATGAAGATGGTCTTCACCTCGAGGTTGATCCCGGTGAGGAACATGTGATGCATCCAGACCAGGAAACTCTGGAGTGCAACCAGCAACATCGCTCCGATGAACCACTTCCGGCCCACGAGGCGACGACCCGTGAAGGTCTGGAACGTCTCGGCCATGACTCCGAGAGCAGGGAAGAAGACGATGTAGACCTCGGGGTGGCCGAAGAACCAGAACAGGTGCGTCCACAGCATCGACCCGCCCTGGGCCGTGAAGTACGTGGTCCCCAGGAGCCGGTCGGACGACAGGAGGAGTCCGGCGGCGAGCAGATCGGCGAACGCCAGGAGCATCATCCACACGGTGAGCAGGATGGACCAGGAGAACATCGGTAGCCTCCGGAGCGTGAGCCCCTCCGCGCGCATCCGGTGCATTGTCGTGAGGAAGTTCACCGACGAGACCGTGACCGAGACGATGAAGAGGGCGAGGGCGAGGACGGCCGTGCTGGCACCTACCTGAGGCGTGTACGTCGGCACGTTGAGCGGAGCGTACATCGTCCACCCGGCGGACATCGTCTGGTTCTGGAAGAACGAGACGACGAACAGTGCTCCCGAGGCGAAGTACAGCCAGAATGATAGGGCGTTCAGCCGGGGGAACGCCAGGTCGTCGGCGCCGATCTGGAGCGGGACGACGTAGTTCGCGAGGCCGAAGGCGAACGGCGAGATGAACCAGAATATCATGAGGAGCCCGTGGGCGGAGACGGCCGCGTTGTACCCGGCCACGCTCATGACCTGGGCCCCCGGCTCCCAGAGCTCCACTCGGAACATCATCGCCAGAATGCCACCGATGACGAGGAAGAGGAGCGAGGCGATGGTATAGAGGATCCCGATGTCCTTGTGGTTCGTGGTGACGAGCCAGCGCTTCACCGACCACTTCGGCGGAAGGCCATGCCCATGGTCGTGGGCCTCTCCGTGGCCGGATCCGCCTGCTGTCGGGGCCTCCCCCTCCGCTACCTGGCCGGGTGCTCCTCCGTCCGGACTCACTGTGGGTGCGTCGTTGTCAGTCATGGATGATCAGGCGGATGCGTTCTGCGTCTGGTTGGCAACCCACTGCTGGTAGGCCTGTGGCTCCATCACGATCACCGTGGCCGTCATGTAGGAGTGGCCCACGCCGCAGAGCTCGTAACACTGGGCCTGGTACCGGCCCGGCTCTTGTGCGATGAACCACGTATCGGTGGTTTGACCGGGAATCGCGTCCGCTTTGACCCGTAATGCGGGAATTCCGAAGTTATGAAAGACGTCACGCGATGTCACCTGTAACTTCACCGGCCGGTCGGCCGGGACTCGAAGGGTCCCAGTCGTCTGGATCCCGTTCTCGTACTGGAACTGCCAGGCGAACTGGAACCCGACGACGTCGATCTCCACCGGGTCTTCCCCGGTCTGCTGCGGCGGACCGGTCTCCACCGCGAGAAGGGCGCCGTACGTCCAGACGATGAGTCCGACCACGATGACCGTGCTGATGCCGAAGGACACGAAGAGCTTCCGGCCCCCACCACCGCCCTGCGGGATCTCGCCCACCTGCGGGCGGTCGATATCGGCTTCCTCCCCCCGTTGGGTGGACGCCCGGTACTTCCAGGCCTTCCATGTCATATACCCGATGACCACGACACCGACGAGCGTCCCCAGCACGAGGAACACGGTGAAGATCCGGTCGAAGACCACGCTCGGGGGCCGCACCTGCGCGATCGGGAGTACGCCATCCCCCACGAGGCGTATGAGGCTGATACTCATTGTCACCAATATATAGTGGTCAACTATCGACAGGACGCACTTAGTGGTTTCGCCCGTCCGAGGAAAGATAGCAAACCGATACTTCGATACACGTTGTGATGAAAAAAGGCGTTATAGACGTAATTAGGGCAACATTTGGACTATTCGACATACGAACTAGTGATTGCCTGACAAACATGTATCGGCGAATATCGCCGGACACGGTGGTGTGGGGGTGATACACGTGGCAGTTCCAAATACCCAAAAACGAAGGGGCGTTTCCCCGCCGCCCACTTGGCTGCGGCCCCGAAGGAGCAACCGGTACCCGACGATCATCGATAGTGCCCGATCGGCCCGGACGCCAGCTACGTCATGCGCTCGCTCAGGTACTGATCGGAGAGTTCCCACAGGACGAGCCCCAACCCCAGAACGATCAGCAACCAGATGACCAGACGGGTTCCGATGAAGATCTCGGTGGCTTCGGGCGTCACTCCGTACGGACCTGGATCGAAGCTTCCTGCCCCCTCGAGGCTCTCTCCCCTGGCAATGTGGAAGAGGGCGAAGAAGAGATGCTCCGCCCAGGCGTTGATCACGGCGGCGATGGTTCCGAATCCGGCCATGAGACCGCCCGTCAGCATCCGTTCGTTCATACCACCTGGTCCGAAGGATGGAGTCCGTTTATAGATTCGCGAGGGGCTCTTCGCTCCCCGGCCCGGCAGTCACGCCCAAGGCCGGCAGTCAGGCCACGAGCCGGCATGGACCAAGTGTGCGAGAGAAGTCGTGAACATCTTCGAGAGACAAGCGGGTCGTTCAACCCCCAGAGACGCGAGACGGGCCTTTAAAATACGTCCGGAGATTCCCCCTCAATACGCGATACGCGACGTGGGAGAACGGACAATACACTCGCTAGAAGACCCCTGGGACGTCGCTCGTATCGTCCGCCCGAGGTATCTATCCGATGCAGGTTCCGAATCCACGAGACCGTGCGGCAAACAATTAGGCACCTCGCCTCCCAACAGACGTGACCCGAGACCCCCCCTCGGCGCAGCGGCCGGTGGCCGGTACCGCTCTCATGGAGCGGCTTCGCCAAACAGTCGCTCCCCTCCGGGGCGATGGGACCGGCTGGTTCGTCCTCTACGTCGCGAGCGGGTGGTTTCTCACGCTGGGCGCCCGCTTTCTCATTCCTGCCATCTTGCCAGCCATCAAGGCGGAGTTCGGCATCGGGAACACGGGCGGGGGACTGGTCGTGACGGCCATCTGGCTCACGTATGGGCTGATGCAGTATCCGGCAGGCTCCCTCACGGACCGCTTGGGAGAGCGTGTACTGCTCACCGGGAGCACCATCCTCGCCGCGGTCAGCCTCGTGGGCGTCGGGGTCGTGCCGACGTATTCACTCCTGCTCCTGGCCGCTGCTGGCTTCGGTCTGGGAACCGGTCTCTATGGCCCCGCCCGCGGTACAGCCCTGACCAAGTCCTTCGACGAACACGAAGGGGCCGCCTTCGGTGCCGTGCTCGGTGCCGGGAGCATCGGGGCAGCGGCGCTCCCCTTTGCCGCCACCGTGGTGACCGGTCGGCTCGGCTGGCGGATGGCCGTGATGGGACTGGTCCCGGCGTTCCTGCTCGTGGGTGTCGGGCTGTGGCGGTCCGTTCCGGGTGACCTCGGGAACGGGGGACCGGATATCCCCGTCATCGAGGGGATCCGGGCCGCCCTTCGGTGTCTACGGACCCGTCGGATCGCGACGGCGGTCGGGGCCATCGTGGTGATGCTCTTCGTGTTCCAGGGCCTGACAGCGTTCTTCACCACCTACCTCATCGAGGTCCGGGGCCTCGATCCACGCGTTGCGGGTGGCCTGTTTGCCCTCCTCTTTCTCAGCGGGGCGGGCTTCCAGCTGGGGGCCGGCCGACTGGCGGATCGCTTCGGCTATCGGCGGGTGATGATCGGCGTCAGTCTCGTCAGTGTCTTTCCCCTCGTCGCGTTACCGTTCACGTATGGATTGGTCGGTCTGGCTCTCCTGACCGTCTTCATCGGCATCCGGCTTGCCATTGCCCCGTTGACCAATGCGTACATCGTCGGCTCGCTGCCGGCCGACACACAGGGGACGGTCTGGGGCTTCCTTCGGATGGGGTTCTTCGCAGTCGGATCGTTGGGCTCAGTCGTCGTGGGCCGACTCGGCGACCTCGGCTTGTTCGATCCGGCGTTCTTCGTGCTGGCCGCCTTCACGGCCGTCGGCGCGGGGTTCTACTGGCTGGTGCCGGAGCGGTGAGGGTAGGCCGGCGAAGGTGGGGTTGGCCTGGGGATGGGCTGGACTGGACTGGACTGGTCGCAGCAGTTTTTCGAATGTCCCGCTGCTGTGGACTTTTTTTATCACGTTCCTCGCAAAACGGGCGCGGCGGGATTTGAACCGAACTCAGACGGTCCTGCTCGCTCGCGTCGCTCGCTGCGCGGGCTGCGACTGATAGGGTTCAAATCCCGCTACGTTTGCTCG
>JBDGRH010000285.1:6936-20636 GCA_042218225.1 Halodesulfurarchaeum sp. | reverse complement strand
GACTTCCCGCCGAAGGAGTCCCAGCGGGTGGCCCCACCGTTGTCGCCGACATCGTCCCACCACTTGCCCTCTCCCACGTATTTATCGTAGAGCTCTGGGACGTTCGACTTTGCCGCCGCGAAGGGGTTCGGCGCACCCGTTGGAACCGAATCGAGCGAGCCGCGTGGGAGGTCGTACTTCTTCCGGTACCGCTTGGCGAACGCCTCGCGGATCTGGAACCGTTTCCGACCGGTCTCGTAGCCCTTGCTCGTCGGATAGGAGTACACCGGCTCGAGCTCCCAGTACAGCCTGGCGGAGACGTCGTGGGTCGATTTGCTGTCGCCGAGGCCGGACATGTGACACACTGCACAGGTCGGCGCGGTTATGTCACTCGTGGTCAGGTTTTCGACACCCAGGTCGAACTCCTCCTCGTTGTGCTCGAACATCGTCGAGTGCTTCGTCTCCTCGTATATCTCGTATTGCGGGTGGTCCGGGCCCATGTGACACTCCCTACAGGATGCCGGCTTGCGGGCTTGCTCCAGACTGAACCGGTGCTGGGGGTGACACGCCGCACACGAACCCACGCTCCCATCCGGGTTGAGCCGAGCGATTCCCTGGTTCGGGTAGTTCTTGATCGTCACGTCTTCCTCCGGCGCGTCGGGATGGCGGTCATTGGTGACCTTCAAATACGTACCGTGACACTCGAGACAGCCGCTCTCCGCGGAAGCCGCCGAGTTGTGCGTGAGGACGTTCTCGTTCCACCCGAGTGAGCTACTGTCCGAGGCGTTCAATCCCCGACTCTCCGCGAGGGCGGACGCCGCATACCAGATGGACTCGTCGTGCATCGACTGGTGGAACTGTGTGACCTGCTTCGGGTGGCAGGTCCCGCAATCCTTGGGGGTCACGAGCGGCGATATCACCGCGCCATTGTGTCGCTCCGCCGTCGGCTCGCCAGGCGACGCCTTGTGACAGTCGAGACACGAGACGCCCGCCCCGTCGTGCTCGCTGTGTCGGTACTGCTCGAAGATGCCGGGGGTGGCGTACTCGTGACACCCCCGGCAGCTCATCCCAGACTGGGCCGTGGCGTTCGCGTCCGTCCCTGCCGCGCTGTCGGCTGCAGCGCCGGGGGCCAGCATCCCGAGGCCCACCACGGCGACCGCGAGGAGGACGAGTCCTCCGAGCCGTTTCGTGGAGAGATACCAAGAGCGTTTCATGTTTCTGTCGGACCCTGAACCCGTCTGAATCGACGACCGGGGCGGGCTTATATATCCATCCAGCAAATGATGGCCGGAACATATTCGGGATCGGATACGATTTCTCGGCTGTCGGGTCGGCTGTGTGTGCTGGGCTGAACGAGAAGGGCCCGGTCACTACCGACTCGTTGGCGGCTCGATCGTCACCTCTGTGACCCAGTTCAGGCCCCCATCCTCGGACGCTGTTCGGGCTCCCACCACCACAATCTCGAAATTGCGCGCCAACCCTCAGGATCTTGGAATTGAGACAGATATTATTACAGCAGGTCGGATACTCTCACATAATACATGAGCGAGGGACACCCAGGCGGCGACGGCGGCGGTCACCCCCACGGGAGCGAGGGGGCCCCAGGCGAGGACGGTGGGCATCCGGGCGGGCATCCCGGCGACGGGTCTGGAGGCCACCCAGGGGGTCACCCTGGGGGACACCCTGGAAGTGACGAGATGAGCGGGGGGCCGCATGGGCGGGACTACGGCCAGACGCCCCTCATCGCCACGTGGGAGGTGACACAGGCCTGTGACCTCGAGTGCGATCACTGCCGCGCCGAGGCCCAGCCAGACCGGGACCCGAACGAGCTGAGCACCGCGGAGGGGAAGGACCTCATCGACCAGCTGGCCGACTTCGGACACCCGTCCCCCGTCTTCGTCATCTCCGGCGGGGACCCCCTCAAGCGTCCGGACCTCTTCGAACTCATCGACCATGCGACGAGCCAGGGGCTGCCCACGGCCGTCACCCCCGCACCGACCGAGCTCCTCGACCGCGAGACGCTCGAGCGCTTTGCCGACCTGGGCGTGAAGCGTATCGCCCTCTCCCTCGACGGGTCCACCCCGGAGGCGCACGACGAGTTCCGCGGGGAGGAGGGCTCGTTCGACCTCATCATGGAGCGGGCGGAGATGGCCAAGGATGCCGGCCTCGGCATCCAGATCAACACCACCGTGACCGCGAATACGGTGGACGACCTCCCGGACATCGCGGACCTGGTCGAGGACCTCGGGGCGGCGATGTGGGAGGTGTTCTTCCTCGTGCCGATCGGTCGCGGCGAGGAGCTCGCCCAGCTCGCGCCCGAGGACACCATCGACGTCATGGAGTGGCTCTACCGCCGCCAGAAGGGGGCGCCGTTCCGCACCATCACCGTGGAGGCCCCGCACTACCGGGTCGTGGCCGACAGGCTGGAGCGCGAGGAGAGCGGCGAGGGCGTCACCGTGGGGTCGACCCGAGCCGGCAAAGGGTTCATGTTCGTGAGCTACGAGGGCGAGGTCTATCCCTCCGGATTCCTCCCGCACTCAGCGGGGAACGTCCGCGAGGAGCACGTCGTCGACCTCTACCGCGACTCCGAGCTCTTCCGGACCCTCCGGGACGCCGACCAACTCGTGGGCACGTGTGGCAGCTGCGAGTTCCGGGAGGTCTGTGGCGGGTCCCGGTCCCGCGCCTTCGCGGTCACCGGCGACCCGATGGCCAGCGACCCGCTCTGCCCGTTCGTCGACGAGCTGACGGCCGAGCCCGCACCCGAGGCCTGAGTCGAACGGGGAGACCCCGCGCCCGTTTGCTTTCCGGATCGTACCCCATTTCGCCCCGCCTCGCAGATGCTCCACCCACACCGAGCGTATCCCGAAAAGGGTTACTCCGGCGAGGGGGAATCCTCCAGTATGAATGTGGACGTCGGGCCGCGACGTGACGGACGGCGCGCGGCAGTGGAGGCGCTTTCTTGCGGTCGGTGGCGGGATCGGGACCAGGGACGCCGCAGTCAGTCGCTCAGACCTATCTCCACCCCCAGCGCGTGGACCGAGGTGCGCACATGACCGTCGGGGTCGTCGGCGCGGGGATCTCCGGACTCGCACTCACGCACTTCCTCGAGCGCCGGGGAGTGGACGTGGTGACCTTCGAGGCCGAGGAAGAGCCGGGCGGGATCATCAAATCCCGGACGGTCGACGGGCGGGTCCTCGAGCTGGGTCCCCAGCGGCTCCGCCTCACGGAGCCGATCCGCCGCCTCGTCGACGCGTTTGACCTCCACGAGGAGCTCTACGAGGGGAACACCGACCAGCCGCTTTACGTCTATCACGACGGGCGCTTCCGCGTGGCCCCTCTCTCCATCCGCGAAGCCCTCACGACCGACCTCCTCTCCTGGCGGTCGAAGCTCCGCATCCTCGCCGAGCCGCTCACCGGCGGGCAGCGGGAGGGCGAATCCGTCGAGGCCTTCCTGACCCGGAAGTTCGGCCGCGAGGCCGCCCACCGATACTTCGCGCCGCTCTACACCGGACTGTACGGGTCGGATCCGGACGAGATGTTGATGGAGTACTCCCTCGGGAAGGCACTCGACCGCCACGGCGTCGAGGGGTCCATCCTGCTTTCCGTCGCCAAGCTCGCCCTCAAGGGACGGGATCCACCGCCGATCGTCACCTTCGAGGACGGGATGCAGCGCCTCCCCGAGGCCATGGCGGCGCGATACGAGGACGCCGTCCGACCGTCGACCCCGGTCGAGGCGGTCGCCTCGGACGGTGATGGATATACCATCCACACCGACGGGGACGCCGTCTCGGTCGATGCCGTGGCCCTGACCCCACCGGCGCCGACCGCCGCCGACCTCGTCGAGCCGGCCGATGCGGCCATGGCGGAAACCCTCAGGCGGTTCACGTACAACCCGCTGGCCATCGTTCACCTGTATTCTCCATACGGCCGGGAGGGACACGGCTGTCAGATCCTGCCGGAGACGGGCTGTCACACCCTCGGGATGACCTGGAACGACAGCATGCTCGACCGCGACGGGGTGTACACGTCCTACCTGGGGACGCGCCGGGACGAGGGCCTCCTGGACCAATCTGCCGAGGCGATCGGAGACATCGCCGCCGCGGAGTTCGAGGAGCTGACCGGGGCGTCCGCCGAGGTCCTCAACGTCCACCGATGGGAACCGGGCATGCCCGCCTACGACCGCTCCTGGCGGGCGCTCGAGGACCTGAACCCACCTGACGGGGTGTTTCTCTGCACGAACTACACCGAGCGCGCCGGGATCATCGGCCGGGTCGGTGACGCCAGGCGCACCGCCGAGTCCATCACCGGTTACCTGGGTGTGAACTGACCGGCGCTTCGGCCACCGGGGCGGCGGGTGGGGACTACCGTATTGTAAA
This sequence comes from Halodesulfurarchaeum sp., assembly GCA_042218225.1. Taxonomy (GTDB): domain Archaea; phylum Halobacteriota; class Halobacteria; order Halobacteriales; family Halobacteriaceae; genus Halodesulfurarchaeum. The sequence continues at coordinate 16,281 of JBDGRH010000285.1, read as the reverse complement.
TACGCGCGATGGAGACGGCGGGGCTGCCGATCGAGCAGGGGCCCACGTCCCCTGATTCAATAGATGTGCGTTCCTCTCTGCCCCGATCCAGTCGAGCACGACAGCCAGTTACCCGCTCTCAATCGATGAGATCGGCCATGCGCTCCAGATTCTCCCGGTAGGCCCCGATCGCGGTTTCGATCGGGTCCGGGTCCCGCATGTCCACGCCGGCCGTCCGGAGGATGTCGATCGGGTACTCGCTGCCGCCGAGGCGGAGGGCCTCGAGGTAGTCCCGGGCCGCCGCCTCGCCCTGTTCCTCGATCCGATCCACGATGGCCACCGCCGCGCTGAGGCCGGTGGCGTACTGGTAGACGTAATAATTGTAAAAGAAGTGAGGGATTCGCATCCACTCCCGCTCGATGTGCTCGTCCATCGCCGCCGGCTCGTAGAACTCGCGCTTGAGGTCGCCGTAGGTGGCATCCAGGCGATCCGGGGTCAGTGCCTCCCCCTCCTCGGAGAGGGTGTGGATCCGGTGTTCGAAATCCGCGAACATGGTCTGCCGGAAGATCGTCGAGCGGAAGCGCTCGAGGTACTGGTCGAGGACGTGCCGGCGGAAGCGCTCGTCCTCGACCGCCTCCAAGAGGTGACGGGTGAGCAGGACCTCGTTCACCGTCGAGGCGACCTCCGCGACGAAGATCTCGTAGTCCCCGTAGACGTACGGCTGGGCCTCGCTGGCCAGCTCCGAGTGCATGGAGTGGCCGAGCTCGTGGGCGAGGGTGAAAAGCGAGGAGATGTCGTCCTGATAGTTCATCAGGATGTAGGGCTGGGTGTCGTACGCCCCGCCGGAGTACGCCCCGGAGCGTTTCCCTCTGTTCTCGTAGACGTCCACCCACCGCGACTCGAGGCCCTCCTCGACCCGGCCCTGATACCTCTCGCCCAGCGGGGTCACGGCCTCGACGACGTGTGATTTGGCGTCCTCGTACTCGACGGTCGGACTCTCGCCGCCCGCCATCGGGGTGTAGACGTCCCACATCGCCAGCTCGTCGAGGTCAAGGGCCGACGCCTTCAACTCGACGTGCCGGTGGAGGGCGTCGAGGTTGTCCTCGACCGTCTCGACGAGGGCGTCGTAGACCGCTTCGGGGATATTGGGGTCGTCCAGCGCCGCTTCCCTGGCCGTGTCGTAATCCCTGGTCCAGGCCAGCTTCACGTCGGTCTTCACCTGGTGCTTGAGCGAGGACCCGATGGTGTTGCGAACCGCGGATAGCTCCTCGTAGAAGGCCTCGTGGACCCTCCGGCGGAAGTCCCGGTCACGGTTCTTCAGGAGGACGGTGAAGTTGGACTGGGTGATCTCCACCTCCGTCCCGTCCGGCTTCTCCACCGTCGGGAAGGTGAGATCGGCGTCGGTGAGCATCCCGTAGATGTCGTTCGGTGCACCCAGGACCTCCCCCAGGTCCGAGAGGACCTCCTCCACCTCCGCCGACCGGGTGTGCGGTTTCATCCGGAGGACGTCGTCGAGGTAGTGCTCGTAGACCCCGAGTCCCTCCGTGTTCTCGAGCATCTCCCTGACCCGATCCCGGGACAGCCCCTGGATCTCCGGCTCGATGAACGAGGCGGCGCTGCTGGCCTCCGAGGCCAACGAGCGGGCCCTGGTGGCCATCGCCTGGTACTCCTGGTCCCGGGTGTCCTCGTCCGAGCGCATCCGGGCGTAGGAGGCGAGGGTCTCCACCCGCCGACCGATCTCGTCCCGGAGCTCCAGGGCGGCCAGAAGCGTCTCGCCGTCCTCGTCCAGTCGGCCCTCGAAGGACTCGAGCTCCGAGAGGCGGGCCTCGATCTCCTCGTAGGCCTGCTCCCACTCCTCGTCGGTCTCGTAGATGGCCGCGAGATCCCACGTGTACTGCGTGGGTATCTCCGCTCGCTCGGGAACGCCGGATTCGCTGTCGGGGACGCTCGCCATATGGGGGCTGGCGGACGCGAACCGATAAGCGTTCCCAAGCCCGTCGAGAGCCCCCGGACCTACACGTCCATTCCCCCGGCGATCGATCCCGCGACCCGAGCTGCCGTCCGGCGCTCGTCGGCGAGCCGGTCGAACGCCCCGGAAACCGACGCCGCGGCGTCCTCGTCCACCTGGAAGGAGACGGCATACCTGACCTCGGTCAGGACCAGGGGATACGCAGGGGCGGGGGCGATCCCGTCCGGCCCCTCGACCGGCCGGTCGGATAGCACCCGGTCGATGCAGTCGGTCCGCCGATCACCGCCCGCCACCGCCTCCAAAAGAGACACGAGCCGCCGGACGAGCTGCCGGGAGAAGCCGCCCGCCCGGGCGGTGATCACGAGGTACGGGTGGTCGTCCCGGACCGAAAGCTCGAGCTCGCGAACCGTGGCCTCGGAATCCGGGGTGAGGTTGTGAAAGTCGTGTCGGCCCGAGAGCAATGCGGCCGCCTCGGCCGCCCGCTCTCGACTGGCCTCGGGCGCATGGAGGTGGTAGGTGTACTCCCGCGCGACGGCGTCGTGGGTCGCGTGGAAATCGTCGGGAACGGTCGCCTCGGCCCAGACACCGATGGAATCCGGGAGGGCCGCGGTGAACGCGGCGGGCGTGAGCCACGCCGGCGCCTCGAAGGCGATGGTCTGGGCGAGGGCGGATACCCCGGCGTCGGTCCGGCCGGCCGCTGCATATCCCGGCGGCTTCGTCTCGAACTCGACGCCCAGCTCGCGAAGCGCGCCGAAGAGCGCCCCCTCGACCGTCCGGACGTCGGGCTGGCGCTGGAACCCGTGAAAGGGGCGGCCGTCGTACGCGACCCGGAACGCGTGCATCGACTCCAGTCTCGAGGGGGACGAACTTAGGTCGAGGGGACACCAGGTCCGGTCCGTCTCGCCCTAATCGACGAAATCTGACAGGCGAGGCGCGTCGTGCGCCCCGGGGAACCCGTCGACGGGAACCCGGACCTGGTCGCCTGATTCCATTTCCTTCACCGTCACCACGTCGTCGGCGAGGTCCTCCTCGCCAACGATGACGGTGGTCTCGGCGTTGATCCGGTCGGCGTACTCGAGCTGGGCGCCGAAGGAGCGGTCGGCGACGTCGGTCTCCACCACGTTCCCGCGCTCCCGCAGCTCCCGGGCGATCCGCAGCGCGACCGGCCGGGTATCGCCGACCTGGAGGACGTAGTAATCCGTCGAGAGTGATTCATCGGGCCAGACCCCCGCCCGCTGGAGGAGGAGCGAGAGCGGGGCGAGTCCGGGGGCCACACCGACCGCGGGCGTGGGTTGACCGCCGAAGCTCTCGATGAGATCGTCGTAGCGCCCGCCGCCGAAGACGGCCCTGGAGACCGCCCCGGTCGAGTCGAAGCACTCGAAGACGACCCCGGTGTAATAATCGAGTCCCCGAGCTGTCTCCAGGGAGACCGTCGCGTACTCGCGGACGCCGAAGTCCTCGGTGGCCTCGAGGACCGCCTGGAGATTGGCGACGGACGACTCGACCCGTTCGGTTCCGGCGAACGCGACGAGCGCGTCGAGGTCGTCCGCGTCGAGGAGGTCGTCGAAGGTGGTGGCCTGCTCGGAGGACAACCCCGCCTCCACCAGGAGGTCGAGGTATTCCTCCCGCTCGATCTTCTCGCTCTTGTCGACCGCCCGGATGGCGGCACGGACGTCGACCTCGGCCTCGAACGCCTCCAGCAACCCGGCGAGGATGTCCCGATGGGAGACGCGGAACTCGAAGTCATCGCCCGTGAGCCCGAGCCCGGTGAGCGCGTCGGCGGCGTAGGCGAGGATCTCGGCGTCGGCCGCCGGCTCCGCCGACCCGAAGATGTCCACGTTGGTCTGGTAGAACTCGCGGAACCGGCCCTGCTGTGGCTCCTCGTACCGCCAGAAGGGGCGGGTCGAGAACCACTTGATGGGCTTGCCCAATTCCTGCCCGCGCGCCACCACCATCCGGGCGACGGTGGGCGTCAACTCGGGGGTGAGTGCCACCTCCCGCCCGCCCTGGTCCGTGAAGGAGTAGAGCTCCTCGACGATCTCCTCCCCGGACTTCTCGACGTAGAGCTGGGTCCGCTCCATCGCCGGGGTGCCGACCTCGCGGAAGCCGTACCGGCGGGCCGTGCGCTCGAGCACGTCGATGGTGGCCCGCCGGGCCGCCATCTCCCCCGGGTAGAAGTCGCGAAAGCCCTTCAGACGGTCGTACATGTCCCGCCGTTGGGGCACCCCGCGCTTGAAATTGTCCATTGGCGCGACGGGCTCAGAAGTCTGTTGCGGGTTGGCGCGAGAGGTCCCGATGCGTGTTTGCCCGTTGTGACCGGTCAGTCCCGTAGCCCCTCGACGAAGGTCTGGGTGCTCTCGGGGAAGACCTCCGCTGCCGCATTCTCGCCGTAGCGCTCCGCGAGCAGCGCCCGGAGCTCGCTCTCGTAGTCGGCCTTCCGGATCGTCTCGCTCGGCCCGGTGGTGACCTCGAGTTCGGCCTCCACCAGCCGGTCGACGGCCCGCCGGCCGAACCCCGAAAGAGGAGCGATGTAATCGACGTCGTGGCGCTCCTCGAGGCGCTGGGCCTGCGCCCGTGAGACCGTCGGGACCCGGTCGTCGCGGCGGGTCCCATCGGCCACAGTGTCGAACCGGGGGTTCTCGTGCGCCGCGAGCTGCTCCAGGGCGTGCTCGTGAACCATCTCGATGCCGTGCCGCGGGAAGCCGTCCTCGCGCATCGTCTGGATGGCTCGGTCGGCGACCTCCCCATCGAGCTCGAGCGTCGTGAAGTCGAACCCGAGGGTCTCCGCCGCCTCCCTTGCGTGCCGCCAGTCGTCGGTCACGCCGAAGTGAGCGGTGACGAGCGTGACGTCGTAGAACCGTCGGAGGACGAGCGCCGCGAGCGAGGAGTCCTTCCCGCCGCTGTAGAGCAGCCCGAGCCGCATGCGGCTACCGACGGCGGATGTCGAAGCTCTGGGAGTCGGGTTTGAGCTCCCGCAGCAATTCTTTCATCCGCTCCTCGTCGATCTTCTCCTGGAGGCGGCCGGACTGGGCGAGCGCGATCAGCTGCTGTTCGACCTGCTCGCCGAACTGCTCCCGGCTCATCTTCACGGTATTGAGGCGCTTGCGCGCCCCATCCGTGAGATACTGTCGCAGGAGGGCCTGCTTCTGGGCCTCGGCCTGCTCCCGCTGGGCCTCCATGGCCTCCTCCTGGGCCTCGCCCCCCTGTTGCTCGCGGAGCTCCTCCATCTTCTGCTCGCGGAGTTCCTCGAGTCGCTCGTCGTCCGGTCCCTGGCTCATGCGATAGAGGATTACCTGCGGTTCGGGAAAACCGTTACGCACCAGGACCCCCGACAACACCGCAGAGGCGGGGGCCCGGGGACCGAACAGAGAGCAGCGGTCAGTGGCAGAACGGGGAGTGGCGAACAGGCGGCTCCGGTAGCTGCCGAGGCGGGGTGCCGCGCTCCCGCGAACCGCCCCGGGCCGTCGGTCACGTCATACGACCGGGTGGTCCGGTCCCCGTATTTGAATGTTCGCCCTGCGTGCCCCCGATGGCGCCGAAGGGGCCTCGAAGGGCCCACGAGACCCACGCCCGGTCGCCGAAAACGCCAGCGGTGGAGTTTAATGGACCCGCACGCTATTGGGTCCTAATGCCAAATTGCCCACTCTCGGACGAGTGTCCCAGCTTCTCCGAGCGGATCGACGGGATGGGCTGTCAGCACTTCGGGGACCGGGGCGGGATGGACTGGTGCAACCACTACAACCAGCCCATCGAGGACCTCAAGACCGCGCCGGTGGTGCCCGGGGAGGAGGTGACGATCCAGGTCACCGACATGCACGAGAGCGGGGCCGGGGTGGGTCACCAGGAGGACAGCGGGTTCGTCATCATGGTCGATGGGGTGTTGCCCGACGCCTGGGTCCGGGCGAAGGTGACCAACGTGAAGTCGAACTACGCCCGGGCGGATCTCATCGAGAAGCTCGACGAGAAACCGGAGGAGCTCCAGGAACAGACGGAGGGGGAAGGGGAGGGGAAGGACGAGGCGGATGTCGACCAGGACGGCGACGAAGGGGACGAGTCGGACGCCGACGAGGCGGAGGCGGAGGACGACTCGGCCGAGGAACCGGAGGAGCGTCACCCACACCTGGGCAGCCGGGAGAACTTCTGGGGAAGCTGAGCACCCGGCTTCACCGGTCCAATCGCTCCGAATTCCGTCCTGATACTCCTCCTCCGAATTCCGTCCCTTCACGTCCCGTCGCATCCCGACCCCGGGAGAGGCATTTTAACCACCGGCCACCGTACCGTCCCGTATGAGCGAGGAGGTCCCGGACGTGGACGCGATCCTCTCGCGGGCGGGATTCGACGCCGCCGAGAGCGTGCTGACGCGACGGCAGGCGGAGGTCCTGGCTCTCCGCGAGCGGGGCCTCTCGCAGGCCGCCATCGCCGAGGAGCTCGGGACCTCGCGGGCGAACGTGTCCAAGGTCGAGTCGAGCGCCCGGGAGAACGTCTCGAAGGCCCGGGAGACGGTCGCGTTCGCCGAGACGCTCCAGGCACCCGTCCAGATCGAGGTCGAGCCGGGGACGGACCTCTACGAGGTCCCGGACCTGGTCTATGCCGCCTGCGACGAGGCGGGCGTGAAGGTCCCGTACGCGGCTCCCGAGGTGATGAAGCTCGTGAGCGAGGACGCCGGGGAGGCCATCTCGGGCCGGGAGGTCAGAACCGCCATCCTCGTCGGGGTGACCAGCGACGGGACGATGCGGGTCCGGGTCCAGCCGGGGTCGTCTCGCTGAACTTCCGAAGACACCAATAGCTTTGTGAACGGGTGCCGAGCACCCCCACATGGATCTGGGACTCGACGATCAGACGGCCATCGTCACGGCCAGCTCGAGCGGACTCGGAAAGGCGTGCGCCACCGCCCTGGCCCGGGAGGGGGCCAACGTCGTCATTTGCGGGCGCACCCCCGACCGGCTGGAGGCCGCCGCGGAGGACATCCGCGAAGACGCCACGGGGGCAGTCATCCCCGTCGAGACGGACATTACTAGTGCCACGGACATCCAGACGCTCGTGGAGGCGACAGTCCACGAGTTCGGCGGCATCGACCACCTCGTCACGAGCGCGGGCGGCGTCCCGAGCGGTCCCTTCGGAGAGATCTCGGAGGAGGAGTGGTATGACGCATACGACATGCTCGTGATGAGCGTCCAGCGGGCGATCACCGAGACGAGGCCCTACCTCGTGGAGAGCGAGGCGGGAACCATCACCGCCATCACCTCGACCAGCGTCGCCGAGCCCATCGAGGGGCTGGTGCTCTCGAACGCCGTCCGCCGCGGGGTCATCGGCCTGATCAAGACCGTCTCCCGCGAGCTCGCCCCCGAGATCCGGTCGAACGCGGTGCTCCCCGGACCACACGAAACCCCGCGGATCGAGGAGCTCATCGAGGCCGCCGTCGAGCGGGGCGAGGTGGAATCGTACGAGGCGGGCCGCGAGGAGTGGTCCGAGCCCATCCCGCTCGAGCGGATCGGTGACCCGATCGAGCTCGGGGACGTGGTCGCCTTCCTGGCCAGCGAGCGGGCGAGCTTCGTCAACGGCGTGGCGCTCCCCATCGACGGCGGCCGGCTGCGTGGGTGAGTGGCGGGAATAGTGGGAAGACAGCAGCAAGCCGCGACGCTAGTGCTGTCGCCTCGGGAGCGGGGACTGCCGAAAAACCGGGGATCGATACCTCCCTACCGCGGCGACTGGATGTACTCCTCCCTACCGCGGCGACTGGATGTACTCCGAGCCGAACGCGTCGCTCCGGTCCGCGAATCGCGCGAGGCGGTACGGCTCGAGGGTGAACGGGGCGTCTTCTCCGCCGACCAGCGAGCGAACCGCCGCCCCGACGACGGGGGCGAGCATGATGCCGAATCCGTGCATCCCCGTCGCCACGATCAATCCGTCCGGGCCGTCCGGAGGTTCGTCGATGATGGGCAGGCTATCGGGGGTGGCAGCATCGCCCGTCTGGCAGGTATCGGTGCCCTGGAGCCGGGGACCGCCCAGCTCACGGAGGTACTCGGGGATTGCAGTGGCGACGAGACGGGTGAACGCGTCGGTCGCCGACTGGCGGACGGAGCCGGGCGTCTCGACGAAGTACGGCTGCCCCCCGACGTGAAGCGAGCCGGACCGGGTGGGCCGCCAGTACAGCCGGGTCTCGTGCTCCCAGGCCATCGGATAGCTGTCATCGAGCGTCCGATCGATCTCCAGGGTCGCCGTCTGGTAGCGGAAGGGCCGGACCGGGACGCGGAGATGCTCGGCGAGGAGCGAGCGGGTCCGCCACCCCGCCGCGGCGACGACCGTCTCCGCCTCGTACCGCCCCTCGCTCGTGTTCACCCCCGATACCGCGCCGTCCACCGTCGTGACCGACTCGACCGTCACCCCGGTCTCCACGGTCGCTCCCCGGTCCTCGGCCTCCTTTTGGAGGGCCGTGGCAAAGGTGTAGGAGTCGACCCACCCGGCATCGTGGAAGACGGCCGCCCCGTCGAAGGGGCCATCGTTGAATACCCCCGGGAACTCACGCTCGAGGCCGTCGGGGTCCAGGATCGCCGTGTCGAACCCCGCATCCGCGGCGGCCATGCTCGCCTCGACCGCGTGGGTCCGCTCCGCCGCAGCGAAGCGAAACACACCGGGACGCTCGGTGAACGAAAGGTTGCGGGTGCCGTCGAACGAGCGGAAGAACGCGGTGGCGTAGCGGGCGGCGTCGAGGTTCGCCTGGTGGTCGTACACCGGCGAGATCAGGCCCGACGCCTTGCCCGTCGCCCCGCCGGCGATGGACGCGGACTCGAGGACCAGGACGTCGAAGTCTCGGGCGAGCTCGTAGGCCGCCGCACAGCCCACCACTCCGCCCCCGACGACGATGACGTCGGCAGAATCAACCGGGTGCACCTCCCCGACTTCGCCGGCTCGGGGCATAAAACCCACACCTGCAAGCCGGAACGACTCCCGAGGAACTCGGTCGAGTAGAGCCGTCCGTCAGCGACATCCAACCGGTCCTCGTCTCCGATATCAGAACAGGTCCTCGTCTTCGAGAAGGTTCACCAACTCGCGGACGCGCTGGGCCTCCGCCCGGGGCACCACCAGGACCCGGTCCTCGAATGCCGCCACAACCAGGTCCTCGGTCCCGACGAGGCTCACGTGCGTCTCGTCGTCGGTGGCGACGACGTTCCCGGTGGCGTCGATGGTTGTCGCCTCCCCGGCTATGGCATTCTCCCCCTCCAGCAAGCGATAGAGGGCGTCCCAGGACCCGAGGTCGTCCCACGCGAACCCTGCCGGAACCACGAACACGTTCCCTGCTCGCTCGAGGACGGCGGTATCGATCGGTTCGGCCGGGACCTCCTGGAATCCCCGCTCGGCGGCACCCGACTGGAGGGCGGCCGTCAGGGGTGCAAGGG
>JBDGRH010000285.1:0-6907 GCA_042218225.1 Halodesulfurarchaeum sp. | reverse complement strand
CAGGCGAAGATCCCGGCGTTCCACAGCGCGCCCTCCTCGATGTACGTCTCGGCGGTCGCCTCGTCGGGCTTCTCGTGGAACGTCTCGACGGGGCCGTACCCGTCATCGAGCGGTCCGGGAGTGACGTATCCATATCCCGTCGCAGGGCGATCCGGCTGGATGCCCAGGGTGACGAGTCCGTCCGTCTCGCGGGCGGCCCGGAGGGCTGTCCTGGCGTCCTCCTCGAACCCGTCCCCGACGACGTGGTCCGACGGGAGACAGAGCAGCACCGGCTCGTCCTCCCGGTCGCGTATCTCGTGGGCGGCGTAGACCAGGGCCGGGCCGGTGTCGCGGGGTTCCGGTTCGACGAGGACCGTCGCCCCGGGAACCAGCTCCTCGACCGCCCGCCTGTAGCCCGCGCCGGTGATCACGTATATCGAGTCGAGGAACCCGGCCCGGTCGGCGGCCCGCCGGAGCAGGGGCTCGTCACCGGCGAGGGCGAGGAACTGCTTCGGGCGGTGGGCGCGGCTCGCGGGATATAGTCTCGTGCCGGTCCCGCCGGCCAGGATGACGCCCACCCGGGTCACCATCGAGGACCACCCGATGCACCAGGTTGATACACCATACACGATCCCCCCGGTTCAGCAGGTTGATTCACCAGGTTCGACTCCTCCTGTGCAGCACGCCTCAGGTTCACCACGTCTCCACGATCCCCTCTCTGGTGTCCTGCGCACACGATTCACAGTCGGGATGGCCCGCCTCGAAGCACTCCGGGCGGCCGTCCTCGAGGTGGACGGCCCGGCGCTCGGCGTACCGACGGCAGACCAGCTTCGCGCGCCCCTTTTCGTCCCGGGGCAGCGACCCGGATACCCGCCCCTCGGCGAACTCGGAGCGGAGGCGCTCGACCCCTCTCCCAGCCGTCCGGGCCGCTCGCTTGAGCCAGCCGCCGAGGGGGTCGTCGGCCATTGCCGGGCATTGGCACCCCCGACTATTCAACGGTTGGGAACGCGATGGGGCCGTATCCTCCCCCACCCCCCACGGGGACCTTCACTTTCACCCCGTCCCGCGAGAGTTTATACGTGATGGCGGCCAACCTCGTGGTGTCTCCCACCGAAACCAGCCGGAGACAGAACGACCATGAGCGATGTAACAGATGCGGCTCGTGAGATCCACGAGCAGTTCTCGGAGCACCTCGACGTCGACGTCGAGGACGTACAGGAGCGGCTCGAACGACTCGTCACGGAGTACAAGGTCCCCCTCTCTGAGGCCCGACGGAGTGTCGAGAACCACTATCTCGACGAGGCCGGCCTCGAGCGCGACGACCTGGGGCAGGGCAGCAACACGGACGTGTCGGTGGCGGACATCGACACGCCGGACCAGTGGGTGAATCTCACCGCGAAGGTGGTGGACCTCTGGGAGCCGCGGAGCGACGCGGTGGCCCAGGTCGGTCTCATCGGCGACGAGACCGGGACCATCAAGTTCACCGCGTGGGCCAAATCCGACCTCCAGGACCTCGAGGAAGGGGCGGTGTACCGCCTCGAGAACGTTGTCACCGACGAGTATCAGGGCCGGTACTCGGTGAAGCTCAACCGGACCACCACCATCACCGCGGTCGACGAGGACATCGAGGTCGGCGACAACGAGACAGAGGTCGAGGGCGCGCTGGTCGACATCCAGTCGGGCAGCGGGCTCATCAAGCGCTGCCCGGAGGAGGGATGCACACGCGTCCTCCAGAACGGCCGGTGCTCGGAGCACGGGGAGGTCGAGGGCGAGTTCGACCTCCGCATCAAGGGCGTCATCGACGACGGCCGCGAGGTCACCGAGGTCATCTTCGATCGCGAGGCAACTGAGGAGCTGACCGGACTGGGCCTCGAAGAGGCCAAGACCATGGCCAAGGACGCCCTCGACACCACCGTTGTCGCCGACGAGATGCGCGAGGACGTCCTCGGGCGGTACTACCGGGTCCGTGGGCCCACCATGGGCCGATATCTCCTGGCCAACGAGGTCGAACCGATCGTGGGGGAGGCTGATCCGGACGCGGTCCTCATCAAGGCGAGGTCGATGTGAGATGAGCAGCACACAGCCCCCCACCCGGGAGGTCGCCCGGCGCGTCTTCGCCCGGGAGTTCAACGACGCGACGTTCACCTTCAAGGAGTCAGACGACGAGCGGGCGCCGCTTTACGCGCTGCTCCCCACCGGGGAGCAGGCCAACCGCGTCTTCGTCGCCGGCACGCTCACCGAGACCGAGGACATCGGCGAGGAGAGCGAGTACTGGCGCGGACGCGTCGTGGACCCCACGGGGACCTTCTTCGTGTACGCCGGCCAGTATCAGCCCGACGCCGCGAGCGCGCTCCGGGAGCTCGACACGCCGACGTACGTCGCCGTGGTCGGGAAGCCCCGAACCTTCGAGACGGACGACGGCACCGTCAACGTCTCCGTCCGGCCCGAGTCCATCACCGAGGTGGGCGAGGCCACGCGGGATCGGTGGGTGGTCGAGACGGCCGAGCGGACCCTCGACCGGATCGACGCCTTCGACGACGAGGCCAACGAGTACGCCCAGCGCGCGAAACAGGAGTACGAGCAGGGGACCGAGCCCGCCCTCGAGGCGGTGATCGAGGCTCTCGAGAGCTTCGACGAGAGCGACGACGTCACGTCGGCGAGTGAGCCGGAACCGGCGGAGTGAGAGCGGGTCGGTGGGTCCGGCGACCGCGTTCGCTGTAGGTATTCCCCTTTACTTTTGAGGGTAAGGGGCCGCGCGTCGATCCGGAGCGACACCGAACACGCCATCATCTCGACTATCGTCTAGAATATCCCATCGGGGCTCGCTCGGCCGCGGTCCGCTCCGATGGTCACGCGGGCCGCTTCGATTGTCACGCGGGCCGCTCCAATGGTCACGCGGGCCGCTTCGATTGTCACGCGGGCCGCTTCGATTGTCACGTGGTCCGCTGGCGGTCCGCTTCGATAGTCACGCGGGGCGCTGGCGGACCGCATCGATGGTCGCTCGACCCGCTGGCGGTCTCCCCAACCGGTCACTCGAGGCGCTCGTCCAGGGCCGTGTGGACCGCCTCGAGGAGAGACCCGTCCGCGATGAGATCGCTCGCGCGCTCGATGTCGCGATACAGGGGCCGATCGCCGTCGAGCGGTGCGACCTCCTCCCGGAGGGCGTCGATGGCCGCCCCGGTCCCCCTCCCGGGGTCCAGCTCGTCGTCGACGTACCTCGCCGCCTCGGCGGCACACAGCAGCTCGAGCCCGACGACCGTCGTCGCCGCATCGGCCCCACGACGCGCGTGGAACGCGGACTGCGCGCTCATGCTGACGTGGTCCTCCTGATTGCCGGAGACCGGGACGTTGTCGAGGGAGGGGCGACCGAGCGAGCGCACCTCGTCGACCATCGACGCGGCGGTGTACTGGGCGAGCATGAGTCCCGACTCCACGCCGCTCGAGCCCGCGAGGAAGGGCGGGAGATGGGCCTCCTGCACGTGCGGGTTGAGCAGGCGGTCGATCCGGCGCTCCGCGATGGCCGCGAGCTCCCCGAGCGCGGCGGTGAGATAATCCAGCCGGAGCGCGAGTGGCTCTCCGTGGAAGTTCCCCCCGGAGAGGATGGCCGCGGCGTCCGTGCCGCTGGCCCGGTCGTCCACCTGCTCGGCGGGGAACACGAGCGGGTTGTCCGTCGCGCTGTTCAGCTCCACCTCGACCGCCGACGCCAGGTGGTCGATCGCGTCCCGGACGGCCCCGTGGACCTGCGGGAGACACCGGATGGAGTACGGGTCCTGCACGCGGTCGCAGTTGCGGTGGGACTCGACGATCGCAGAGCCGGCGGTGAGCCGCTTCACGTTCCGGGCGCTCGCCTGCTGGCCGTCGTGCGGTCGGACCGCGTGGAGCATCGGGTCGCTGGTCGCGGTGGTGCTCATCGTCACCTCGGTCGTCAGGGCCCCGGCGACGTCGGCGGCCCGGAGGGCGCGTCGAGCATCGTGGACCAGGAGGGCGGCCATCCCGACGGTCAGCTGGGTGCCATTGATGAGCGCGATCCCCTCCTTGGGCCGGAGGGTGAGCGGTTCGAGATTCGCCTCGGCGAGTGCCGCATCGCCGGGTAACCGGACGGTCTCCCCGGCCCGGGTGACCTCCGCTTCGCCCTCCCCGATGAGGACAAGCGCCATGTGCGCGAGCGGGGCCAGATCGCCGCTCGCTCCGAGGCTCCCGTGGGTGTAGACCACCGGGTGGATCCCCTCCTCGAGCATGGTGGCGAGGTGGTCGACGACGACCTCCCGGACCCCCGAGTACCCCTTCACGAGGGTGTTGAGCCGGGCGAGCATCATCGCCCGGACGACCTCGGTCTCGACCGCCTCGCCCGCACCGGCGGCGTGGCTCCGGACGAGGTTCGCCTGGAGTGCCTCGACGTCCTCCCGGGGGATGCGCGTGTCCGCCAGGTCGCCGAACCCGGTATTCACCCCGTAGACCGCGTCCCCCGCCTCGAGGACGTCCTCCACGCGCTGGCGGGCGGTGCGGACCGCCTCGCGGGCGGATTCGGGGACCTCGACGCTTGCGCCATCGCGTGCCACGGCCACCACGTCCCCGATCGTAAGGGTCGAGCCGTCCGCGGTGACCGGCGCTCGCGTGTCGTTCATATCCCCCACTCCGGGCCAGCGACCCATAGTACCACCTGGGTTCGCGCCTGACTGCCCCCGGCGAGAGCGGGCGACTGCGATGGGCCGCCACGAGGTGGCGCCGTCCGGCGGACGTCTGACGAAGTCTTAAGGGTCCCTGGCCCCGATTTGAGTATCCACGATGGGGAACAAGAACAAGACCGTCTCCTTCCGGGTCAACGAGGACGCCTTCGAGGCGCTCCGGGACATCGCCGAGGAGCGCGACCTCTCCCTCTCCGCGGTCTTCCGCGACTACGTGGACTCCCTCATCGCCCACGACGGGAAGGTCCGCGTCGTGCCCGAGAACCAGGTCACGGACGTGGACGACGAGGAGTTCCCGCCGAAGGTCACGGTGCCGAAGAGCTTCGTGCGGGAGCACGAGCGCCTGGAGCTCGAGGCCAAGCACCTCCGCCAGCAGCTCGAAGAGCACAAGCGCTACATCACGCAGCTCCAGGAGAAGCTCGAGGCCGAGGAGGACGTCGAGGAGGTCATCCACCTCGACGACCTGGACGAGGAGACCGAGGTCGAGGACCCCCTCGACGAGCACTACCAGATCGGGTAACCCGTTCCATTGCGTGCCGGGTGCGACCCGGGTACTCGCGGATACTTGCTTGGCCACAATAGCGCGTGGACGACGCGTCGCACTCTCTTAGAAACCGGACTTCGAACTCATTCGAGGGGATACGCCGTCGATTTCGGCGATGAGAGATGATCAAAAGCCCATGGGAACGCGTCGAATGGCGGCGAATGAGGGAAGGAGCGGCGTGGGAGGGGCATCGGTTGAGGGTTCACTTCCGAGATCCGCCAACTCTGCCGGAACTGATAGGTGACTCCGGACGGTTCGGAGGGGTATGAAGGCTGTCTGGCCCGCGGTGCGCCAGCAGGTTTTGGACGTCCGCGTGTGGGCACTCACGGGTGTCCTCCTCGCCCTGTACGCCGCGAACTGGCACCAGCTTCTGCCCCCGCCCATCGATCTGCTCTCGGCGCCGTCCCTTTCTCTCATGTTCCTGTATCTCTACCTGACGAGACTCGGGTTTCTCTTCAAGTGGGTTGCCGGGATGGCCGGGTTCTGGGTCGGCTATGGCCTCTTCACGTTCGCCGTCTCCGGGTTGCTCTGGTGGGGGTACGACCGATACCTTCCCGACGAGGAAGTTCAAGAAAGCAGTGGGTGAAAAACCACGTCTGACGGGGTCAGTACGGGAAAATCCGGGTCGATAGGTTCCCTCACCCGAGGAGGTCCGGTCAGCCGAGGAGGTCCCGCTTTCGCTCCCCCGCCCGTCGGGCCACGTTCGGGTGATGCTCCACACTCGCCACATCCTCGACCGCCTCGAGCGTCCGGACGGCGTCGTCGAGAAAGGAGTAGAGATCGCCCGGGTAGGCATAGAGCATATACTCATCAGACATGACATCGACCATCGACTCCGGATCGAGCCCCTCGGCCCGGAGGTCGAGGAGGTAGCGGACGAACTTCCGCTCCGGATGCCCACAGTAGGGGTTCGACTCGCAGGTGCAGTCCAGGAAGTCCTCCGCAAAATCCAGCACGCGCTCCCGGTTGGCCTCGTCCAGCTTCTCCAGGTCGCCCTGGAAGAGGAGGTCGAGGGTGGCCCCCGAGAAGGCATTCTTCGGGAAGGACACCTCGAGCTGGGAGGCGAGCTGCCGGTGGTTCTTGACGTAGATCTTGTCCGTGACGGCCACGTTACGGATTGCTTGCCCGGGGGCCAGGAAAAGGGTGTCGTGTGGGGTGTGGCACGTGTGGGGGTGTTGGTGGACGGTCTCTCCGAAAGCCGAACGCAGATATGTACAATACTCATCGAGGCCCCTGGTTCGAACGCCCCCAGGTACTCCGAGAAAGGGACAACACCGGAACTCAGAACGCTGAAAGCCCCCGGGCGCTCCGGCCGCGCGGCTCTCATAGGTCGCTTCCGTCTCACGGGTCGCTTCCATCACACGGGTCGCTTCGCTCTCCGTTCGACCCTTCGGAGACTCCCTTCTGTCGTCTCACCCCCCGTTCGAGAACCCCAGGGGCGTCCTCGATCCCATCGGAAGCCTCGCACCCGTTGCGGTCCTCGGCTCGGGGTTCGCTCCACTCACCCGTCGCCTGCGGTCCGTACGTCGCCGGGCTTCCCGGAGCACCCCGCCCGTTTTGTAGCCTCACCCGAGATGGCTCCCGCACCACTAGCAATATCGTTTGGTGACATAGCCGACCCCTGGCGGATCGAAAGGGCGAGGTCGGCTCGGGGAAGGCGGGCGGCCACGAGAGCGAAGCTCTCGTGCGCAACCAGAAC
>JBDGRH010000084.1:12540-20884 GCA_042218225.1 Halodesulfurarchaeum sp. | reverse complement strand
GCCATCCCGAGCAGTACCAACAGCGCCACGGCTCCCTGGGCCGTCCGGAACCAGCGAAGTGCCCACCGGAGCGACCGGGAGCCCCGCGCCAGGCCACCGACGACCAACAGTCCCAGGATACCGAGCGCCACCAGGAAGGGAACACCTGGTCCGGTGAGGAGGAACACGCCGACGAAGACGGCCGAGAGGACCAGGAGGATGCCAGCGACGGCGAGCCACCCGGTGAGGACCCCTGCCGGACGACCGTACCACCCCGTGGCAGTCATCCGGACGCACCCCCCATCGGTGTCATTCCGACTCACCTCCGTTCGCTTCCCGACCGAGACCGACCTGCTCTCGCCACTCCCGGGATCCGATCCGGAACCGCTCTCCGCTCGAGTTGAGCCCGTGGTAGAGGCCGATCGCGGCCAGTCCCGCCCCGCCGAAGAGTGCCGCGGCGCGGCCCAACACCGGCGTGCTTCCACCCCCGCCACCGCCCGTGAATGGATATCCGATGGAACCCTGCTCGACGATGACGTCCGAGGGCGGCAGGGACCCCTCCTTGGGCCGGTCGGGGGAGGGGATCGACCCCTGCTCTGCCGGTCCACCCGGCTCCCCACAGACCACGCGACCCACCATTCCCAGGCTCTTGTGCGGGATGCAGTAGTAATCGTAGGTGCCCGACACCTCGAAGGTGTACTCGTAGCTGGCCCCCGGCTGGCTGATGGTTCCACTGTTCCATGGCTCCGCCGCGTCGGGGATGCGCTGGACGTTCGCCCCCGGGTTCGTCGGCGAGTACGAGGTGGCCGTGTGGACGCCGGACTCGAGGATCCACCGGACGGTGTCGCCCGGCTCCACGAACAGGCCGATGGGGTCGAAGTAGTACGCGCCCCCCTCGGTGTACATCCCGATGTCGTGACTGGCGGCGCGGGCCCGACCGGTCCCGAGCGCGGCGATCCCCAGGCCGGCGAGGGCCTGTCCACCCGCGCGGAGGACGGTTCGTCGGTGCATTGGCTCACCTGGTACTAGCGGGCATCCTCGAACCAAACGCCGACCTCAATATGCAGGGGAATATCCCGTGCCCGCCGCGGCTCCGCCACCTGCCGCACGGTACCGCCATCGGGCGCAGGTCAGTCGGTCCGTTACCGGTCGTCACGCCGCCGATGTGTCTCAGTTACTGGAGCGCTGCCGGGGGCTCACCCGGGAGCTCCTCCCGGTCGTGCGGCGCGTCGAGGTCCTGTCGGGGTCCGGTGGGCACAAACTGTGTGGGGTTGATGTCGGTGTGGCTCCGGTAGTAATGGGCCTTGACGTGGTCCATATTGCACGTCTCCCGGACGCCGGGGAGCTGGTAGAGATCGCGGAGGTACCCGGAGAGGTTCGGGTACTGCGCTATGAGCTGCTCGTTGCACTTGAAGTGGACGTAGTAGACCGGATCGAAGCGATAGAGGGTACTGAACAGGCAAATGTCCGCGAGCGTCAACCGATCGCCGACGAGGTAGCGCTGCTCGCCGAGCAGGGTGTCATACCGGTCCAGGGCTTCGAAGAGCTCGTCCACCGCTCGTTCGTAGGCCTCCTGTGTCTCGGCGAAGCCGGCCTTGTACACGCCGTTGTTCACCGACTCGTAGAGCTCGTCCACCAGGCGATCGATCTCGTCTCGGTGGTCAGCCGGATAGAGCGTCACGTCCCGCTCGGCGTGGTCGTCGAAGGCCTGGTCCACCATCCGCATCAGGTCAGCGGACTCGTTGTTGACGATGGTCTCCCGCGTCGTATCCCAGAGGACCGGGACCGTCACCCGGCCCGTGTATGTGGGATCTGCGGCGGCGTACACGTCCCGGAGGTACGCGGACCCGTGTTGCGTATCGGGCGTACAGCCCGGCTTCTCCGGCGCGAACTCCCAGCCCTCGTCCTCCCGGACCGGGTCCACGACGTCCATCGAGATGGTCTCCTCGAGACCCTTCAGCTTGCGCACGAGGACGACCCGGTGAGCCCAGGGGCATGCCCTGGAGATGTACAGGTGATATCGGTCCGCTGCCGCGGGGTACGTCGCGTCGGGGTCGGCCCGAACCCATTCGCGGAAGGTGGTCTCCGCCCGTTCGAACGACCCCGACTCGTCCGTCTTCACCATCTCCTCGTCCGGGTCCCAGGTGCCGTCGACCATTCGGGGCATGACGGGTGTCAGTAGGAGTACTCGTCTTCACCCTCGGACCCGGCCCCGGGGGGTCCCCCCGCGGTGTCCCAGAGGTCCTCGGCGAACTCCTCGCTGAGGTCCGTCTCGCCCGATCCCTCGATCTCCCTGGCGTACGTCCTGATCCCCGCCCGCAGGAGCGCCTCGACTGCCTCGTCCCGGCTCGTGAATTCCTCCTCGGCCAGCTGTTCGAGCTCGGTCTCCACGTCGTCCGGCAGCGTCACCTCGAGTCTCGGCATATCTCTCCCTGGCGGTTCACCAGTGATGAGCGTTGGGTTCGGGGAAGGGCGGAGCGGAACAAACCGGGAGCTGGAGGACAGCGAGGGGCACCGCCGATCCCTCCGGTTCCCCGCTCCCATGGATACTAGAAATGGCGAGAGCGACTTTTGATAGATTTCAGAGATACGCGGGATGTGGGAGCTCTGACGGCACGCGATACGACACCCGTGGGATTCAGTCGGGTTCCTGGCTTTCGCCGCCGTCGGCCTCCGCTTCCGCAGCGCCGTCCGCAGGCTCGGTGTCAGCTTCTTCCTCCTCCGTGTCCCGTAGACGCGCCTCCGCAAGCACGTCGACCTCCGCCAGTTCCCGCTCGATCTGGTCCAGTCGCGCCTCCAGCTCCTCGAGCCGGTCGTGGACCGGGTCCTCGACCTCGTCGTGGCGGAGCTCCCGGCGCTCCTCGGGCTCGGATTCACCCGCCGGTTCGGCCGGGACCCCCACCATCGTCGATTCGGGCTCGACGTCGTCGAGGACCACCGAACCCGCACCGATCCTGGCCCCCTCACCGACGGTGATTGGGCCGAGGAGGATCGCCCCGGCACCGATGACCACCTCGTCCTCGATGGTGGGGTGTCGCTTCTCGCGCTTCCGGGAGGTGCCACCCAGGGTGCAGCCCTGGAACATCACCACGTCGTCGCCGATCTCGGCCGTCTCGCCGATGACCACGCCGCCACCGTGGTCGATGAAGAACCGCCGGCCGATCTCCGCCCCGGGATGGATCTCGACGCCGGTGAGAAAGCGAGCGATGTGCGAGATGAATCGGGCGAGTCGGAAGAATCCCGCCTCCCAAAGCGGATGGACCAGCCGGTGGATCCAGATCGCATGCAGGCCAGGATAGGTCGTCAGGACCTCGATGGTGCTCCTCGCGGCGGGATCCTTCTCGAACGCGGTGGCGATGTCCTCGCGGATGCGGTCGAACATCCTCACACGTCGTAGAGGTCCGTCGAGAGGTACCGCTCCCCGGTGTCTGGCAGGACGACCACCACCAGGTCGTCCGCATGGGCCGGTTCGCCGGCGACCTGGGCGGCGACGTGGAGGGCCGCGCCGGAGGAGATACCCGTGAGGATCCCCTCCGTCCGGGCCAACTTCCGGGCCGCGGCCGCCGCCTCCTCGTCGCCCACGGTTCGCACCTCGTCGACGAGCTCCGTGCGGAGCACGTCCGGGACGAAGCCAGCGCCGATGCCCTGGATGCTGTGACTTCCGGCCTCCTCACCGGAGAGGACCGCCGAGGTGTCGGGTTCGACGGCGATCGAGGTGAAGTCCGTCTCCCCGACCTCCTCTTTTATATATTCTGACACCCCCGTGATGGTTCCGCCCGTCCCGACACCGGCGACCAGGACGTCAGCCTCGCCGTCGGTGTCCTCCCAGATCTCCGGTCCGGTCGTCTCCCGGTGGATCCTCGGGTTTGCCAGGTTCTGGAACTGCTGGGGGACGAAGGTGTTCTCGCGCTCCGCGGCGATGGCGTCGGCCCGCTCGATGGCGCCGTTCATGCCGTCATCGGCCGGGGTGAGCACGAGCTCCGCCCCGAACGCCTTCAGGAGGGCCCGCCGCTCCTCGCTCATGGACTCCGGCATGGTGAGCGTGAGGGGATTGCCCCGTGCGGCGGCGGCGAACGCCAGGCCGATCCCGGTGTTCCCGCTCGTCGGCTCGACGATCAGCGTGTCCTCGTCGATGAGCCCCTCCTCCTCGGCCCGGTCGAGCATGGCCACCGCGATCCGGTCCTTCACCGATGCCATCGGATTGAACGCCTCGACCTTGCCGAGGAGATTGTCGGCGAAGGCGTCGAGTCGCACCAGGGGCGTCTCACCGATCAACTCCGTGATGTCGTCTGCGACCTTCATTTTTGGTCACCCTAAACGTTGGGTACCTGGCTGTTGAATCTCGTCCCCTAAACGTTAGGTGTTTCTAAAGCGGGCTGCCTTGTTCGGTCCCACTATGTTCGCCGCATCCCGTCCGTGATCCGGTGGGAGCGGAGCGCTATTCCCGTTCCACGTTCGAGTTCGGGGGCACACTATATTACGGGACAAACGTCGCTCACCCGTCATCTTCACCCAGTCGGACGACCCGATCCGCCCACTGCTCGAAGTCCTCGAGGGCACCGCGCTCCTGGCGTGAGACCGGATCGCCCGAACCCAGCTCGTGGCTATCGAAGGCATTGAGGACCACCACGGTCGCGGGTGCACAGTACCGCTGGAGCACCCTGGGGTTACCCGCTTGGTGCTGGAACGGGATGGTGGCGTCGTTGACGAACACGGCCGATGGGTCCGCCGGGGCCTGCTGGATGATGTCGACGGCCCGATACGCGTTCTCCCGTGCGAGCCGTGTCGATTCTCCCTCCGTATCACCCTCCGCTCGCGGTGCGCGTGCATCGAGCGCGCCCAGGAACACTGTCTCCGGGATCTCGACGAAATTGGAGAGTGGTCGGCCGAGGACGCGCCCCTCGTGCTCGTAAGCGGGGCCGAACTCCAGAACCACCACCCCATCAGTCCCCTCTCGATCGATCCAGGCGGTGAGCGCACGCGCCGTGAGACGCGTCTTGCCGACGTTCGACGGCCCTGTGATGAGCGTCCTCCCCGTAAGGGAGAACGGGAGGGCGTCCCCGGACATCAGGTCGCCACCCGGGTGACGTACCGCCACACGAGGAGGAGGCTCGCCGCTGCGAGGATCAGGGCGAAGGCGAGTACAACGACCGTGGTCGGGTCTCGGAGTCCTGCGGACACCCGTTCGGACACGAATTGGCCGGCGAGGAAGGCGGCGATCGCGGTGAGGATCACCCCGCCCACGTTGGCCGTCGTCGAGTTCGTCTCGGGCACGACGTCGGGATCGTTCAGGAGGTAGAGGACGACGACGAGCGCGAATGGCGTCCCGACCAGTCCGAAGGCCAGCACGAGGACGAGCAGGGGGAAGAACGCGCCACCGATGACGGTCCCCGCTGCGCTGAGGAGGGCCACGACCGCGAGGAGCGTGCGGTACCGGGTGTCAGAGACGTCGGTGTCCCAGCCCAGCTTGTCGGCGAGCAGGAAGGGTGGGACCACGGTATTCCCGCCCAGGGTGGACACGGCGGCACCCCAGAGGCCCAGGAGGAACAGCCACTTCGCGTGCTGACCCACCAGCGGCCCCAGGGCGGTCGCCGCCCTGATCGCGGTCAGGTCACCAGCCGCGACGCCAGGTCCGTGGAGCACGCCCGCACTGACGAGGAAGATGGCGAGACTGTAGATCCCGAACGCCACGAGCATGGAGGCACCGATGTCGAAGGTGGCAAGATCGTACTCGCTCCCGGTCCATCGCCTGGCTCGCATTGTATATGATTGCATGGTAATCAAGGTGATATGGACCGCTCCACCCAGGATGCCCGCGGCGACCAATGCTCCCTCCACGCCGGCGGGAATGCTCGGAATGAGGCCACTAGCAGCAGCTCCAGGGTCGATCGGGACGACGAAGACGGAGGCCAGGAAGGCGACGACCACCCCCACCACGAGGACTTTGGCGACCAGCTCGATGAATCGATACCCTCGGCCAGCGAGTCCGACTGCCAGGACGACCGCCCAGAAGAGACCCCAGAGTCGGGCATCCAGGCCGGTGATGGTCTCGGAGACTCCAGCGACCGTCTTCATGATGACGAGCTGGGCGAGGCCCGCGGCCAACACCACGTCACCCACGAGCAACCACGCCCACCACTCTCCGAGGTGGCGCTCGACCACCGCGACGATGCCCTCCTCGGTGAGCAACCCCAATCGCATCGCCAAATACTGGGCGAAGGCTCCGAGGATGGCTGACAGAACGACCACCCAGAGGAGCGTATACCCGAAACTCGCCCCGGCGGTAAGCAGACTCGCCATCGTGGCCGGTCCGGCGGCGATGGCTCCGGCGACCCACGTCGGTCCCATCTCCCGGAGGTATTCGTCGACCCGCCCGAGGTCGACCGAGCTGACGCGATATCCACTCTCGCCGTTCATTGATGGGGTATCCTTGCTCCTTCCCAATAAGGATTTACAAGGTGGTACAACTGGATTAATACCCCTCGCGCCACCACTGGTGAATGGTCTATCGGAGGCCCAGGTCCTCAGTCACGGCGAGGACTTGGTACCCGAAGAGCAGGACGACCGCGGCGATCACGCTCCACACGAGAAGGGTGAAGCCGAGGGTGGAGAGCGCCATCAATCACCAACCCCCTCCGTCTCCGGCGTTGCCGATCCGTCGAGGCGCCGGATCCGTCGGGAGAGCGCCCCTAGATCGAAGGCGGTTCCGGGCACCCACATCGAGATGGCTGTCAGGATGGTCGAGATTCCAGCGGCGCCGACGAAGGCATAAAGGAAGTCGGGGGTCGGGAGGAGCGTTGCGAGACCGGGGACCGCCTCGAGGCCCGCCCGGACCAGCTGGTTCGGGAAGAAGGCGACCCCGGTCACGACCCCGGCGACGCCAGCCACGACCGCGCCGGCACCCGGTATCCGCTCCGAGTAGAGCCCCGAGAGAAGCGGGACCATCACGGCGGCACCGAGGAGATCGGCCAGGAGGAACAGGCGCAGCACGCTCCGGGCCCGGAGGCTCACGAGTATCGCCCCGATGCCAACCAGCACCGTCAGCGAACGCGCCCCCAATCGGAGGGTGCGATCTGATGGGTCCGCGAGCAATCGGGGCAGATCGGCGGTGACGACGCTGGCGAGCGCATTGAAGAGGGTGTCGGCCGTGCTCATGACCAGGACGAGCGCGAGGAGCGTCACTACCAGGGTGACCCACTCGGGGAACGCGTCCTGGAGGAGGACGAAGAAGGCGATACTCGCGTTGTAGGTGTCCCTCGCGGGGTTCGTCACGATGTCGGCGTATCCCCTGGCGATCACGCCGAAGAGCCCGGCCAGGAACACGATGAGTGCATTTGCGACCGCGGCGACGGTGAACGAGCGCTGGAGCGTCCGGCTGTCCACCGCGGCATAGATACGTTGCCACCAGGTCTGGTTCACGAGCTCCGCGCCGACGATGGCGATGGCCACCCACAGCCCGAACCGGAGCCCGGTCACGAACGTCGGATCGAGGAGCGATGGGTCGGCGGCGACGATCCGATCGTGGACGACCCCCGTCCCACCGAGGGCGAGGATGGCGCCGATTGCGGCGAGGACCAGCAGGGGGAGGATGAGCAGGGTCTGGATGGTATCGGTGAAGATGCTGGCCTGGAGTCCGCCGTATCCGGTGTAGAGGAGGACGAACCCGCCGACCAGGACCGCCGTCTGCCAGCGGGGGACCGCCGCGACCAGCTGGAGAGCACTCGTTATCCCGGTGAGCTCCGCGGCCAGGAAGATGAACATGTAGAATACGCTGACAAGGAGGATGAACCCGTACATCACCGGCCCGTACCGAGCGAGGGCGTACTCTGTGAGCGTGTGTCCCTCGGGGATGAGCTCCCGGATCCGGGGCCCCAATCGGGCGTAGACGAGCATCGGAAGCATCTCGCCGACGGCGTACCCGGCGACGGCGGCGATGCCCCCGAAGGCGGCACCTGCCTCTGCCGGGGAGAGGAGGATCCACACGCCCATCACCGACGCCACGAGCGTGGCCGTGGTCATCCCGCTGCCGGTCGAGTTCCTGGCCGCGATGAGGTCCTCGACGGTCTCGATGCGCCCGCGGGCGTACCAGAGTCCGAGACCCGCGGTCAGGGCGAGCGTTCCAACCGTGAGCGCCAGGGCGATCGTGGTGCTGACCATGGCGTGCCCCCCTGGTTCCTATGGAATGCACCGTGATAAAACCCACTTGTATAACTTATTTATTCCACGGTGGAGACGCACTTATGGGGATCGCGTCGGAACCCGGCGCCATGTCGCTGGTCCTGCCGAGCGAGCTCGTCGTGGATCGGGTCCTCCCGACGATCAGGGCGATGCTGGCGACCCGGCTGGCCGACCGGGGACTCACCCA
>JBDGRH010000084.1:0-12530 GCA_042218225.1 Halodesulfurarchaeum sp. | reverse complement strand
TCGCGAACGAGACGCGGTCGCACACCGAGCACATCGCGGAGAGCATCGAGGACGTCCAGGAGCAGGCCAACGACACGGTCCTCGCCGTCCAGGAGTCCCACGAACAGATCGAGCGCGCCGGCGAGGAGATCGGGGACGCGCTCACGGCACTGGAGGAGATCGCGTCGGCCGTCGGCGTCACGCAGGCGGCCGTCAGCAAGTACGTCTCCGGGGAGGCCGCCGGGGACCCGCGGTTCCGGGATGATCCCCGCACCCGAGAAACCGTGGACAGCCTGGCCGCCGGCCTGGCAGCCGACGAACTGGACGAATATGACGTCCTGGCCGAGCTGCTCGCCCTGATCCACGAACTGGAGGACCGGGGACCACTCTGCGAGCTCCACGAGGAGGTGATGCCGTCGCTCCGTGGGCTGGGTTGCGATCTCTGTGTCCGGGGCACCGACTCCGGGCTCCGGGCCGAGCGGGAGGTCCTTTCGACGGTCCGCCGGGCTGCCCGGATGATCGCCAGCACGTCGGGTGTGGCGACGTACATCCCCAACGTCGGAACGAACGTCGGGATGGCGCTTCGGGACGCCGGGGACCCGGCCGACGTCGCCGCCATCCCGGGGCGGATCTATGCGATCGGCGGAAACGTGGAGATCCCGGCCCACCCGGAGTTCGGTGCCTCACAGCACGTGGCCACGGCCATCCTCTCGTCGAAGGCCGTCGACCCGGAGATGCGAGCGGCCGTGAACGTCCGGACGGACGACAGCCTCCTGGACGCGGCGCGGTCAAGGGGGATCGACCCGCTCGAGTTCGACGCGGAGTACGAGGCCCGGGGAGCCCACCTCCAGGATCGGTTCGAGGATCGTGGGGGTGTCCCGCCGGTGGTCTATCACCGGGGGGCGTTCGGGATCGAACCGATCACCTATGTCTTCGGACCGACCGCGGTGGCCGTCGTCGAGCGCCTCCGTGGGCTGGTCGAGTCGGCCAGAGATTGATCCAGGAGTGGCCCCGGCGGATACGCTTCGTTCCGTATCTCCACCCGAGTTACCGCACCACCAACCGTTATGAGGGTATTGTACAATGTAATTATATGGCTATTCCAGAGAACTGGAGCGGCGCGCCCCAACCGATAGTCAGGCGATGGCGTGGTGGACCATGAGGAGAGCACCGGTTCCGGACGAGCGTCCGGTCGTGCTCACCGTGGCGGGAAGCGATTCGGGGGGAGGAGCAGGGATCCAGGCGGATCTCAAGACGATCGAGGCCCACGGTGGGTTCGGGACGAGCGTCATCACCAGCGTCACCGCCCAGCACACCGCTGGGGTGGAATCGACACACGTCCTGCCGACCCAGGAGGTCGCCGCCCAGCTGGAGGCGGTCCTGGGTGACTTCGACGTCCGTGCGGTGAAGACGGGGATGCTCGCCACCGCCGACATCGTCGACCTGGTGTCGACATGGGCGGCGGATCTCTCCGTGCCCCTCGTCGTGGACCCGGTGATGGTGGCTGCGTCGGGCGATCGGCTCCTCGAACCCGAGGCGGAGACGGCGTATCGTGACCTTCTCGCGGAGGCGACCCTGGTCACCCCGAACCTGGACGAGGTCCGGGTCCTCACCGGGGTCGAGTCGACCGAACCCGCGGCCCTCGAGGAGGCGGGTCAGGCGCTCCTGGAACGTGGGGCGGATGCCGCCCTCCTGAAGGGAGGACACGTCCCCGGTCCCGACGTGACGGACCGGCTCGTCACGTCTGATTCCACGATCGAGTTCACTCACGCACGGGTCGATACCGAGGCCACGCACGGCTCGGGCTGTACGCTCTCGAGTGCCATCGCGACGAACCTCGCCACCGGCGAGCCCCTCACCCGGGCGGTCTCCGATGCGGTCTCGTTCATGGAGCGCGCGGTGCGATATCACCTCAAGGTCGGAACGGGGCCAGGGGCGGTGCATCACCTCGTCGGGCTCCGAGAGCGGGCCGGTCGGACGGACGTGATCGAGGCCGTCGAGGACGTGGTGGATACGCTGGTGGCAGAAGACGTCTCGGCGGTGGTTCCGGAGGTGGGGATGCAGGTGGCCGGGACCACGAGATACGGCGAGGAGCGCTCGGAGGTCGCCGCCGTCGAGGGCCGCATCACGCGGACGGCATCCGGGATCCGTCCGAACCGGGGGGTACGGATGGGTGCCTCCAGCCATGTCGCCAGACTCCTGCTCGCCGCCCGGGAGCACGATCCGACGCTCCGGTTCGCGGCCAACTGCCGGCTCGACGAAGATGTCGAAGCGGCCCTGGACCGCCTCGACTGGACAGTCGGAACATTCGACCGCGAGGACGAGCCGGAGCCCGAATCTGAGGGTCACACGATGCAGTGGGGGACGGATCGGGCCTTCGCGTCAGTCGAAGGTACACCCGACGCGATTGTCGATCGAGGTGCTGTCGGCAAGGAGGCGATGACGCGGGTCCTTGCGGAGGAAGCCGGCAGGCTCTCGGACCGGATCACGGGCCTGGCCGAGGCAGTACGCGAGGTCGAAGCCTGACGCCTCGGGGACCGTGCACGCCGGCCGGATTGGGAAGAGCAGGTGACCGATCTGTCTATCGATGACGGGTATATGGATGACGTGAGTGACGGGTATACGGGTATCGTGGGCAGGACGGGGGACAGCGCTCCCGCTCGCCGGTTCGAACAACCCGGTGAAAAGTGACCCATGGCGGGCCTGAGGTTCCATGCCATGCACCGGGCTGGTACTCCTCGAGGAGGAGTACATAATAAATGAGTGCGTCGAACGTAATGTGTTTTCTGGCCCTTTCCACCTGGTAAAAACGCGTTGAGGGCTGTATTCGGGGCACCTATGGCCGGTCTGGACGAGGAGGGGAGTCCCTGATGGACCCCTCGGACGGGGGACCCTCGAGGATCACATGGGAAGGGCGAGCACCACGGCGACGAGGAAAAGCGGGACTGCGAACATGGCGGCATACCACCCCCCGCCAACGAGCAGGAGGGCCCAGGTTCCAGTCCCATATCCGGTCGGGTCCCAGTCGACGCCCACTCGCGGGAGCACGACGATGGCGATGGTCGGGAAACCCACGACGTAGACCACGGCCAGTGGGACGATCACGTCCAGGATAGCATTGGCCATGACCGCCCCCGAGGCTCCCTCGGTACCCACGATGGCGGCGAGCGAGCCCAGCCAGAACGGGAGGGAGGCACCCACCGCCGCCACGGTGTAGGTGACGAGGGTGGACTCCCGAGGTGGAAGGGAGGCGAACAGGGACTGGATCCGACTCGCGAGGAGGAAGGGACTCCAGAGGACCGCCGCGATCAGCCCCGGGAGAAGGACCACCGCCAGCAGGCCCAGGATCGATCCGACCTGCGAGCCCAGACTCAGGACTGTCGTCATGCACGTCTCTGTGCCGTGGGGCGGGAAACCCGCTTCGGTGACAGCTATCCGCGCCGCCTCGACCCCTCAGAACCCCTCACCCGGGCCGGTGACTTCCTGACACTCCGTGCACAGGCCGATCCCCTGGACGTTCGTCATCGGGCGCCCGCAGCTGGCACACTGCATATCGCCCCGATATTTCGTCAAATACTTAATTCCTTCCCCGACAATCGTCGAAAGATTGGCCCGTTCGTCGAACCTGGGTCCCTCTATCCGGCAGTCGGGCGCATGGCGGCCCGTTAATAGAGAGCTCCGTTTCCGAGGGGCCTTTGCCAGGTGTGATTTCGCCAGAGAGGCCTTTCTCAGCTGGGCCCTTCACCTGTTAGCCCCCTCCCACCCTGGATACACTATCGCGATTCCGAAGCACGTATCCATATCAATGTGTCCCGAGAACCCCTTCCCATGCCGACCACCATCCCCGACGAGCAATACCGGGAGCGCCTCCAGGCGGTCCGCGAGCGACTCGCCGACACCGACGCCGACGCCGCGGTGTGGTTCGACGCGACCGCAATCGAGTACCTGACCGGCTTCTTCCACATCCAGACCGAGCGGCCGGTCGTCCTGGGCGTCCTCCCGGAGCAGGTGGTCATCACGGTTCCCCGGCTGGAGGTCGAGCGCGTCGAATCGAATCCCCATATTGATACGGTCGGATCGTACTTCGATTATCCCCAGGGTGCCCCGATCGAGACCGCCGCGGAGCGGCTCTCCGCCCACGGGGTGCAGCGCGTGGTGGCCGACAGCGACGGCGCACCGGGGGTGATGGGCTACGAGGGTCCGGCCCTCTCCTCGTTCCTCGAGGTCGAGACACAGTCCTGGGTCGCGGGGGCCCGGCAGGACAAATCGGACGCGGAGGTCGCCCTCGTCCGTGAGTCGGCCCGCTGGGCCGACCGGGCGCATCGAGAGCTGGCCGACCGGCTTTCCCCCGGTGTGCATGCCGTGTCTGTCGGCCAGTCCGCCTCCCGGGAGGCCTCGCGAGCGATGCTCGACGCCCTCGGAAGCGAGTACGAGCCCCGGACCAGGGGTGCGGGACCGGTCAGTGTCGGCTTCATCAGCGGCGAGCAAACCCGACTCCCCCACGGACACACGGCAAATCGCGTACTGGAGGCCGGCGACGTCCTGATCACCGGGGCGACCGCCAACGTCGGGGGGTATCGCGCCGAGCTCGAGCGGACCATGTTCGTCGGCGAGCCGGACGCGGACGCTGTGCGGCACTTCGAGCACATGCTCGAGGCCCAGGACGTGGCCCTCGAGGCACTCGAGCCAGGCGTCCCCCTCGCGGACGTCGACGGGGCCGTGATGAGTCATCTCGAATCGGCGGGCCTCGCGGATCTCGCCAGGCATCACGTCGGTCACGCCATCGGTCTCGAGGCCCACGAACCGCCCTACATCGACCGGGGGAGCGACGCCACGGCGAGACCGGGACAGCTCTACACCATCGAACCGGGCCTGTACACGGACGAGGCGGGCTATCGCCACTCCGATACCGTCCTGGTGACGGATTCGGGGACGGAGCGATTGACCACCTTCCCGCGAGACCTGGAGGCGAACGTCGTCGGACAGTGATACGGGCCGGGGAGTGGGCGGGGGTATGAGGAATTTGGGAGGTGATTTGAGCGGTGGGGGATGGGGGGAGGTGATTTGAGGTGTAGGGGATGGGGGGAGGTGATTTGAGGCGTAGGGGATGGGGGTGGATGATCCTTCGCCAGGGAACCTGTTCCGCCGCGCCCTGCTGTCTAAGGTGTCTTCCCCCTACAGATCCAGCCCCATGACCCGGTTGGTCGCCAGGACCACGAGACAGAGGATGAGGAGCAACGCGACGGCCCCGTATCCCAGAATCCACCCGCCTGCCTCGGCCAGCGTTCCGACCACCACGCTGCCCGCGGAGGCGAGGCCCATATAGACGGTTCTGGCCAGCCCGAAGCCGTACCCCCGCTCCGCGTCCGAGAGCTGGTCCATGAAACGGGCCTGGACTGAACCCGGCCAGGAGACCCCGGTTCCGAGCAGCGTCACCCCCACCAGCAATCCGGGCCATGAACCGATCCCCAGGAGGACGAGGAGGCCGGAGACGAAGAGGACCACGCTCAACGCGATGGCCCCGTCCCGACCCACGCGGTCGGAGAGGCCGCCCGCCACCGGTTGCGCCAGGGTGGAGAGGCCGAAGGCGATGCCGAAGAGGACGCCGGCCAGCCCGGCGCTCGTCCCCCGGTACTCGACGAGGAATGTCGGGAAGAACGAGGAGAACGCCTGGAAGGCGAACCCGACCATGACCGCCACCACGGTGGTGTACGCAACCGAGGGGCGCCCGAGGAGCTCGCGGTGTCTGGAGAGCTCGGCGATCCGTCCCAGGCTCCTCGTTGGGTTCGCCGGTGGGACCGACGGAACCCACCGATAGATGGCCAGCAGGAAGAGCAGGGTGACGCCCCCGGCGATCCAGAGGACGGGCCGCCAGCCGATACTGGCGCCCAGGAGACTGCCGGCCGCCGGAAAGACGACCCCCGCGGCCGCGCCGGTGGCGGTGAGCATCCCGATGGGGCCACCGCGCTCCTCGTACGACCGGGAGATGAGGGCGGTGGCCGGCGCGAAGTACAGCCCGGTCCCCGCCCCGAGCAGCAGAGTGAACACCCCGAAGACGAGGAGTGTCGGCGAGAGTCCGACCAGTATCGACCCCACGACCGCGCCACCCAGCCCCAGGATGACCAGCGGGCGCTCCCCGAAGCGGTCGGCCAGCACGCCACTGGGGAACTGGAGGAGCGCGTACGTCGCCCACATGCCAGTCAGGGCGAGGCCGACGGCCGACTTGGAGGCATCGAACGTGAGGAGGACGAACGGCACGAGCGCTCCCAGGAGGAGGCGGACCCCCAGCTGGGCGAAGTTCCCGCCGGCGAGCACGGCGAGCGCCGGCCGTCTGCGGTCGTCGGCGATGGGGGACACGGTGGACCTACCCAGGTGAGGGGTTCCCGCCGACCGGGGTAAAAGCGGCACGATTCGGTGCTGCTCGTTGGCCTCGCCTGGACGCTCCGAGGGGTGGGTTGGGGGCACTCGGAGGGACCGACCTGCACACTAGAAATGAACCCCAGCACCGAGGAGGAGTGCACCGACCAGAAGGATGAGGAGTGCACCGACGGCCAGAGTGGCCAGGATGGCGAACAGGTCGGCCCCCGTGCCCTCCCCATCCGCGAGGGCAAGCCCGAATGGGAGCCCGACCAGTGCGACCGCGACGGTCCCGCCGAGGGCCACCCGACCGAGGAGTGGAACGAGCTCCCCGATCGGTCCGACGAGCAGCCCTGCCCCGAGCAGGATCGAGACGGCGGCGACGGTCCCGGCGCGTCCGGGCCCGAGCCTGGCGGTGAGCGTCAGTTTGCCCGTCGCGGCGTCAGGTTCGGCGTCGGGGAGGGCGGTCGCCAGAGCCAGCCCGAAGGCCAGCAGGACGACCGGGACGAGGGGACGGAGCCGGATCCCGGCGACCGTTCCCGTCTGGAGGAGGAAGCCCGTGAGCGGAACGAGCGCTCCCGCCACCACCGCATTCGTCACCTCGCCGACGCCCTTGGCCACGAGCCTGACCGGCGGGGTCGAATATCCCCATCCCGCAGCGGTCGCTGCGAGGACGATCGCGACGAGCACCCAGCCTTGCGCCGTTGCGAGAACGGTGACCGCGGTGAGAGTCACGACGGATGCCAGTGCGACGCGACCCAAGCGGCGGGCGGTCTCCGGCGGGACGAGCCCGTCGACGAGCACCTGGCTCCCGCCGGTGATGCCACCTGGGGGTGTCTCTCGATCCGTCTCGAGGTCGTGGAACTCGTTATAATAGTGTGTCATCAGCTGCACCGACCAGACCAGGACGAGCCCGAGCGCAGCTGGAAGGGGGCGGAATGCGGTGCCGGCGTGGACTGCCAGGGCGACCCCGAGGCCGTAGAGCGGGACGATCCCGAGCAGGAAGGTGGGTCTGGCCATGGCCAGGGCTGCATACCCCACGCTGCGCGGGTGGGAACGGGAGCGACTCCCGGACCGGGTGGGTTGGCCAGCCACGGTCGGTTCTTCGGCCCATGCCGTTATGATGGCACCGACGGACGGGGCACTGGACGGCCCCGATGACCGGTTCGACTAGGTCGACCCGTGTGTGCGAGGCGGCGATCACCCGCCACCCGGCGAGTATCCGTGGCCGAGCAGGAGGGCGATCCCGTGGAGGACGATGAGCGCGCCGAACAGCGGGAGCGACCACCCCTCCACGAGGAGGGCCGCCGGATATGCGAGCGGGAGGGTCACGGCCGTCCAGAAGGCCCCACCGACGACGCTCGCCTGGAGCGCGGATACGACGGACTGGAGGGACTGGACCGAGAGATGAGGGACCAGCGAGGGAACCTGGACGGGGTTCATACACGAGTGATGGGGTGCCGATACGGAAAAGCTGCTGAATCCTCAAAGAGCGATTTCACACTTCTTGGGCCCGAACGCGGGGGGATGGAACACTGCTTTTGTCTTGGGGGCATGGTCATGGACGGGGGCGAACCACAGCGGGGGAGGTCCTCGCCCGTCGGCAAAACGGCCGGACCGGATCGGGACCGCCAGGAGGTGCAAACCCTCGGCCGGGTGCAGCAAACGCAGTAACCCCGATTGCCACGAGTCGAACGACCTGTCGCCACAACCACTCCTCCCCGGAGCGGCATCGGCGACATTTATACGCCGGGTGACGTACTCCCGAAATGTGAGATTCCCATCATGACGTCCCTCGACGACCGCCCCGCGCTCCGGAAGCGGAAGGCGGCGCTGGATGCCATCCCCCCGGTCGACCGGACGGAGACGGACGGCTCGCTCTCCATCACCAGGGCGTTCCGGGGACAGCACCTCGAGCAGGCGATCGGCTATCTGGAATCGCTCGGTGGCACGCGGGTTTCCGAGGAACGGGTCGAGGGCGATGGGTGGGAGGCCACCCTCGAGGCGGAGCGTGTGCCCGTTGGGCCGTCCTACCGACTGACCGAGGTCACGATCACCTGGACCGGCGACCCCGAGGCGGTCGAGGACGTTGTCCTCCAGTTCCGGCTCAAGGCGTTTCGTGCGCCGGGATGAGGGGCGAAGGAGCCGACACCGCTCGTCGGGGTGCCTGGCGGGGCCGCTATCCCTCATCCAGGGCGATCCGCCGCCCCGTCTCCGCCGACTCGTACATCGCATCCATCAACCGCATGTCCGCAAGCCCGTCGGCCCCGTCCGGCTCGAGGTCGAGGTCGCCGAGGACCGCGTTGGCGAAGTAATCGAACTCCGCGGCGACCTCGTCCCCCTCCACTGTGACCGTCGCCTCGCCCTCGTCCGTCTCGAGTCGAAGGGTGCGGGTGGCACCCGCCCCGAAGACGGGCTCGATGGTGGCGGTCGCCTCGGTCCCGACCACGTGGAGGCGGCTCTCCGGTGGTGCGTTGAACGACGCGTGCCCGGTCGCGGAGACCCCGTCCCCGAACTCGAGCGTGAACGTCACGTGCTCGTCGACCTCCTCGAAGCCCTCGTGTGGTTGGCCGGTGACCGCCCGGACGGCCTCGGGCTCCTTACCGAGGACGAACCGTGTCGTGTTGAGCGGATAGATGCCGATATCAGGGAGTGCGCCCCCACCCGCCAGGGAGGCGTCGAGGCGCCACTGATCGGGTTCGCCCCCATCAAGGACCGCGATATCGAACACGCCCTCGACGCGGACGACGTCGCCGAGGGTGCCGGCGTGCACGATGTCACGGAGCTGGCGAACCACCGGTGTGGCCTGCATCCGATAGGCCGTCATGAGGGTCACGCCCGCCTCGCCAGCCGTCTCGACCAGCGTCGTCGCGCGCTCAAGCGTCGCCTCGAGGGGCTTCTCGCAGAGCACGTCCTTCCCGAGGTCCGCGGCCGTCTCCACGAAGTCGAGGTGCGTGGCGTTCGGCGTCACGACGTACACCGCGTCGAAGGCGTCCGCGCCGTCGCCCTCGCGGTACTCCTCGTAGGTCAGTGGGAGTGCACCGTACTCGGCGCCGATCCGCTCGGCCTTGGCGCGCGAGCCGCTGATGACCGCGCCCGCGTCGCACCACCGCGACGACTCGATTGCGGGCAGGGCCACCTTCCGGGCGAACCCGCCGAGCCCGATGACCCCGACGTCGAGGATCTCCCCGCCGGTGTCCGTCTCCCAGTCCCTGACGCCCGCCGACGAGAGCGCGTTTTGCAGGTCCATACGGCCGGCTGTGGGCGCCACGTACTAATGTTCGGGTGTGCCGAATGGAGTGCAATGGGGTGAGGTCCGGTGGGATGCGGTCCGGTGGGATGCGATGCGGTGGGAGGCGGTCCGGTGGGAGGCGATCCGGTGGGGTGAGTGGAAATCCCCCGTCGATTCAAGAGCGATGATGGGTCTCCCACCTGGGAAGGGACCGTCGATACAGCAGGTAGCCCGCGACGCCGAGTCCCACGCTGCCGAGGGCGAGAGCTCCCAGGAACGTGGTGCCGATGGGTGCCAGCGCGAATCCGACGACGAGCGTCGGAACCAGCGGGACCATCACCGCGAGCGCGAACACGCCGAACAGGAGCGAGTCGAAGAGGAACTCGTTGGGGGACAGCCCGGCCAGGAAGACGGTCACCCCGTAGATGTACGTGGTCACGCCCACGAGGAGGAGCGCCCCGACGGCCACCTCGAGGAGCCGGCCGCCACGGTACCCCACGGCGATGGCCAGCGCGACGAGGCCCACGGCCGGGCCCAGGACGAGGAAGGCGCGGTACTTGGCCCGGAAGACCGCACTGACGTCCGTGGGGAGCACGAGGTAGCTCTCGACGTCGTCGAACTGGGTGAGCCAGTTGTAGGTGGTGAACGCCGAGAGGCCGAGGATCGCCCCGATCGAGATCCCCATGGAGGGAGCGACACCCGTGATGCGGGCCGCCAGGTCGACCAGGCCGAGGGTCACCACGAGGAGGATGCCCGCAGAGAAGAGGACCTTGCCGAAGCCCCCGGCGCTCCGGTGGACGTCGAGGAGCGTTTTCGTCGAGAGCGGGTCGGCCAGGATCTCGTTCCACCGGCGGAAGCGCGCGGGTTCCGTCCGGGTCGGGCTGGACCCCTGCACGTCGACCGAAAGGCCACCGAACCCGAGCAGGAGGCCGACGAGCGCGATCACCCCGATCGCCCTCGTAACCGACGGGGCCCGGAAGAAGCCATATGGGGTATATTCTAGAATGGGTGCGCCGGCAACCCAGGCGGCAGCGATCCCGGCCAGGACAACGAGGAGGGCGAGTCGACCGGTCCGGCCGCGCGACGAGAGCCCCAGGGCGGATAACGTGGTTCCCATCCCCAGCATGAACGTGCCGACGAGGGCGATCCAGAGGAGCAGCGCCCCCAGGACGACACTCGGGGCTGCTCCCGACCCGCTCCCCATCTGACCGGCCGCCCCCGCCGCGATCGCGGCCGGCACGGTTCCGGCGGCCATCGGGAGCAGGAAGAGGAGAGCATAGTAGCCGACGTCCTTGACGATGAACACACCGAGCAGTCGGCGGCGGGAGAGGGGAAGGGTCCGGGCCGAGAACACCAGCAGGGTCACGTCGCCGAGGAGGTTCCGGACTGCCTCCCGACCCACCAGGCCCACGGAGCCGGTGTGCAAACCGAAGAGGAAGACCAGAGCGTGCATGCCCGCGACGATTCCAGCGGTCGAGGTGCCGGTCCGGAGAAGTGCCCAGACCGCGATCGCCACGAACAGGGCGACGATGAGGGGGAACCCGGCGAACCGTCGACCGCCGAAGAGGGTGGTGTGGAGGCGCCATTCCTCCTTCGTCATCTCCTTGAGGACCCGCCAGGTCCGGGTGCCAGCGCTGTTCATGTGGTATTTTCCTCCAGCATCATCCATCGGAGCGCTCCGGTCGGTCATGCTCTCGGTGCTGATCCCGGTCCTTCTCCCGGTCCTGCTCACGGCCTTCCTTCCGGTCCTGCTCACGGCCTTCCTTCCGGTCCTGCTCACGGCCTTCCTTCCGGTCCTGCTCACTACTATCCTCCTTATCTTCCCCACCGCCATCCTGCACTGGGTCTTCGAGTGTGGTATCCGCCGCCCCTGCACGGTCCACCGCCGCAACGAACACGTCCAGCAGGGACCGGTCGGGGTCGAGGTCCGCGGGCCTGACGTCGGTCAACAGGCGCCCGTCGTAGAGGATCCCCACCCGGGTACACAGCTCCGCGGCGACGTCCACGTTGTGCGTGGAGATGAGGACCGTATTGCCCGCCTCGCGGTACTCGGCGAGGTACCGCTTCACGCGCTCCTGTATCAGCGGGTCGAGATTGGCGAGCGGCTCGTCGATGAAGACGGCGGCGGGCTCGTGGAGGAACGCGGCGGCGATCATCACCTTCTGCTTCTGGCCCCGGGAGAGATCCGAGGACAGGGTGTCGAGCTTCTCATTGAATCCAAGCCGCTGGGCCCACTCGTCGGTCGCCCCATCGACCTGCTCGTCCGGGAGGTCCCTGACCGCCCCGACGAACTGGAAGTACTCCCGGGGGGTCAGGAAGCTCGGCGGGGACTCCTTCTCCGGGAGGATGCCGACGCGCTCCCTGACCGCCACTGGATGGGCAACGGGGTCGACGTCCAGGACGGAGGCCGACCCGGAATCCGGGATGGTCTGCCCGGTAAGCACGCCGATGGTGGTCGTCTTTCCGGCCCCGTTCGGTCCCAGGAGGCCGAAGAGCTCGCCGGACGAGACGGAAAGCGTGAGGCCCGAGAGTGCCTCCACGTCCCCGAACGTCTTCACCAGGTCCTCCATCCGGATGGCGGGCATACGCCCCCTGACAGTCCGCCAGCATGTAACATTGGTCCTCTGGTAGTGGCGGCTGGAACGGGTCGGACTCGGTGATTGACGTTCGCCCCGGGCCGGTTACGTTCGCCTGACCGGGCTTGGGCGGCTGCAGCAGTTAGAGGATACGGGACCGTCACGAGCTGAACGCCCTCGGCCGGCTCGGGTCGAGGGTTTCAACTCGTGGCGGTTCAAGCTGTCGCGTTTCGTGCCAGCGGCCAAGGGCTTACAGCTCGTGGCGGTCGTGACTTTCCTCACTACTGCGGACAGCCGAGGACG
This sequence comes from Halodesulfurarchaeum sp., assembly GCA_042218225.1. Lineage (GTDB taxonomy): Archaea > Halobacteriota > Halobacteria > Halobacteriales > Halobacteriaceae > Halodesulfurarchaeum. The sequence continues at coordinate 83 of JBDGRH010000084.1, read as the reverse complement.
TTCTTCAAATAGCACTATGGGGTTCCGATACCAAAGGCCGTACAATCTCGACCCCAACCACGTCTCCCTCTGACCCCTGAAAA
>JBDGRH010000270.1:0-21059 GCA_042218225.1 Halodesulfurarchaeum sp. | reverse complement strand
GTCGCGAGCCAGACCTCGTCCGCCAGCCCGCTGGCCACGTCGCGCTCGAGCTGGTCCTGCAGGGCCCGCGCGGCGCTGGCGTCCAGATCGGGTTTGTTCTCGATGGCGACGAGCCGGTCGAACCAGTCCGGATACGGGGCGACACGCCGGATCTCGATCCGACCACCGCGCTTTCTCGACTCGACCGCTCCCCGGTCTGCCGCCTCGTGGACCGCCTCTCGAACGTATCGCCATGGATACTCCGGCTCCGGGAGCGCGTTTCGGTAGTACGCCCAATCGGTGGGTGCATGCCGCACAACGTGGAGCAGGGTCGAATCCAGATGGTCGGGGCCGAAGGCTGCTCGGTCCGCCAGACCGCCCGGATCCACCTCGAGGACGACGGTGTCCCAGCGCCGCCGATTCGTCCCGAGCTGTCGGCCCACCAGGACGGGCCGCGGGCTGGCCGACCCGGGGGGCCAGTGCCGCTCTGCCCAGGCACAGACGCGGAGTTCGAAGCCGAACTCCGCATCGGAGCCCAGGGGCATCTATACGTCCTTCTCGTCGAGGTAGTCGTGGGCCTCCTTGAGGATGTCCCGCGGTCCGTCCTGCGTGATGGTGTTAATCGCCTGGTTGTAATCCCGCCACTGGAGGTCGCGATGCTCGTGGGAGAGCTCCGCGCTGGCCTCGAAGGACTTCGCGATGAACAGGTGGACCGTCTTATGGATGCGGTTCCCGTTCGCCTCGAAGACGTAATCGTAGTCCTCCCGGAAGCCGTCGATGAGGCGGAAATCCTTGATCCCCGCCTCCTCCTTGACCTCCCTGATGGCGGTCTGCTGGAGCTCCTCCCCGTTCTCGACCCCGCCTTTGGGGAACTCCCAGTCCCCGGGGCGGCTCTTGAGGAGGAGGTACTCGCGCCGGCCGCGCGTATCCCGGAAGAGGATGGCGCCGGCGCTCGTCGCTTCGACCGTCATTATCGGAGTGATACACGGGCGCGGAATAAGAGAATGTCGGAGTGTGCAACCGCCTGACATCGCCGGGATGCAGAGGGCAGGTTTTTGGGGACGGGTGCCCTTTGCCCGCATGACCCGATGACGTTCGTGACCCGGATCTCCCTCCGAAGCGGCGACCGCGAGGCCCTCGAGACCGCGGTCACGGACATCGCGGAGACCTGTCGGCGGAAGGGGGCGGAGCTGAAAGGGCCCCACTCCGACTCGCCGTCCGAGTACCGCGTTCCACTCTACGGACGCCTCGACGGGGATCCCTCGAGTCGCTTCGACGAGTGGAAGTACACCGTCTTCCAGCGTCGGTTCGAGCTCAGGGGCCACGACGACCTCGCCCGGCAGCTCCTCGAGCGGGAGTTCCCGAACGCGGTCCGGATCGAGGTCGAGGTCGAACAGATCGGCCAGCTCGACTCCTGATCGCAGGGTATGTGACTGCGGCACGGGATCGGTTCCCGACCGGCTGTGTTCGATATGGAGAGATTTTCCGTTCGGATGTCGAGAGGATTTTCCGTCCGTTTCCGTTCCGATGTCGAGAGGATTTTCCGTCCGCCCGATATCAGTTCGCCCATGGACGCAGCCCGACGAGAGCGGCTGATCGAGCTGCGGCGGGATCTGCACCGACACCCCGAACCGGCGTGGCGGGAGTTCTACACGACGAGTCGGATCGTCGACGCGCTCGAGCGGCTGCACGTGGACGAGATCAAACTCGGGCCATCGTTCCTCGATCCGGAGCGCAGACTCGCGGTCCCGGATCGCGCATCCCTCGACGAATGGCGGGAACGAGCCAGGGAGGACGGGGCCCGTGCGGACGTCCTGGACGCCGCGGATGGGGGGTACACCGGGGTCGCCGCCGTACTGGAGCGTGGATCGGGTCCGACCGTCGGCCTGCGGGTCGACATCGACGCGCTGGAGCGGCGGGAGTCGGACGCCCCCGAGCATCATCCGGCCGCGGAGGGCTTCCGCTCGGCGAACGAGGGGACCATGCACGCTTGTGGCCACGATGCACACATCGCGCTGGGCATCGGCGTCCTGGAGGCGATACAGGAGACGGACTTCGCCGGAACCCTGAAGGTGGTCTTCCAGCCGGCCGAGGAGGTGGTCGGGGGCGGGAAGGCGGTCGCCGAGGGCGGCTTCCTCGACGACGTCGCGTACCTCCTGGCGGTCCACGTCGGCCTGGATCACCCGACCGGAGAGGTGGTAGCCGGGATCGACGACTTCCTTGCCGTCAGCCACTTCGATGCCACCTTTTCCGGGGAGCCAGCCCACGCCGGCGGTCATCCCGAGGAGGGCCGGAACGCCATCCAGGCGGCGGCGACGGCGATCCAGAACCTCTATGCCATCCCCCGCCACGACGACGGGCCGACGCGGGTCAACGCCGGGAAGGTGCGGGGCGGAACGGCCACCAACATCATCGCCGAGGAGGCGGAGGTCGAGGGCGAGGTCAGGGGTGGGACGACCGATCTCATGCGCTATATGCGCGACCGCGCCGATACCGTACTCGAGGCGGCCGCCGACATGCACCGCTGCGAGGTAGCTGTCGAGACTGTCGGCGAGGCGCCGAGCGCGGAGAGCGACGAGGGCCTCGTCCGGATCGTCCACGACGTCGCTCGCGACCATCCCGACGTCACGAGTCCGGTCGAGCGGGACGAGCTCGGCGGGAGCGAGGACGCGGCATACCTGATGCAGACGGTTCAGGAGGCCGGTGGCCTCGCCACCTACGTCGCCATCGGCACGGACCATCCCGGTGGCCACCACACCGAGACGTTCGACGTGGACGAGGCGTCCATCCCGATCGGGGTGTCGGTCCTGACCCGAGCCATCGTCAGGATTGCCGAGATCGATCCGCTGGGAGTGGGCGGGTCACCATCGGCGTGAGGCAGGTTCGATTCAGGTAGGGTGATGGCCCCCTGGACCGCCACGCGGCTACCTGCCCGAACCCGACCGCTTATCGGTGGCAGCCGGTCCTGCACCCAGATGCTCCTGGCGGACCGTCATTGAAGCGAACAGGCGATACAGGGACGTGCCCGCGGAGGAGGGGGCCGATACGTTACGCCCCGCGAGGGGAGACGGTACCGGTGTTCCTCGCCTGTGGCGGGACAGAGCGGGTCACGAACTCCGGAGAGCGCCGTATCGCACACCCGCGCCACGCTCCCCGGCGGCCGGTCAGGTCACGAGGCGGATTGGTCCGGTCTCGGTATTTAAAGGTACGCCCGGCGTGGGCGAGCGACGCGGTCGATCGGTATCCCCACCGACTGCGCTTCAATACTTGGGATCGGCACCCGTGACGGCGTACACGTCGGCCATGATGTCGTCGCGGGTCTCCTGCCACTCGTCGAACGCGGCGGGGGCCGTCGGATATCGCTCGTAGTGGTCGATGAGCCGATCCGCCTGTTCTTTGGTCCGGTAGAGTCGCCTGATGAGGTCCCAGTATCCGAAACTCCCCACGAGGGTGCGGAGCTTGAGCAGCCAGTCGAACTCGGCGGTCCCGGAGTAAAGCGCCTCGGAGAGCGTTCCCGTGGGGATGGAGGCGAGAAGCCCCATCAACTCATCGACCTCGACCGCCGTCGTCAGGATGTTGTACACGTCCAGCGCGGCGTATCGGCCGCCGAAGTGGTCCATGACCCGCTCGTTGTACTCCCAGAGTGCGGCCTCGCTCACGTCTCCCTCCTCGAGCGCCGCGATGGCGGTCTCCGCCGCGTACGAACCGGCATACGCCGCACCGGCGATTCCCCCGCCCGTCGTCGGGTTCACGTGCCCGGCCGCGTCGCCGGCGGCCAGGAACCCCGGGGCGACGGCGGAGTCGTACGGTCGCCGGGTCGGGAGCGCGGACCCGAGCTTGTCCTCGACCACTGCCCCCTGGAACTCTGGGCGCGTCCGGAGGTCGGCGGTCAGGTCTCGCACGAGCTGCATCGGCGACTCGGTCATCTGGAATCCGACGCCCACGTTGATGGTCGTCTCTGTCCGGGGGAAGTACCAGAGGTACCCGGCTGCCCTGGACGTCGGCTTGAAGACGAGCGCGTCGTGCCACTCGACCGGCTCCGGGACCGTCACGATCTCCCGATACGCGGACGTGAACTGCCGGTAGGTGACATTCGTATCGAAGGTCGCCCCCTCGAGGTCCGCCCGGTCCTGGAGGATGGAGAGGGCGCCTGCGGCATCTATCACGATCGGGGCCTCGATGGTCGCGGCTTCGCCATCCCGTCTGGCTTTGACGCCGGTCACGGCGCCGTTCTCCTGGATCACGTCCTGGACCACTGTATCGAACTGGAACGTGGCTCCGGCGTCCGCTGCGGCCTCGATGATCCGGCGGCCGTATTCCCACCGGTCGACGACGGCCAGCTCGCCCGGGACCGGTATCTCGAGAACCACGTCCTCCTGGGGGATCTCGAATCGCCCGTGATCGACGTCCGGGTTCGTCATCGCCGGCTCCAGCTCGGATTTCGGGATGGCGTCCGGGAACGAGTCGGCGCCCTTGATCGCGTCGCCGCAGGCGATGTGTCCCGCTTCGGCCGCCGATTTGCGGTCGAGGACCAGGACGTCGTATCCCTCGGCGGCCGCGGTCGCCGCCGCATACGCGCCGGCTGTCCCGGCGCCGACGACCAGCACGTCCGCTGCCTGGGCGGGTGACATGCCCCCGGATTTTCGCCCCCCGCCCATACCACTATCGGTCGGAACCGGCCTCGCCGGTGGGACCCCCGCGCCGCACCATGACTGGTAAACCATTAAGGGGGCCTCGACCCACACGGGTGGTATGGCAGCGTACACCGTCGAGTTCGTCGGGACGGGGGAGGAGCTGACCGTTGAGGACACCGAGACCATCCTCAATGCGGCCATCCGGGAGGGGATCTCCCAGGAGTACTCCTGCCGGGTGGGGATGTGTCTGGCCTGTATCGCCGAGATCGTCGAGGGCGAGGTCACCCAGCCCGCCGCCCGCGCCCTCACCGACGCGGAGGCCGAGGAGTACGCCCTGACGTGTATGGCCCGCCCCCAGTCCGATCTGAAGATACACCGTGGCAAGTACCCACCCAGCATCGAGGTGGATGCCGGAGCGGCCGAGCAACCGGCAGACGACTGACACTTGCGGGCGAGGTGACCGTGAATGGGGACTCCGCTGAAACCAAGATCGTGACGCGGTCCCCCGGCTGGTTGGGCGGGTGCGTCGCGGACGGATATCGTCTTCTCGTGCCCATCGAACGAGGAACGAACTCCACCTGAGCACACCTCTCCCTGTTCAGTCCGCGATACCGGTTCAAGACGGCGGGTCGAGGTTTCCCCGTCCAGATCAGTAGATCAGCGAGTCGTCGTTCTCGATCATGTAGAGCGTGCGGGCCGCGATGTTCACCGCGTGATCGCCCACGCGCTCCAGGTCCCGGATGGTCAACAGGAGGCGGGAGACGTCGGCCATCAGGGTCTCGATCTCCGCCTCCCCCGTGTCCTCGTCGATCTCGCGTTCGATGAGGTCCCGAACGACCGTGGAGGAGGCCTCGCGGCACATGTCGTCGATGACGTCGTCCCGGTCGGCGATGGCCGTCGTCGCGCCGGCGTCCTCGTCCCCGTAGGCCGCCATCGCGTCCTCGACCATGTCGAGGGTCTCCTGTCCGATCGACTGGACGTCGACCTCGGGGAAGATATCCCGTTTGGCCTCCAGGGTGTAATCCGCCAGGTTCACGGCGAGGTCGGCGATCCGCTCGAGGTCGGTGATGATCTTGAAGGAGGCGGCGATGAAGCGGAGATCGGAGGCGACTGGCTGCTGGAGCGCGATCAGGTCGATGCAGTCCCCCTCGAGCTCCAGGTACAGCTCGTTTATCTCGTCGTCGCCGTGGATGACCTCCCGGGCCGTCTCCTCGTCCTTCGATTCCATGGCCCCCAGAGCCATCCGGAGCCGGTCGACGACCACCTCCGACATGTAGAGCACGTCGTCGCGCAGCTCGTCGAGCTGCTCCTGGTAGGTCTCTCGCGCCATACCCCATATCGCGGGTTTTGGCGTATTGTAGTCTTCGACACCCGACGGCGCCGCGTGCGTCATATCGTCCCCGGCGGGGCTGCGCCACGGTCCACCACCGACCCATTATATAGATGGTTCGCTGTCTATACACCGACCTGACAGCCGCCCTGAATGTGGCGAGGACTGACGCCCCCACACTCCGATCCATCGAACCTACATAGATGCACGGTGCGAATGAGACCATCCCATCGTTCCGTATTGTGTTCGGTCATCATGCGTCCGGATCGGATAGCTCTTTTGCGGTTTTCGGCGATCGATTCGGTGAGACGACCCACAGGACCCTCGAGATTCCGCAGCGATCGACTCCTGACGACCGCGGTTTCGATACCTCGTTGCTGAGGGACATTCCCCTGGTCAAGAAAATATATAGACAACCCCAGGCCTTATCCAGTCTAGCCACTTAGGCGCCGATATGGAACGCCGGAAGGTACAGGTCACCGGTGGCTCGACCTTCACCGTCTCGATCCCCAAGTCCTGGGCCAGGGACCACGGCATCGACGCGGGGGACGAGGTCGGGTTCCACCCGGACAGCGGGTCGCTCTTGCTGACGCCCATCTCGGCCGAGGAGCAGGAGCGAGGCTCGCTTGACATCTCCGGGCTTGAAGGGGATTCCCTCATGCGGGCGGTCATGACGATGTACGTCAGCGGGTTCGACGTCATCGAGCTCACGGCGGATCGCATCTCCTCAGGGCAGCGCCGCGTCATCAGGAACGCGACCCAGGGCCTGGTGGGGCTGGAGGTGCTCGAGGAGACCGGCGACACCGTGGTCATCCAGGACCTGCTCGATTCCTCGGAGCTCTCCATCCTCAACGCGGTCCGACGCATGCGGCTCATCTCGCTCTCCATGCTCGAGGACGCCGTGACCGCTCTGCGGGAAGGTGACACGGACCTCGCGGAGGACGTGATCGAGCGCGACGACGACGTGGACCGGCTCTGGTATGTGGTCTCCCGGATCTTTCGGAGCGCCCTCCGGTCCCCGCGGGTGGCCCAGGAGATCGGCATCTCGCGGGAGGCCTGCTTCGACTATCACTCCAGTGCGAGGCAACTCGAGCGCATCGCCGACCACGCGGCCAAGATCAGCCAGGTGTCCCTGGACGTGAACGACGATATCCCGCCCACCGTCATCGAGAGTCTCGAGGCCCTCCACGACGATTCGGCGGAGATCATCTCGCGGGCGATGGACGCCCTCTTCGCGGAGGATCCCACCGAGGCGACGGACCTGGCCAACGGCGCTCGGGCCGACGTCACGGACATCGACGAGCAGGCCAGGGCCATCGACGAGCACCTCCGCGAACTCGAGCCACGCCAGGCACGCTCGCTCGGGCTCATCGTGGATTCCCTCTCGCGGAGTGCGGATTACGGGGGCAATATCGCCGAGACGGCCCTGCAGAAGGCCGCGCCGACGCCGAATCCGTAGTCGTCGAGAATCCCGTCCTTTATTCAAGGTGGCCGCGAAACGGCAGACGATGCGCGACGGGTTCCCCGACTACGTAGACGTCGATTACACGGACGGCGAGGGCGAGTCGCCAGACGAGTACCCCTCCCTCGAGGCGAAGATAGAGAAGGCCATCGAGGTCGTCAGGATCGGTCTGGAGCAGTACGAGAACCCCGCGGTGATGTGGACCGGGGGGAAGGACTCGACGCTGACCCTCTATTTCGTCCGGGAGGTGGCTACGGAGTTCGACTACGAGATGCCACCGGCGGTCTTCATCGACCACTTCCAGCATTTCGACGACCTGCTGGACTTCGTCCACCGGTGGGCGGACGCCTGGGACGTCGAGGTGCTCATGGCCCGAAACGACGACGTGGGCGCCCTTGCCGACGAGCCGGGGGACGAGATCCGCGTCGCGGACCTCAACGAGCAGAACCAGCACCACGTCCGGGAGATCCTCGAGTACGAGGAGGACACCTTCCCGTTCCTCCTGGACACGTACGTGGGCAACCACCTGCTGAAGACGGTGGCGTTGAACAATGCCCTGGAGGAAAACGAGATCGACGGGGTCATCTCCGGCGTCCGCTGGGACGAACAGGAGGCCCGGGCGGACGAGACGTTCTTCAGCCCCCGCCACGATCCCGACATCTACCCACCCCACGACCGCGTGCACCCGATCCTCCCGTTCCGCGAGCGCGACGTGTGGGACGCCTTCTGGAATTACGTGATCCCGGAGGCGGTGGACGGATTCCCGGATGAGGGATACGTCCCGCAGTCCTTCGACGACCTTCCGGAGGGCATCACCCACGAGGACCTCCCAGTCTCCCCGAAGTACTTCGAGGGCTACCGGTCGCTCGGGAGCCAGGTGAGCACCGAGAAGGCCGATCAGGAGCCGGCGTGGCTCCAGGACCTCGAGGGAACCGTGGAGCGGGCCGGCAGAGCCCAGGACAAGGAGGACCTGATGGAGCGCCTCCGAGACCTCGGGTACATGTGACAGGCCGGGAAGACGCCAACGGCCGGGAAGACGCCAACGGCCGGGCAGACGCCAACCTCCGGGCAGACGGGACCTTCCCCGAAGACCGCCGGTCACCTTTATCGGTCGCCCTTTGAAAGTGTCCGGTAGCATGGTAGGTGAGGCGCGACAGCCAGACGGATCGAGTGGGCCACTCGACGGATACACCGTTCTGGACGCGAGCAGGGTGCTTGCCGGCCCGTTCTGCGCGATGCAGCTGGGCGACCTCGGGGCCGACGTCATCAAGATCGAGCGGCCCGGGGCGGGCGATCAGACGCGTGGGTGGCGACCGCCGACCTATGGCGACAGCGACGAGTCGGCGTATTTCCTCTCCGTCAACCGGAACAAGCGGTCCGTGACCCTGGACCTGGGGACCGAGGACGGGCAGGAGATCTTCCGGGAGCTCGCCGCGACCGCCGACGTCCTGGTGGAGAACTTCCGGGTCGGCACGCTCGAGGAGTGGGGCCTGGGATACGACCGGCTCCGGGAGGCGAATCCGGGGCTGGTCTACGCAAAGCTCACGGGCTACGGCGAATGGGGGCCCGACCGCGATCGGCCGGCGTACGACCTGGTGGTACAGGCAGAGGGCGGGATGATGAGCGTCACCGGGGTCGAGGGTGGCGAGCCGGTTCGGGTGGGGGTGGCGATCGCAGACCTGGCCGCTGGCATGTACACGACCCAGGCTATCCTCGCCGCCCTCCTCGAACGAGCCGGGAGTGGGGGCTCCGGACAGAAGATCGACGTGAGCCTATTCGACAGCGAGGTCGCCCTCCTCAGCTACATGGCGGAATCGTACCTCGCGACGGGTGACCCGCCGGGCCGGATGGGGAGCCGCCATCCCAACATCGTCCCCTATCAAGCCTTCGAGACCAGAGATGGGTACGTGGTCGTCGCGGTGGCCTCCGAGCACATCTGGCCACGGTTCTGTGCGGCCATCGACCGGGAGGACCTCCGGGATGACCCCCGATTCGAGGACAACGAGTCGCGGGTCGAACACCGTGATGCCCTCGAGACGATCCTCGCCGCGGAGCTCGAGACGTATCGGACCGACGATATCGTCGCGGTCCTCACGGAACACGACGTCCCAGCGACGGCCGTGAACGACATGGCGGCCGTTTTCGACCACCCCCAGGTCGAGGCCCGGGGGATGCGTCGGACTGTCGAGCACCCCTCCGCGGGCCGCATCGAGCTGCCGGGGATCCCGATGCACCTCTCCGCGTCGCCGGCGACCATCAGGCGGCCCCCGCCGACACTCGGGCAGCACACCGAGGCGGTCCTCTCGGAGCTCGGGTACGACCAGGAGGCGATCGCGAAACTGGACGGGGAAGGCGTGATCTGAATCGGGCGTCGGGATGGACCGATGGCACCTCGCTCGTCCATTCGCGCTTAGTGAGAGAACTCTCGGCGTGGATTCTGGATTAGGAGACGTTCCACTATAATATACATATGTACATATTCATATATAAATGGATATATATATATGTATATACGGGGGAGGTCCCCAGTCGAAACCCTCAGTACTTCGGATCTGCGCCGGTGATGTCGTATACCTGCTGGTAGATCTCGTCCCGTCGTTCCCGCCACGCCTCGAAGCCGTCGGGCGAGCTCGGGTAGTCGTCGTAGACGTCCTTCAGGGCACTTGCCCGCCGGTGGACCCGATAGAGCTCGGAGAGCGTCCCCCAGTGACCGAAGGTCCCGAGCAGAGTCCGGAGCTTGAGCCCCAGGGACATCCCCGTCGCGTCTCCCCGGAGGGCGTCGATGAGCGCCTGTCCCGGCAGCGCCGTCACGATTCCGGTCAGCTCGTCCACCGAGTGCGTCCCAGCCCAGATATTGTACAGGTCGATCGCGGCGAAGCGCTTCCCGAAGTCCGCCATGACCCGCTCGTTGTACTCCCAGAGGGCGGACTCGCTCAGGTCGCCGTCCTCGATGGCCTCGATCGCCGCCGTTGCGCCCCAGTACCCGGCCTTGGCGGCTCCGGGGATCCCACCGCCAGTCGCGGGATTGACGTGGCCGGCGGCGTCACCCACCGCGAGGTACCCGGGGGCCACCGCGGAGTCGTAGGGACGGCGTGTGGGGAGGGAGGAGCCGAGCTTGTCCTTCACGGTGGCGTTCTCGAACTCGGGCCGGCGCTCGACGTCCCGCTTGAGGACCTCGACCAGTTTCATCGGCGGTTTGTTCATCTGGAACCCGAGCCCGGCGTTGATCTCGCGCTCCGTCCGGGGGAAGTACCAGAGGTACCCGAGCTCCGCGGTCGGGAGGAAGACGATGGCGTCATCGTATGCCACCGGTTCTTCCGTTTCGATGATCTCGCGATACGCCGAGCAGAACTGCTTGTAGTTGACCCGGGTATCGAAGGTGGCTCCCGAGAAGTCAGCCTTGTCCTGGAGGATCGAGAGCGCTCCCGCTGCGTCGATGACGATCGGGGCCTCGAAGGTCGTCGCTTTCCCGTTCTTGGTCGTCTTGACGCCCACCACCTGCTCGCCATCCTGCAGGACGTCCTGGACGAGCGTGTCGAATCTGATGTCAGCCCCCTGGCGGCCGGCCTCCTCGAGGAGGACCTCGCCGTACCGCTTCCGGTCCACCACGGCTCCCGCCTCCTCGAAGGGGATATCGAGGACCTCGCCGTCGTTGGGATTCTCGAACCGGGCACGGCGGATGTTCTCGTTGGTGAAGGCCTCCTCGCGGAGGTACTCGCGGTCGATGACGTCGGGGAAGGTGCTTTTCCCCTTGATCGCGTCGCCGCAGGCGATGTGGCCGGCCTCCTCTTCTGGCTTGCGCTCGAGGAGGACGACGTCGAGACCGGCCTGGGCAGCGGTCGCCGCGGCGAAGGAGCCGGCGGTCCCCCCGCCGACGACCACCACGTCGTGGGACTCCGAGGGCATAGATACAGCTATGTCGTCGGGAGGGAACCAAAAAGGTCGCGGGACGTCTCGCCCCTTGCCGACACTTCGGCTGGGTGAACGGATCCGGGACGGAAAACTGGACCCACCCCCTCAGTAGAACTCGTGGACGAGGTCCGACGCCGCTTCGGGTGGCCAGTCGGAGAGGTCGGTCATGTCCGCGGACACCCCGTGGGCCTCGCTGTACGATCGCGCGTCAGATTCTCGGTAGAGCACGCCCATGTACTCCTTGTCGGTCTCGAGGATCGTCGAAACGGCGGTTTCGTAGTCAGTGGGGTCGTAGTCCGTCTCTCCGAGATCCACCAGGTTGTCCTTGAAGTAGTCGTACGTGTCGACGTCGTTGAACGTGACACAGGGGCTGAACGTGTTGACCAGCGAGAACCCGTCGTGGTCCATCGCCGCCTCGAGGATCTCCACGTGTCGCTTCGCGTCCGAGGAAAAGGACTGGGCGACGAACGTCCCCCCGGCCGCGAGTGCGAGAGCGAGCGGGTTCACCGGTGGTTGCTGTGGCCCCTCGGGCGTCGTCCCGGTCTCGAACGTGGGCCGGGAGGTGGGGGAGGCCTGCCCCTTCGTGAGGCCGTAGATGCGGTTGTCCATCACCACGTAGGTGAGGTTCACGTTCCGCCTGGCCGCGTGGATGAGGTGGTTCCCCCCGATGGAGTATCCGTCACCGTCACCACCGGCCACCACGACCTCGAGGTCCGGGTTGGCGAGCTTCACGCCGGTTCCGACCGGAAGGGCTCTCCCGTGAACCCCGTGGAGGGCGTAGGCGTGCATGTAGCTCCCGATCTTCCCCGAGCACCCGATTCCGGCCACCACGAAGGTCTCCTCCGGCCGGGTGCCGCGGTTGGCAAGGGCCCGCATGATCCCGTTCATCGTGCCGAAGTCCCCACATCCCGGACACCAGGTGGGCTGCTCGTCGGATTTGAACTCGGTGAAGGAGATCTCGCTGCTCATGCGGTCACCTCCTCGTCCTCGGCGATGACTCCCTGGATCCGCGCGGCGACCTCTTCGGCGTTGAACTGGACGCCGGTGAACTTGGTGATCCGTCGGACCCGGGTGAGGGTATCGTGCTCGAGCAGGTCGGCGAACTGGCCGGTGGCGTTTGCCTCCAGCACGATGGTCGTCTCCGCCGCCTCGACATCCTCCGTCAGATCTGGTCGTGGATAGATGTACGGGACGGAGAGGAACCGTATCGGGACGTCCAGGTCGTCGAGGATGTCCATCGCCTCGAGGATGGCGCCCTCGTTCGACCCCCAGGAGACGACGAGCGTATCGGCGGTCGGATCACCGAACTCTCGGGGGCTGAAGTCCTCTCGCTCTCTGGCGGTCTGGACCTTCCGCTCCCGCTTTTCGACCTGCTCGGTCCTGACGTCCACGTCCTCGGTCCGACGGCCGAGCGAGTCATGCTCGAGACCCGTGCTCATGTGGACGCCACCCTCGGTTCCCGGGAGCGCCCGGGGACTGATGCCGTCCTCGGTGGCCAGGTGGGGCTGGAACCGACCTTCCTCGTCCTGGTAGGCGGCGATCTCGGCCCCGTCGACGATCTTCCCGCGGTCGATCTCGACGTCGGCAACGTCGAACTCCTCCGGCGGGAACGTCTGCTCTGTCACCGACATCGCCAGGTCGATGGCCAGGTAGACGGGGGTCTGATATCGCTCGGCCAGGTTGAAGGCCTCGACGGTCCTGTGGAACGCGTCTGCCACGGTGGTTGGGGTGATGACGAATCGCGGGAATTCGCCGTGTCCCCCGTGGAGCATCATGTTCAGGTCGCCCTGCTCCTGCTTGGTCGGCATGCCCGTCGAGGGCCCCGATCGCATGACGTTCGCGACGACCAGCGGTGTCTCGCTCTGGGCGACGAGGCCGAACGTCTCCGCCATGAGGTCGATGCCCGGGCCCGACGTGGCGGTCATCGCCCTGGCCCCTGCCCTGGCTGCCCCGAGGGCCATGTTGATTGCCGCGAGCTCGTCCTCGGCCTGCACCACGTGTCCACCGAACTCCTCGATGCGACCGGCGAGATACTCCATGATGGCCGTCGCCGGGGTGATGGGGTAGCCAGCGTAGAACTTGCACCCGGCTGCGATTGCGCCGAGGCCGATGGCCTCGTCCCCGTTCAGGAGGACGTATTCACTCTCCGTCGTCTCGAGGTCGTAGCGTCCCCCGGTGTCTGTCTCCTCGGTTACGTACGTGGCCCCGAGCCTTGCGGCCTCCTGGTTGTTCTCGACGATCCGCTCACCCTTCTCCCCGAAGCGCTTCTCGAGGGCCTCGTCGAGACCCTCGATGGGGAAGTTCGTGACCGCACAGACGGCTCCCAGGGCCACGACGTTCCGCATGATGGCGCCGCCCGCCTCCTCGGCGAGGTCGGTGAGGGGGACCGAGAGGGCGGTCACGTCCTCGGGCGGTTCGAAGTTCGCCATCGCGGGCCGCTCCCCGTCGTAGATGATGACGCTGTCCTCGTGGAGTTCCTCGCGGTTCTCCTCGACGGTGCGCTCCGTGAGGGCGATGAGGACGTCCAGCCTGTCCACCACACTTCGCACGGGATCGACGGCTGTTCTGACCTTGTACGCGGTGTACCCGCCCCTGATCCGCGAGGCGAAGTCCTTCGACGTGTAGACGTGTCGACCCGACCGGGCGAGTGCCTGGGCGAAGATCTTCCCGGTGGAGTCGATTCCATCGCCGGCTTCGCCGCCGATGGCCCAATTCAGGTCGTCGTGCATATACCCCGGGGTTGCATACGAACGCGCAAAAAGGCTTCTAAAACCCCCGTGGAACGCAGGTTCGGCGGTCGAGTTGCCATCATCGAATATTGTAATTATTGTACACGACCGATTGTCCATCGTCGATAGATTTCCACCGCGGTGCGAGCGGATGACGAGCCATCCACCCCGGGCAGGTCGATGCTGATTACGATTGGTGGACACAAATCCATTTCATCCGGTTGCGGCACCGTCGAATCCAGTCCACCGCGGTTTCTGCCGGTGGGGTGGCGCCTTTGTGCGGGGCGAGGGAATTCGGTCCATGGACGACGTCGCGGTTCGCGTTCGAGCGGTCTCTTCGGTCGGGGCCGACACCGTCGCCATGACGTTCGAGGCGCCACCGGATTTCGACGCCGCTCCGGGGCAGTTCATCCAGGTCTCGGCCAGGATCGATGACGATCTCGTCCAGCGCTATTTCACCATCTCATCCCCCGGGGTCGAAGGGACGTTCGAGATCACAGTGGGGGTGGATCCGGATGGAAGCCTCACACCGTGGCTGGCAGACCGTGAACCGGGAGATACGGTCAGGATGAGTGGTCCGTATGGGGGTGCGTATTACGAGGGCGAGTCCAGCGTGGTTGTGCTTGCCGCCGGGCCGGGAATCGGGCCGGCTGTCGGCATCGGGGAGCGTGCCCTCGAGCTGGGGAATCGGGTCGCGATCGTCGTTCCGCCCGACACCGAGACGCACCGGGAGCGGTTGCGTCGCCTGTCCGCCGACGGGGCCTTCGTCATCGACTCCGGGGAGGGATTACAGATGGCCACTGCCGACGCCCTCGACCACGTCGATGGGACCATCTTCGTCTACGGATTCGCCCCCTTCGTCTCGGATGCCGTCGAGGCCATCGAGGCCGCGGGTCGTGATCCGGACGAGGCGAAGGTGGAGAGCTTCGGACCGGGATAGTCCCGGGACGAAGGGGGGGGGAGATGGCGGGCGAGGGGCTTGCTGACCGCATCGACCAGTTCAATGGGCCACGAACTCCACCAGGACCCCACCAGTCGACTCGGGGTGGAGGAAGGCAACCTCGTGTCCCCAGGCCCCGGGCCGGGGTTCGTCGTCGATTAGGGCCACCTCGTTCTCTCGTGCCGTCTCGAGTGCGCCTTCGATATCCGTCGTGGCGAGCGCGACGTGATGGAGACCCGGGCCGTGGTTCTCGAGGTATCGCCCGATCGTCGAATCCGTCTCCAGGGGCTCGAGCAGCTCGAAGTACGCGCCGTCGATCTCGAGGAAGGTCACCCACAGCCCGTCGAACTCCTCCTCGTGGGCCACGCGGGCGTGGAACAGCTCCCCGTACAGGTCCGCCAGCTCGTCCCCCCGGTCGGTGGCGATGCCGAGATGGTCGAGGTGCATACGTCCGGGGACGATGGGGTGAGGAATAAGTGCGGGGGCCTCTGTGGGGGAGCGGACTGCCTGGGGAGCGCTCCAGTCAGATGTGGTCCGCTCGACCCGGGGGACTGACCACGAGAGGACGGGGCTCGATCCATTCTCTGCACGCTCCCCGAACATTCAAATACGAGCACCGGACCACCCTGGGCTATGACCTGAGGCCTGCCCGACGCGGATCGCGGGAGTGCGACGGACCGCGTCCGGAACCATCGGATCGCCGGTGATCGCCCGATACTGGCCCATCACGGGTTCGGGCCGGTGATCGCCCGTCGCCTGTTCGCCCCAACCGACAATCCCTCACACGGACACCGCGAGATCGGGTTCGTACTCGCCGAAGACGTCGCGGAGCTGGTCGCTTATCTCGCCGACCGTGGCGTAGGCCTTGACGGCCTCGATGATCGGAGGCATCAGGTTCGCCTCTCCGTCCGCCGCATTCCGCACGCGGTCCAGCGCCGCCCGGAGTGCTTCCTCGTCTCGCTCGGCCTTCACCGATTCCAGCGCCTCGACCTTCCGCTCCTGTTCCTCCCGGGAGACCTCCTGGAGGTCGACGGTCGGCTCCTCGTCTTCGACCTGGAACTCGTTGACCCCGACGATGACCCGCTCACCCTCGTCGATGCGGCGCTGGCGCTCGTACGCCACATCCTGGATCTGGCGCTGGACCCACCGGTCCTCGATCGCGGCTTGCATTCCACCACGGTCGTCGACCTCCTGGATCAGGTCTCGCGCTTCCGCCTCGAGCTGATCTGTGAGGTCTTCGATGACGTAGCTGCCAGCGAGCGGGTCGATGGTGTCGGCCACTCCGGACTCGTGCGCCAGGATCTGTTGGGTCCGGAGGGCCGTCCTGACACTCTGTTCACTCGGCAGGGCCAGCGCCTCGTCCTTGCTGTTCGTGTGGAGGCTCTGGGTTCCCCCGAGGACTGCGGCCAATGCCTGATAGGCCACCCGGACCACGTTGTTCTCGATCTGCTGGGCGGTGAGCGTCGACCCGGCAGTCTGGGTATGAAATCGGAGCTGCTTGGCTGCGGGCTTCTCGGCCCCGAAGCGCTCCTCCATGATATCCGCCCACAGTCGTCGCGCCGCTCGGAACTTCGCCACCTCCTCGAGCACGTTGTTGTGAGCGTTGAAGAAGAAGGACAGCTGTGGCCCGAATTCGTCGACGTCGAGGCCGGCGTCGAGTGCTGCCTCCACGTACTCGATCCCGTCCGCCAGGGTGAAGGCGATCTCCTGGGCCGCCGTCGACCCCGCCTCCCGGATGTGGTAGCCGGAGATCGAGATCGTGTTGAACGCAGGGGTCTCCTCGGCGCAGAACTCGAAGATGTCGGTGATGATCCGCATCGAGGGCTCCGGCGGATAGATGTAGGTGTTCCTCGCGACGTACTCCTTGAGAACGTCGTTCTGGATCGTTCCCCGAAGCTCCGCCCGGTCCACGCCCTGCTGGTCCCCGATCGCGATATACATGGCCAGGAGGATGGCCGCGGGTGCGTTGATGGTCATGCTCGTGGAGACGTCGTCGAGGGGAATGCCTTCGAAGACCGTCTCCATGTCGGCCAGGGTATCGATCGCCACCCCCTGCTTCCCAACCTCCCCGGCGGCCATGGGATCGTCGGAATCGTATCCCATCTGTGTCGGGAGGTCGAAGGCGATGGACAGGCCCGTCTGGCCCTCCTCGAGGAGGTACCGGAAGCGTTCGTTCGTCTCCGCCGGCGTCCCGAACCCGGCGTATTGTCGCATGGTCCACAGGCGCCCGCGGTGCATCGTCGAGTAGATGCCCCGGGTGTAGGGCTCCTCGCCGGGGAAACCGAGGTCTTCCTCGTAGTCGAGGTTCGCCACGTCTTCGGGCGTATACAGGCGCTTGAGTTCCTGGCCGCCCGTGTCCGTCCGGAAGTTCTCCCGTCGCTCTCCGAAGCGCTCGAGGGTCGGCTCGAGCGTGGATTCCTCCCACGCAGACTTCGCCTCCCGGATCTCGGCCAGGTCCTCGGGATCGAACATGCACTAGCCAGTGGTCGAGGGCCGCCTTAATGATTTCACCGGGCTCGGAGGGGGATGTCCTGAGACACCGGGTTCCCACCGCCGAGCGAGACACCCCTACCGACCTCGAAGATCCAGTTCGCCCCCGGGAAAAGGGGATCAAGGGTGTCCCTTCAGACAGGACCTATCCTCACACCAGGAGTGATCCGGCAGGTCACCGCTCCCCGGTATCGTACTTGTACGACGCGGTCTCCGGGTCGATCCCGAAGTCCTCCGGTCGCTCGCCCGGGTGCTCCTCCTCGTCGACCTCGTCGTGGAATCGGCGGCGAAGCCTGGGTGGCATCTCGAAGTCCGCCACCGCGAGCCCCATCGGGACCGCATCAGGGTCGGTTTCGTGGACCCGCTGGAGGCGCTCCTGGAGCTTCTCGGGGAGGGATTCGGTCGCCACCCGCTCGAAGCCGAACTGCGCACAGTACCCTGTCTCGGCGGTGAACGCCGCGACCCGATCGAAGCCCTGATCGCGGGCCATCTCGACGAGCCGCTCGACGACGTGGGCACCGATGCCCTGCCCCCGCCAGTCCGGGAGGACGCCGATACAGGTGAGCTCACAGCGCTTCTCCTCGGGCAGGGAGTGGACGCGCAACCGGCCGAACCCCGTCTTCGCGCCGGTGTCCTCGTCGATGGCGAGGACGTAATCCCGGGAGCGGAACGCCGGGTCCTCGAACCCGAACTCGTCGAGCCGGTCGAGGAGCCACACCTCCTCGCGGTTCTTCGCGTCCCGGATGTACATGTGGGTGAGATTGCACCGCCCCGGGAAAAGCGTTTGCGCGGGGGGAAATCAATATAATACTCCCTGGTAACATGTCGCAGTATGTCCGCGGACCAGCCCGGATTCGAGGTGGCATACGAGCCCGACCGCGAGTTCGTCGAGTCCACGAACGTCTGGGCGTTCATGCAGGCCCACGACATCGACTCCTACGACGAGCTCATCGAGCGGACCACGTCCGATCTCGACTGGTTCTGGGGCGAGATCGTCGAGTACCTGGGACTCGAGTTCTACGAGGACTTCGATGCGGTCAGAGACGACACTGAGGGCCCCCAGTTCACGGACTGGTACCCCGGCGGCACGCTGAACGTGGCCCACAACACGGTGGACCGCCACGCCAGCACTGACGCGGGAACCAGAAACCACGTCGCCTGTATCTGGGAGGGAGAAGGAGGCGAGGTCCGGGAGGTGACGTTCCACGACCTCCACCGCCGGGCGAACCAGGTCGCGAACGCCCTCGTGGCCCGGGGCATCGGAAAGGGCGATACTGTCGCCCTCTACATGCCGATGGTGCCGGAGGTCATCGCTCTCATGTACGGGATCTTCAAGGTCGGCGCCATCGCGGTCCCCATCTTCTCCGGGTTCGGGCGGGACGCCGTCGCGACCCGGCTTGCGGACGCGGAGTCGACCGTGCTCTTCACCGGCGACGGCTTCTACCGCCGGGGTGACCCAGTCCGGCTGAAGGGGACGGCCGATCAGGCGATCGCCGATACCGGGTTCGTGCAGCACACCATCGTCTACGACCGGCTCGGGTCCCGGGGGGCGTCAGGGTCGCACGACCTGGAATGGGACCCGGAGCGTGACGAGTGGTGGGAGGATGCCGTGGGCAGCGCCGATGACTCCTTCGAGACGCGCGCCATGGACGCGAGCGACGAGGCGATGTTACTGTACTCATCGGGGACCACGGGGAAACCCAAGGGGATCGTCCACACCCATGCGGGCTCGCTCGTCCAGCCCGCAAAGGAGATCTTCTTCGGGTTCGATCACAAGCCGGGCGATCGGTTCTTCTGGGTGTCGGACATCGGCTGGATGATGGGACCGTGGACGCTCATCGGGAATCACGCCTTCGGGGGGACGATCTTCATGTACGAGGGGGCCCCCGATCACCCCCAGCCGGACCGCTTCTGGGAGATGATCGACCGGCACGGGATCACCACCTTCGGGATCTCTCCGACCGCCATCCGTGCCCTCCGGAAGGAGGGTGACGAGTGGGTCGAGGGACACGACCTCTCCTCGCTCCGCCTCCTGGGCTCGACCGGGGAGCCCTGGGACCCCGAGTCCTGGGAGTGGTTCTTCGAGAAGGTGGGCAACGGGGATACCCCCATTATCAACATCTCCGGCGGGACGGAGGTCTTCGGGTGCTTCCTCATGCCGATGCCGATCCAGTCGCTGAAGCCGGGGACACTCGGGGGGCCGGGTCTGGGGATGGACATCGACGTCGTGGACCAGGCGGGAAAGAGCATCGCGGACGAGCACGAGCGGGGATACCTGGTCGCCCGGTCGTCGTGTCCGTCCATGACGAAGAGCCTCTGGGAGGGCGATGACAGGTACATCGCGGAGTACTGGAGCACGTGGGAGGATCTCTGGGACCACGGTGACTGGGCGCAGGTGGACGAGGACGGGTTCTGGTATCTTCACGGCCGTGCGGATGACGCCCTCAACGTCGCCGGGCGGAAGGTCGGACCGGCGGAGGTGGAGGGCGCGCTCATCGACCATCCCGCCGTGAATCAGGCGGCCGCAGTCGGGGTCCCTGACGACACGACGGGCGAAGCGGTCGTCGCATACGTCATCCTGGAGCCCGACGTCGACCCCACGGAGGAGCTGACCGAGGAATTGCGCGAGCACGTCGGAGCGGAACTGGGGAAACCGTTCAGACCCCGGGAGATCATCGTCGCGGAGGAGTTCCCGAAGACCCAGAGCGGGAAGATCGTGCGCCGGGCCATCCAGGGTGCCTATACAGGGGAGCGGATCGGTGATACGAGCAGCATCGAGAACCCGGATGCGATCGAGCGCCTCCGCGAGCGGAGCTAGGGGATCTCGACCTCTTCCGGGTCGAGCCGACGCTGTTCTGGAACCCCGCTCGATTCTGCGACTGCCACGGTTCCGTTCGTATCCCCGTCAGGAAGAAGGATTGACGCGCCCGCGACCAGCGGTGCCAGGATCCCCGCGATGACGGTTCCGGGGGTGGAAAGCGGTGCCCGGACCGCAACGATGTCCTCGGGCGAGAGCTGCTCGGCGACGGTTTCGGCTGCCCCCAGCGCGACCCGCTGTGACACCTCTCCACGGGCGAGAAACGGGCATGAACCTGCGATATCCGTCTCGGGGAAGAACGGGTTCTCGCTCCAGACCACCGCGTCGAAGTGGGCCCAGGAGGGGTCCTCCGGTTGTTCCCCGAACGCGACCCTGGTGCACCCGGTGGGGGTGGACACCGAACCCAGGCGGGCCGTCGGGCCGATGAGGGCCGACGGCTCCGTTCGCCCATCGGGTTCGAAAGAGACGCTCGCCCCCAGCAGACCACTCCCGAGGAGGGCGAAGACCGTTTCCGGTTCGCGGACGTCGATGAGTCTCACGGCCGCCCCCTCGTGGACTCCGCAGTGCCGGAGGAAATTCCCCGTCCGATAGATGGATTCCCGCAGAAAGTCCGCCCCGTGGGTGACGTCGGGGGCGATGAGCGCCTCGCCCGCGGGGACGGTGACGGTCTCCACGAGGTCGACCACGGTCTCCATACCGGAGGGGCGGGCGGCCCGCAGAAACGAGTTGTGTTTCGACGGCCATCCGGTCTCTCGAAACTCGGTG
>JBDGRH010000009.1:8505-21585 GCA_042218225.1 Halodesulfurarchaeum sp. | reverse complement strand
CCACGATGAACGGTGATCCTCCAGGGGAGCTTTCGGCCCTTCACGCTCCAGGGAGGATTATATGATACGGCAATGCGGCTTTCGTCAGCCCCGTAGAGAGGCCGATGCATCACGCGACCACTTCCGGAACAACCATCCAAACGCTCCCCCGAACCCATTCCCGGCGTTCGATCGACAACACATTCCACGCCCACCAGCAGGGCTCGCGGCGAACCATTAAGACGCGGGCCCGGATACACCAATCCGAGGAGATGGCGCTGTACCAGCGGATCCTGGTCCCGACGGACGGCTCGACCGCGAGCCAGCCCGCCATCGAGCACGCCGTCTCCCTGGCGGCGATCCACGACGCGACCATCCACGGCATCTACGTCATCAACACCGCGAGCTTCGCCAGCATCCCGACGGAAGCCTCCTGGGAGGGCGTCTCCGAGATGCTCGAGAGCGAGGGCGAGGAGGCCCTCGAGGAGATCAGGGAGGCCGCCGAGGCCGAGGGCGTCGAGGTGGAGTGCGTCCAGGTGGACGGCTCGCCCAGCCGGGAGATCGTCAGATACGCGGAGGACCACGGGATGGACCTGATCGTGATGGGCACCCACGGGCGGGGCGGGATCGACCGCCTCCTCCTCGGGAGCGTGGCGGAGAAGGTCGTGCGCTCATCCGAGATTCCGGTACTGACGATCCACGGGGAGCGCCCGGGGTAACCGAGGGAGGGGAGGCGGTCCGGTGGTTTTTCATGCGGTGCGCAGGTGCTCTTTTGCGCTGCGCAGGTGCTCTTCCGCGGTGCGCAGGTTCCCTTACGTGGAGCGCAGGTGCGCACAGTCGCCGATGCTGACGACCCGTGTTCCCGTCTCGGTGGAGACGCGTAAGGCCCCCTCGGAGGTGATCCCCTCCGCAACCCCCTCGAAGACTTCATCCGCCGTGGTGATCCGGACGCGGCGGCCGAGGGTGCCAGCGACGTCGCGCCACGCCGGAACGATCTCCGTCGGGTCGAGAAGGAGCTCGAAGAAGAGCTCGAGAACACGCTGGGTCACGGCTCGCCGGTCCACGTCGCCGACCAGCGCCCGGAGGCTGGTGGGGGCCAGTCCATTCACGTCCCGGTCTCCGGGAGGACCGTCCCGCGTTCCTTCCACGCCGCTCGCCTGGGATCGGTCACGTTCCGGTACCAGATCCGCCGGATCCACGTTCGCGTTGATCCCGATGCCGATGATGGCCCATTCCACACCCCCGGACGTCGTCTCGGCCTCGGAGAGGACCCCCGCGAGCTTCCGCTCCTCCCCCACCCCCTCTCCCTCGCCGTCGTCCGTCCGCGCGAGCACGTCGTTCGGCCATTTGATCGTGGCATCGACCCCCACCTCCTCCACCGCGCGAGCCACCGCGACGGCACCGGCGAGCGTGAGCAGCGGAAGTCGACGCGCCTCGAGATCGGGCCGGACGAGGATGCTCAGCCAGATGCCGCCGGACGGCGACACCCAGCCCCGTCCATCTCTGCCCCGGCCGGCAGTCTGCGCGTCAGCGACGACGACCACGTCCGCCTCCCCCCGCTCGGCATACCCGCGAGCGACCGCGTTCGTGCTGGTGACGGACTCCCGGAATTCGATTCGATAGGGGGCATCCAGGTCGAAGGTGATTGCGTCGCCGCCGAACGCGGGTGTCTCGACGACCTGGATCCCCTCCGGGCCCTGCTCGAGCTCGAACCCCCGGTCCTGAAGCCGATCGAGGTGCGTCTCGACACGCTCGGCCGGCAGGTCCAGTTCGCGGGCGAGCTCGGCCAGGCCGATTGGACCGCGGGCGAGCAGCCCCAGGAGGCGTCGGCGGGTGTGGTCCATCTCACTCGATGACGACGAGGGTGTCGCCCATGTCCACCGAGTCCCCCTCGCTCACCGCCACGGAACCCACCCGACCTGCGCGGGAGGCGACGACGTCGTTCTCCATCTTCATCGCCTCGAGGACCACCAACACGTCCCCGGAGGTCACCTCGTCACCCTCCGCCACGTCGACGGAGAGGATGGTTCCCTGCATGTCCGCAGTCACGATCTCGCCCTCGCCGCTGGCCACCGCCTCCTCGTCTGTCCCGCCTGCGGGTTTGGGTGGTGTTGCCTGCCCGGTCGGGTTCTCGACAGCGCCCTGGATAGCCGGGGGGCTTTGCTCCTCGAGGTCGACCTCGAAGCGCTTCCCGTTCACCTCCACGGTGAAGTGCCGCTCGATCCGGTCTTCCTCCGCCCCCTCCTCCGACACCGATTCAGGGTCCGTCCCCCACCGTTCCTGTGCTTCCTCGATGCGGGTCCGGTCGAGCTCCTCGTCGAGGTACCGGGTCGTGTGTGTGCCCGCCCGGAAGCGCTCGTCCCGGAGCATCATGCGGTGGAACGGGATGACCGTGGCGAAGCCCTCGACGTCGAACTCCCGGAGGGCGCGCCGACTCCGGGCCATCGCCTCCTCGCGGTCCTCGCCCCACACGATGAGCTTCGCGACCAGGGAGTCGTAGTCAGTCACGAGTTCGTCGCCCTGCCGGAGCGCCGTGTCCAGTCGCACTCCGATACCACCCGGGGGATCGAACGTCTCGAGCGTCCCGCCGGGGGCGGGGGCGAAATCGTCGGCGGCGTTCTCGGCGTTGATCCGGTACTCGAAGGCATGCCCGGTGAGGTCGATGTCCGCCTGCTCGAAGGCGAGCGGTTCGCCGTCTGCCACCCGGAGCTGCCACTTGACGATGTCGATGCCCGTGATGGCCTCGGTGACCGTGTGCTCGACCTGGATGCGCGTGTTGACCTCGAGGAAAAAGAACTCGCCGTCCTCGACGAGGAACTCGACCGTCCCCGCGTTCGTGTACTCGGACGACCGCACCCCTCGCCGCGCCGCCTCGCCGATCCGCTCGCGGAGCGACTCGTCGAGCACCGGGCTCGGTCCCTCCTCGATGATCTTCTGGTGGCGCCGCTGGAGCGAGCAGTCTCGCTCCCCAAGATGTCGGACGTTCCCGTGGTGGTCGGCGAGGATCTGGACCTCGATGTGCTTCGGCGCCTCGAGGAAGGACTCCACGTACACGGCGGGGTTGTCGAAGTACGCCTCGCCCTCCCGGACCGCGCTCTCGAACGCCTCCTCGACCTCGTCCGCCGACCGGACTACCTTCAATCCCCGACCGCCACCACCCCCTTCCGCCTTGATGGCGACGGGATACCCGTGCTCGTCGGCGAAGTCCCGGATCCCGGCGGCGGACTCCACCGGGTCCGTCGTCCCCGGGACGATGGGGACGTCGGCCTCCGCCATGACCGCCCGGGCCGTCGTTTTCTCTCCCATCCGTCGCATGGCGTCACTCCCCGGCCCGATCCACGTGAGGCCCTCGGTCTCCTCGACACGCTCGGCGAAGTCCGCGTTCTCGGCGAGAAAGCCATATCCCGGGTGGATGGCGTCGGCGTCGGCCCGGCGGGCGGCGTCGACGACCGCCTCGTGATCGAGATAGGAGTCGGCCGCCCGGGCCGGTCCCACGTTGTACGCCTCGTCCGCGTACCTGACGTGACCGCCGTGCGTGTCCGCCTCGCTGTAGATGGCGACCGTGTCGGCGCCCAGCTCCTCGGCGGCCCGCATGACCCGGACGGCGATCTCGCCGCGGTTGGCGACGAGCACCTTGTCGAACATTGCTGCTACCCTACCGCAATGGGCCTACTCACTTTGTCGGTTCGGTGGGTGCCGTCCCTTGCCGGTCGTGGTGGCCCACGACCTCCGCTGCAAGCACAGGCCTATCCACCCACCCCCAATCCCCAACCCCACCTCGGCTGGCGGGCGTCACATCCTGTCTCGCCGACCCGCCGCTGTCCAGGGATCGGTGGGGGCCCCCTCCGGAACGCGAACCGCGCGGTCCCCCAGCGTGTCCATCCGTCCGGCGAACAGCCATCGCCTCCCGGTCCAGCGGTCCGCCGGCTCTCCCGCCGCAGCAGCAACCTCCAGGGCGGAGAGGTGCGCGCTCACCGCCGCGGCGATGGCCGCCGCCTCCTCCTCGGTCGCGTCCTTGGGGATGGCAAGCTGGCGGTCGGATGCTTCGTCGTCGGGTACGACCCGAGCGCGGCGTCTCGATCCCATTCGCTGGTGCATTCGACGTGGTCGGGTGGGCCCATTATATAATGTCCGCCGAAAGCTGCCCCGTTGGCGACGGCCGGCTGCTCCACCCGGCCAGGTGCCCACACTCACAGCGGGATGTTGCCGTGTTTCTTCTCCGGGTACTCCTCGCGCTTCGACGCGAGCATCTCGAGGTCGTCGATGAGGCGCGGGCGGGTCTCCGGGGGCTCCAGGACGTCGTCGATGTACCCGAGGTCGGCCGCCCGGTACGGGTTCGCGAACTCCTCGCGGTACTCGTCGATGAGCGACTCCCGACGCGCCTCCGGGTCGTCGGCCGCCTCCAGCTCGTCGCGATACAGGATGTTGACCGCCCCCTCCGGTCCCATCACCGCGATCTCCGCCGTGGGCCAGGCGTAGTTCACGTCCGCGCCCAGATGCTTGGAGGCCATCACGTCGTAGGCGCCCCCGTAGGCCTTCCGGGTGATGACCGTCAGCATCGGGACGGTGGCCTCCGAGTAGGCGTAGAGCAGCTTGGCGCCGTGGCGGATGATGCCACCGTGCTCCTGGTCGGTCCCGGGCATGAACCCGGGGACGTCGACGAAGGTGAGGATGGGGATATTGAATGCGTCGAGGAACCGGACGAAGCGGGCGGCCTTATCGGAGGCGTCGATGTCGAGCGTCCCGGCGTTCACGCGGGGTTGGTTCGCGACCACGCCGATGGCGCGACCGTGGAGGCGGGCGAAGCCGACGACGAGGTTCTGGGCGAAATCGGGCTGCACCTCGAAGAAGGACTCCTCGTCGACGACCGACTCGATGACCTCGATCATGTCGTAAGGCTTCTGGGGCTGGTCGGGTACGGTCTCGAGCAGCGACTCGTCCCGCCGCTCCGGGTCGTCCCACGGCTCCACCCGTGGGGGGTCCTCGACGTTGTTCTGGGGGATGTACGAGAGGAGGCGCTTGATGTCGTCGAGGGCCTCCTCCTCCCCGTTCTCCGCCCAGTGTGCCACCCCGGAGGTCCCCGCGTGGACCCCGGCCCCGCCAAGCTCCTCGAAGCTGACCTCCTCGCCGGTGACCGTCTCGATGACGTCGGGGCCCGTGATGAACATGTGGGAGGTGTCTTTCACCATGAAGGTGAAGTCCGTCATCGCCGGGGAGTACACCGCGCCCCCGGCGCAGGGACCCATGATGGCGGAGATCTGGGGGATGACGCCGCTGGCCTCGGCGTTCCGGCGGAAGATCTCGCCGTAGCCCGCGAGAGAGGCGACTCCCTCCTGGATCCGGGCGCCGGCGGAATCGTTGAGCCCGATGACAGGCGCCCCGACCTCCATGGCCTCGTCCATGATCTGGGTCACCTTCTCCGCGAAGACCTCGCCGAGCGACCCCCCGAAGACGGTGAAGTCGTGGGCGAAGACGAAGACCGTCCGACCGTTGATCTCCCCGTAGCCGGTCACCACCCCGTCGCCCGGGTACTGGCGCTCCTGCATGTCGAAGTTGGTCGAGCGGTGGGTCCGGAGCTGGTCGAACTCGTTGAAGGTGCCCTCGTCCAGAAGGTAGTCGATGCGCTCCCGGGCGGTCATCTTCCCCCGCTCGTGCTGTGACTCGATGCGGTCCTCGCCCCCGCCCAGACGGGCTCGCTCCTTCTTCTCCCGCAGCTCGTCGATCCTGTCCTCCATGGTCATGGACGATACGGGCAGTTGCCAGGCGCAAAAGGGTTCCGTCCGTTCCAGTTCGATATCCGTCCGTTGTAGTTCGATATATCCTCTGCAGTACGCACCGGGACCGCGAGGGAAGACAGACGTACCACCCGCGTACCATCCGGTAAGAGACTATCCGGGGGGCCGCTAACACAGCCACCCGGACCGAACCAGCTCGCCGATCTCCTGCGGTGTCCGCGAGGCGTGCGAGCGGCCCTGATGGTATCCGGAACCGTCCCCGAGAATGCAAGCCCCAGCGGTTCCCGCTGGGAACCGTGCTCCGTCGGTTACTCCTCGCCGGCGTTCGGCGGCTCCTGGGCTGGCTCAGGCTCCTCGGCGGGTTCGGCCTCCTCGTATCCACCCGACTTGAAGGCGATGTAGAGGGTGACGAAGAGCCCGCCGAAGAGGACGATGAACCCGAAGGCCGCCATCGCGAGGGCGCTGGGATTGACAGGCATCAGGCATCACCCCCCGGAGCGGGAGTCTCCTCCTTCACGACATCGCGACGCTCCTTGATGTACGAGGCGATGACCGCCGACAGCATGATCACGAACGGGGCGATGAGTCCGGGCTTCGAGACCGCCTGGGAGAGGATGGAGTATCCCAGGACGACCGGCACGAGCACCCGGATGACCCAGTCGAACCAGCGACCGATGTGGAAGTCGCTTACCTCGTTCGCGGTTTCCCGGATGCGGTCGGCGCCGTAGACCCAGCCGAAGATGAGGGTCTCGCCGAACGCGATGAGCGGGAGGGTGAACGTCGCACTCGAGGTGTCAAGGATGGTCAGGACCTGCAGCGGCTGGTTTCCGAGGATGGCGAAGGGCCCCTCGAGGGCGATGAGCACGCTCCCGATGAACCCGGCGCCGATGACCCAGTTGACGGCGCGGTTCCGATCGATCGCCAGCTTCTCGTCGAAGGGCCCGATCTGGGCCTCCGCGAGCGAGAGCGACGAGGAGAGCCCCGCCAGCGTGAGGAGGATGAAGAACAGGGCCGAGAGGACCCTGGAAAGGGGCAACGCCTCGAATGCCTGTGGCAGGACCACGAAGGCCAGTCCCACGCCGGAGGTCGGCTCCGTCCCGGTGGCCACCATCACGGGGAAGATGGCGAAGCCGGCGAGGAACGCGAACCCGGAGTTCGCGAACGCGATGATGAACGCGTTGTTGGAGATGTCCTGCTTCGCCGGCTGATACGAGGCGTAGGTGATCATGATGCCGAGGGCCACGCTCAGCGTGAAGTATATCTGCCCGAAGGCGCTGATCCACACGTCGGTATTGGTCAGCGCGCTGAAGTCGGGGGTGAGATAGTAGTTCAGCCCCTCGATCCCGCCGGGCAGGGTGATCCCCCGGATGGCGAGCAGGATGACGATGACCCAGATCGCTGGCACGAAGATCTTGTTCGCCCGCTCGAGGCCGTCCGAGACGCCCAACCGAAGGATGAGGAAGTTGGCCGCCCAGATGATGACGACACCGGCGATCGGATACCACGAGGAGAGGAACTGATTGAAGAAGAATTTGTTCGGGTTGGCCCCCCAGCCGAGCGTGAAGGAGAACGCGATGTACGCGAGCGCCCAGCCGAGGATCACCACGTAGTAGGTGTTCACGATGAAGCCGTTGA
This sequence comes from Halodesulfurarchaeum sp., assembly GCA_042218225.1. Lineage (GTDB taxonomy): Archaea > Halobacteriota > Halobacteria > Halobacteriales > Halobacteriaceae > Halodesulfurarchaeum. The sequence continues at coordinate 14,236 of JBDGRH010000009.1, read as the reverse complement.
GGACGGCCCACCAGCCGACGAACTCGCTCTCGCGCAGCTTCTCCCGGATTGCGAGGGGGGTCGTTCGTTGCGTCTCGCTGCCCAGTGCGATCTCGAGGATCAGGACGGGGATCCCCGCGAACAGGAGTGCGGCGAAGTACGGGATGAGGAAGGCACCGCCACCGTTGTTGTACACCTGATACGGGAACCGCCAGATGTTCCCGAGGCCGATGGCAGAGCCGATGGCCGCGAGGATGAATCCCGCCCTGGTCCCCCATTCGCTTCGTTCTGCCATGCCATACGGAACCAGCCATTGTTGCCCCAAAATGGCTTCGATATTTCCCAATGACAGAAATATTGGAGGACGGCGGATACCCCCTGCCCTGGCGACGCTCGATGATCAGGCCATACCGTACACGGGAACCGCTGCACCGCTCGTCACCGACGTCGCCTCGCTGCACAGTGCGAGAATGGTCTCTGCGATGTCATCTGGGGCCACCCAGGCGTCGTGATCGGCGTCCGGCAGCATCTCTCGGTTCGCCGGGGTATCGATGACGCTCGGCATGACCGCGTTGGCACGGACCCTTCCCCGCTGCTCCTCGGCGATCGTCTCTGTCAACAATCGGACACCTGCCTTCGCCGCTCGGTAGGGCCCGTCACCCGCACCGCCCTCGAGTGACGACCGGGCGCTGACGCTCACGATGGTTCCGCCGGCCTCCTGGAGGTGCGGGATGGCGGCCTTCGAGGCGAGGAACATCGTCCGGAGGTTGACGTCGAACAGGAACTGGAACGTCTCCACGTCGGTCTCGTGAAGCGGGGTCCCACCGTCCCACGTGCCGGCCACGTTGACGAGATGATCGAGACGGCCGTGATCGTCGATCAGCGAATCCATCAACCCCAGTACCTCCGTCTCCTCCGTCAGATCCGCCGCGTAGAAGTCCACCGTCCCTGGCTCGAGGTGTGTCTCATCGCTCGATGGTGGTCGTCGATCAGTCCCACAGACAGTGGCGCCGGCCGACCGGAATGCCTCCACGACCGCACTCCCGAGGGCCCCGGAGGCACCGGTTATCAGGACCACGTCGTCCCTGAAGTCGAAGCTCGCGGACATGTCCCATCCGACGCCTGCGGTCGGGGAAAAGCTATGGCTCCACGACCAGCTTGCCGAAGAAGCTCTCCGCCATGACGTCCCGCTGGGCGTCGGCGGCCTCCTCGAGGTCGTACGTCCTGGCGACGTCAGGGACGATGCGCCCGTCCGCCATCAGGGACCCGAGCCGGTCCAGGACCGCCCCGAAGTCAGGCGTGTTGAACATGCTCATGAGCCGAAGCTCGATCTCCTTGCCCCGAGCGGCGGCGATGTCCTCGAACCCGGCCGCCGGCTGCGTGTTCCCGATACCGATCACCCGGGCGCCAGGCGTGGCCACGGTCGCATCGAACTGCAGGTACTCGTCCAGCCGGTGGTCGAGCACCACAGCGGGCCGGCCAGCCTCGACGACGGCGTCCGCCAGGTCGCCGAGCCGATAGTCGAACACGTCGTCGGCCCCAAGCCGGCCGAGGCGGTCCGCATATTCGGGCCTGGCGGTGGTGAGAACGTGTGCACCACTTGCGTCCGCCAGCTGGACCGCGACGTGACCGACGCCGCCGGCGCCCCCGTGGATCAGACACGTCTCCGCCGGCTCGAGACCGGCGTGGTGGACGAGTGCTCGCCAGGCAGTCACCCCGACCAGGGCGACCGCCGCGCCTTCCACGAACGAGACGCCATCGGGGAGGCTGGCCAGGTGGTCCTCCGGGCCGAGGGCATATTCCGCGTAGGTTCCCTGTCTATCCCGGCCGAGGCCGGTCCCGAAGACCCGATCGCCCGCGCCGAATCGGCCCACCTCGGGCCCGGTGGCCACCACCTCCCCGGCGAGATCGGACCCTGGCGTCATCGGCATGACGCCCGGCGCGTACGACCCCTCCCGGAAGTAGGTGTCGACCGGATTGACCCCCGCCGCATGCACCTCCACGAGCACCTCGTCCTCCCGCGGTTCCGGACGATCGACCTCGTCGAGCGTGAGGACGTCGGGTCCGCCGTGTTCGTGGTATCTGACGGCTCGCATGTCCGGCCGTGGGTTCCGGGGGACGATAAGCACGGCGGCCGGGGTGATTGGATGCCGGTGGTTGCCGGTCGGACGTGCTGGTCATGGTTTCCAGCCAGTTTCTCAGCGCGCGTCTGACCGGGTTACAGCAAGATCTGGCACAGCAATAGGATACACTGGACGAGCAGCGATTTCGGGCGCTGCCAGTATTATATATACTGTGGAAACGGGGTTGAGCCCACCACATTGTCGACCATATACTTTGCAAACGGGGTTGAGCCCACCACATTGTCGACCCGTGCCACGAGGTCCAGAATCAAATGAGCGGGCTTTAAGCGCCGGGAGTACGGCGATACTCGTGCATGCGATTGCACGAGTACCAGGCGAAGGAGGTGTTCGCGGATGCGGACATCCCGACGCCCGGGTCGGCCCTCGCGACCTCCGTCGAGGAGGTCGTGGAGGCGGCTCGCGAGCTGGGCTTTCCGGTGGCGGTGAAGGCCCAGGTCCACGTGGGCGGTCGGGGCAAGGCAGGCGGGATCGAGCTTGCCGAGGACGAGGACGAGGCCCGCGAGGTGGCCGAGGACATCCTCGGCATGGACCTCAAGGGCTATCACGTCGACGCGGTCCTGGTCGAGGAGGCCGTCGACTTCACCGACGAGCTCTACGTCGGCGTGACGATGGACCGCGGCGAGCGCAAGCCGGTGGCGATGGTTTCCTCGAAGGGGGGCGTCAATATCGAGGAGGTCGCCGAGGAGGATCCCGACGCCATCGCGAGAGAGCACATCGACCCCGCGTTCGGGATGCATCCCTACCAGGCGCGCCAAGCCGTCTACGGGGCCGGCGTCCCCGGGGCGGTCGCCCGGGACGTGGCGTCGGTGCTGTCGACGCTCTATCGCGTCTGGGAGGACAACGACGCCAGCGAGGCGGAGATCAACCCGCTGATGGTGACGGCTGACGACGAGGTCGTGGCGGCCGACGCCGTCCTCAACATCGACGACGACGCGCTCTTCCGCCACCCCGATCTCGCTGAGCTGGAGGAGGAGACCTACGAGGACGAGCTGGAGCGGAAGGCCAGCGAGTACGGCTTCGATTACGTCCGCCTCTCCGGCAACGTCGGCATCATCGGAAATGGGGCAGGGCTCGTGATGACCACCCTCGACCTGGTGGACCATTACGGGGGCTCACCCGCGAACTTCCTGGACGTGGGCGGGGGTGCAGACGCCGAGCGCGTTGCGAACGCCCTCGACATGGTCTTCTCCGACCCCAACGTCGACGCCGTGGTGTTCAACATCTTCGGCGGGATCACCAGGGGTGATGAAGTGGCCGAGGGGATCAACAACGCACTCGCCGCGTTCGACGAGCTCCCGAAACCGCTCGTCGTCCGGCTCACGGGGACGAACGCCGAGGAGGGACGCGAGATGCTGACCGACCGTGTCGACGTCGAGGAGACGATGGAGGGCGCGGTGAAGCGCTCCATCGAGCTCGCCGAGGAGGTGACAGCATGAGCGTCCTGGTCGACGCCGACACCCGCGTGGTGGTCCAGGGGATCACCGGCGGCGAGGGCACGTTCCACACCGAGCGGATGCTCGAGTACGGGACGAACGTCGTCGCCGGGGCGGTTCCGGGCCGCGGCGGCGAGACGGTCCAGGGGATCCCCGTATACGACACGGTCGACGCCGCCGTCCGGGAGGAAGACGCCAACGCCTCCGTCATCTTCGTGCCGCCGGCGTTCGCCGCGGACGCCATGTTCGAGGCGCTCTCGACGCCTCTGGACGTGGTCGTCGCCATCACCGAGGGCATCCCCACCCAGGACATGGCGAAGGTCTACCGGCGGATCACGGAGACCGACACGCAGGTCATCGGTCCCAACTGCCCCGGCATCATCACGCCCGGGGAGACCAAGCTCGGCATCCTCCCCGGGAACATCTTCGAGCCGGGCGAGGTCGGGCTGATCTCGCGGTCGGGGACGCTCACCTACCAGATCGTCGATAACCTGACGAGCGAAGGGCTCGGGCAGACCACCGCCATCGGGATCGGTGGCGATCCCATCATCGGCACGGACTTCATCGACGCCCTCGAGCTGTTCGAGGCTGACCCCGACACGAAGGCCGTGGTGCTGACCGGGGAGATCGGCGGCGAGGACGAGGAGGAGGCCGCGGAGTACATCGCCGCGGAGATGGACACGCCGGTCGTCGGGTTCATCGCCGGTCGGACGGCCCCGCCCGGGAAGCGGATGGGTCACGCCGGGGCGATCGTCTCGGGTTCCGGGACAGGGACCGCCGAGAGCAAGATCGAGGCGCTCAACAACGCCGGTGTCCCAGTCGGCCGGACGCCCGAGGAAGTCGCCGAGCACGTCGCGGACGTCGTGTAGAAGCGTCCCGTTCCCCACTCCGCACCGTTGTCCGGAACCCGAACCCTTTCATCTGTTCCGGGAAATACCATCTGGGAGTCGAATGGCCCACTTCACGTTCGATTTCATCTTTGCGCTGGCAATCGTGTATGGGACCAGCCTCGGGTTCAGCTTTCTCCGCCGGTGGGACATCCCGGTGTTGGCTGTCGAAATCCTCGCCGGGATGGTGTTCGGCGCGGGCCTTGGTATCATCACGAGCGATTCGCCCGGATTCGGATTCTTCGTGAGTTTGGCGGCGCTCGGCCTGTTGCTGATCATGTTCGATGCTGGACTAGAGCTCGACCCCGACGTGATCCGCCGGAATCCGGGCCGGATCGGGACACTTGCCGCGTTCACCTTCCTCCTGCCCTTCGGATCCGGGTTCGCCCTCGCAAGCTCGCTCGGCCTGTCGGTTTTCGCCTCGTTTCTCACGGGGGTTACCGTCTCGACCACCTCGCTGGGGCTGATCTACCCGCTTCTCGAGGACTTCGATCTGCTCGGGACCGATCGAGGCCAGGTGATCCTGGCCGTGGTCGTCCTCAATGACCTCCTCTCCGTCGCTGCATTGGCCTATGGCATCACGCTCGGTACCTCCTCGGCCCCTCTCCTGGGGGCAGGCGTGGTCACCGTGGCTCTCGTTGTTCTCTTTTTCATCGTTCCCTTCGTCCTCGAACCCCACATCTCCAATACCCTCCGGGAGGGGATCGTCAATGAACCTGCGAAGATCGGCATGTTCCTGATGGTGGGCCTGGCGCTGATACTCGACCACCTCGGGATCCACGCCATCCTGGGGGCGTTCTTCGCCGGTCTCCTAATCGCCACGATCACGCACGAGGGTCACGAGATCGAGCGGTCGATGAAGCCGGTTATCGACCTCGGGGCTCCGGTGTTCTTCTTCTACGTCGGGATGAACTTCCACGTCACCTCGCTCTTTCAAGCAGACGCCTTACTCATCGCCACGGTCGTCCTCTTGGGCCTTGGATCGAAGGCGATCGGGGCCCTCATCGGCGGTGCTCTCACCGACCTCCCGAGACGAACGACCTTCCTCCTCGCCGCTGCGATGCCCGGCCGCCTGAGCATCAGCGTGGCGGCGGCGGAGATCGGCCTGGAGCGAGGCATCATCCAACCGGCGCTCTACGACGCCTTCGTCATCCTCTCGGTCATCTCCGTCTTCGTCTCCGTATTCGCCTTCCGGACAATCTTCTGGAATCGCTCCGCGACCGGAGGGATGGTTGGGGCTGGCTGATACCCGGCCCGATACCTCCCTGCGCGATACCAAGATCGGTTC
>JBDGRH010000009.1:0-8405 GCA_042218225.1 Halodesulfurarchaeum sp. | reverse complement strand
TGTCGCCCGTTCCGTTCTGTCGCCCGTTCCGTTCTGTCGCCCGTTCCGTTCTGTCGCCCGTTCCGTTCTGTCAGACGTCTGTCGGGGATATGGGCGCTCTACCGGCCGAATGAGGAGTAACAGTTACCACGGTGGGAGATGGAGCGATGCATACAATGTCGGGAGCGGCGGACTGGCGACGGGCCGCCGGGGCCGGACTGGTGACTGGCGTGGCCGGGTATTTCACCTCCGTCCACGTCCATCACGCGATCCAGCCCCTCCAGAGTCTCCAGGCGATGCTCTTCGGCATCACCATCCCCCTGGCGCTCTCGCTCGGCCTGTTCGTCGTCGCCGCCCTCCTCGCCACGGGGAGTCTCGAGGGCTCGCCCCTCCGGATCGGGACCTGGTGTCTCATCGGGACCGTTGTGACCGGGCTCTCCGGGCTCCTCATCGCCATGTCGCAGATCGCGGAGGGACGCGCCGTGGCGAACCTGGTCTTCCTCATCGGCGATGTCGGGACGTACGGCGCAATCGGCGGGCTGGTCGTGGGCGTGTACGACGCGAAACAGCGCGAGGCATCGGAGCGACTGGCCGTCGAGCGCGAGCGGGCACAGAACCTGAGCACCCGCCTCTCGGTTCTCAACCGCGTCCTCAGACACGACATCCGGACCAACGTGACGATCATCAAGGGACACGCGAACCAGCTCCTCCGGGGCGACGCCGACCCCGACGAGGCCGCCCGGATCATCCGGGACCAGGCGGATGGGCTGCACGAGCTCTCCGAACAGGCGCGGCGCATCGAGGATTACCTGAGCGACATGCGTGCGGAGCGGCGGGCCTTCGACCTCTCCCTGGTGATCCGGGAATCGGTCGAGTCCCTTCGAGAGGAGTTTCCCCACGCGACGATCGAGACCGACCTCCCGGCACACGCCGTGACGCAGTCCTCCCCCATGCTCGGCGAGGCCATCGAGCACCTCGTCCGGAACGGCCTCGAGCACAATGGGGAGAACCCCTGGGTCCGCGTGGAGGGGAGGCTCACCGGAGCGAGCGTTCGTCTCGTCATCGAGGACGACGGACCGGGTGTGCCGGCGTCGGAGATCGAGGTGCTCGAGCAGGGCGAGGAGACCGCGATGGAGCATACAAGTGGCCTGGGCCTCTGGGTGGCCAAGTGGGTCATCGAAGCCTCCGGCGGGGACCTGACGATCGACGACCGGGACCCGGACGGAACGGCCGTAACTGTCACGCTTCCGGCCTATGCTGGCTAACCGGACGCCCTCCGCCCCAGGGTGTCGCGAACCAACGATTGGGTCGGTGTTGGTGGAAGTCTCCATTGACGGGATTCGGTTTACCGGGAGGGTCGGATCGTCCCGAACGAGGGCCCGGCCGGAAGGGCGGCTCCCTTGTCAATTGATACCGTGAACCGAACATATTCGGCCAGGTTTCGGGGGACTGAGAGCGGTTGAAGGGTTTTCTATGAAGAACCGCTAGATCCAGACTAGAACGATGGGAGCGCGACCACTGGCACCGGACGATGCCCGCCCCCGGATGCCGAGTAGCGGGTCGCCATCGCTCTGGGTCGAGTTCGAGCTCCATCCCTCAGCCGATTCCCCGTGTCCGGTCGCCGACGTGCACTCGGGTGAGCGGGGAGGCACGATCCAGCTCGTCGGAGAGGAGTGTCACTTGACCCTCGACCGGAACGGCGACGAAGACGACGTCTCGGCGTTCACGACCGATATCGACGATCGCTGTGTCTGTCCCGCCTTCTGCGGGAATGGTTGCACACCCGAGCTCCTCTCCGTGGAGGGTGGGGCGATCATCATCGGCGCCTACCTGCAGGACCGGGAGGTCCTCTCGGGAATCCTGGAGGAGGTGGAGGATCGAGCGACGGGGATCAGCCTCCGCCGGCTCTCCGCTCCGAACCGAGGCGAGGAGTGCCCGTCGGTCGAGACCGGTATCGGATCGGAGATCTCGTTGACTCAAAAGCAGCGGGAGGCTGTCCGGACCGCGGTGGAGATGGGGTATTACCGCCGGCCGCGGGAGGCGTCACTCGGGGACCTCTCGGAGCAGCTGGGGATCACCCGCTCCGCCCTTTCACAGCGGCTGAACGCGGTCGAGTCGAAACTCGTCCGGAGCCTGGCCGGCGAGCTTCGTGGATGACTCCCGGCCCCGAGCGTCCGGCACCCGTTTCCCCCATTATATAAAGCCCTGTAATATGCAGAGCCAGGGATAGGGTCGCGGCTGCTTCTAGAATGGACGTGTGAGCGCATTGCACCCACAGCCGCCGGGTTCGGCCCGGTCAACAGAGACGAGGCGCCCGCAACGGGCGGGCCGGGGAACAGCCACTCGAACGCCTTGCAGACGCGGACCGTCGACCTGAGACACTCCACATGCACCGACGCACACTCGGCATCCTCCTGGTGGTCGCCGCGGTCCTGGGTCCCATGTGGTTCGTCGCGCTCCACGGCGAGGCCCCCACCGAGGAGGTTGCCATCGACCAGACCGTCACCGACATGCGGCCGCTGCAGGAGGTGATCGACACCCCGAACAAGCTCTCGCCGAGTCAGGTGGGTGTCATCGTCTGGGTGGCGCTGTTCGCCCTTCTCGGGCTCATCGCGTTCGCCCACCGCTTCATGGTGCGGGCGGTTCGACCTGCCGCCAGGGGGCGGGCCATCGCCGACGGCGGCGGCCCGGCGTGGCTCGAGACGGAGCACCGATGGATCGCCAGGTTCGTCGAGGCTCCAGCGACGAGCGAGGGGCTGGTGGTGATGGGGGGGTTCACCGTCCTCTCGATCATCTTCGCCGCCCTCTTCATCGGGGAGTATCTCACGCTGGCCCGGACGCAGTACTTCGGCATCTACGCCGCCGGAATGTTCCTCTCACTGGCCGCGCTCACCGTCGCGTATTACGCCTGGTTCATCCCCCACACCGAGGTGGCGGAGGAGCGACAGCATGGCACCTGAAGAACCAAATCGACCAGACAGAGCCGACGAACCCGAGGAAACATCCGACCGGCAGCCAGGGTGGCTTCCCACCCTGGAGCGCCGAGATGTAGCCAAGGGGCTCGCCACGGTGGGCGGCCTCACCGCGGTGGCCAGCCTGTCAGCTCCCCTCGCGGGGCTGACGAGGGTCTTCGAGCGGAAGTACACCGGTCCCGTGTACACCGACGGGACCTACCTCGTCGACGACGAGGGGAACCGCATCACGGAGGGAGCGCTCGCTTACGGGGAGCGGATGACCGTCTTTCCCGAGACGCATCCGGGCGTCGACAACGCACCGACGCTCCTGGTTCGCTTCCCCGAGACGGCCTACGCACCGCCCACCAAGCTCGCCTTCACGGTCGGGGGGTATGCTGCCTACTCGAAGGTCTGCACCCACGCGGGATGTATGGTCTCCGAGGCGGAGGACGGGACGCTGATCTGCCCCTGTCATTACGGGAAGTACGACGCCACGCAGGGCGCGGAGGTCGTGGGCGGACCCCCACCGAGGGCGCTCCCGCAGCTGCCGATCACCCTCTCGAGTGACGGGTATCTGATCGCCACCGGGAACTTCGAGGGGCCGGTCGGTCCAGGAGGTGGGTGAGATGGGAGCCATCGCGTGGCTGGCCGCGCGGCTCGACCTGGAGCAGGACCGGGGCCTCTTCGGCAAGGCCTTCCCGGCGGAGGACTCCTTCCTCCTCGGGGAGATCGCCCTCTTCTGCTTCGGGCTGTTGGCCACGACCGGGATCTTCCTGGGCGCCTTCTACGAGCCGAGCTCGACGGACGTCGCATACCAGGGGAGCGTGGCCATGTACCAGGGCGAGGAGATGCCGGCCGCGTACGTCAGCGTCCTGCACATCACCTACGACATCCCGTACGGGATGTTCCTCCGCCGGATGCATCACTGGGCGGCCCATCTCTTCATCGCCTCGCTGGGACTGCACATGCTCCGGGTCTTCTTCACCGGAGCATACCGCAACCCCCGGGAGCCGAACTGGGTGATCGGGGTCCTCCTGGCGCTGCTTGCCATGTTCGCCAGCTACACGGGGTACTCACTCCCCTTCGACGAGTTCGCCACCACGGCGACGGGGATCGGGTACAACGTCGCCCGCTCGGTGCCCCTCGTCGGGGACTTCGTGGCGAAGCTGGTCTTCGCGGGAGAGTTCCCGACCTCCGGCACCATCCCCCGGTTATACTTCATCCACGTGATGCTCCTCCCGGCAGCCATCGCCACCCTCCTGGCCGTCCACATGTTCATCCTCGTCCGCCAGAAGCACACGGAGGCACCCAGGTCGCAGACGGAGGCCGAGGTGGCCGGCGTCGACGCGGACGACGATTCGGTCGTCATAGGCCTGCCCGCGTTCCCCAACCAGGCAGCCGTGAGCGCTGTCGTGTTCTTCCTGACTGCGGCCACGCTGTCACTCCTGGCCGGCCTCCTGCCGGCGCACAACGTGGCCGAGTACGGTCCGAGCAATCCGGCCACGACGCCGGCCCTGGTGATGCCGGATTGGTTCCTCATGTGGCTATACGGGTTCCTCAAGCTCATCCCGTCGGGGCTGGGGTTCACCCTCGCCGGAATCCACGTGAGCACGGAGTTCATCGGCGGCGTGCTCCTGCCGGGGGTCGTCTTCCTCGGGATCCTCGTCTGGCCCTTCATCGATCGGTACGAGGAGCCCGGCCACTTCACCATCCACCCCCTGGAGCGACCCTGGCAGACCGCCGTGGGGGTCGGGGCGGTCGTGCTGGTGATGAGCGCCTCGATCGCGGGGATGAACAACCTCCTGGCCAGCATCCTGGGAACGAGCACGGGCGTCGTGACGCCGGCACTCGCCGTTCTCGTCGTCGCCGGCCCGGTCGTCGCCGCCGCGATCACCTACCTGCTCGCCAGCGGGTATGACGGAGGTGGGGAGGATGCGTGAGCGGCTCACCCGGCGCTCGCTCCCCGTCGATTGGATCGACCCCCTGACGAAACTCGCGGGAGTGGTCCTCGTGGCCGCCGCCCTCGAGATCGGAATCGGGTCGGCCCCGGGTCTCGGACTCGCCCTCGCGGGCGGGTTCCTCGGGGTCTGCACCGTCTTCATCACGGAGGAAACCGAATGAGCAACGATACGACACAGCGCGAGGACGCAGACCAGCGCCAGGACGCAGACCAGCGCGAGAACGCAGACCAGCGCCAGGGCGTCGACCAGCGCCGCCGGGATTTCCTCAAGGGGCTCGGTGTCGCGACTGCCGTCGGCGCCTCGGGCGCCGGCGTGGCCGCACAGGAAACGGCGATGAACCGCCTGCAGGTCGTCGATGACCCCATCGGCGACTATCCGTACCGCGACTGGGAGGACCTCTATCGCGAGCAATGGGACTGGGATTCCATCTCTCGGTCCACCCATAGCGTGAACTGCACCGGCTCGTGCTCCTGGGAGGTCTTCGTCCGCGACGGACAGGTCTGGCGGGAGGAACAGGCCGGGGATTACCCCCGGATCAACCAGGACCTTCCCGATCTCAACCCGCGGGGATGCAACAAGGGCGCCTGCTACAAGGACTATGTCCACGGCGCCCAGCGGGTGAAATACCCCCTCAAGCGCGTCGGCGAGCGGGGGGAGGGGAAGTGGAAGCGGATCTCCTGGGACGAGGCGCTCTCCGAGATCGCCGAGCAGGTGATCGACACCGTGACCGACGGCCGCTACGACGCGATCAGCGGCTTCACCCCCATCCCGGCGATGAGCCCGGTCTCCTTCGCGTCCGGATCCCGGCTGGTGAACCTCCTCGGGGGCGTGAGTCACTCCTTCTACGACTGGTACTCCGACCTGCCGCCGGGACAGCCGATCACCTGGGGGTTCCAGACCGACAACGCCGAGAGCGCCGACTGGTACAACAGCGATTACCTCATCGCGTGGGGCTCGAACATCGACGTCACCCGCATCCCCGACGCCAAGATGTTCCTCGAGGCCCGCTACGAGGGGGCGAAGACCGTCGGGGTGTTCACGGATTACTCCCAGACGGCCATCCACACGGACGAGTGGATCGCCCCGGACCCGGGAACGGACGCGGCCCTCGCCCTCGGGATGGCCAGGACCATCGTCGAGGAGGGCCTGTACGACGAGGCACATTTGAAAGAGCAATCCGACATGCCGCTTTTGGTCCGGGAGGACACCGGCAAGTTCCTCCGGGCGAGCGAGGTGCCCGGCCTCGATGGGAACGAGAAGGTCATGGTCATGCAGGGCCCCGGGGGAACCCTCCGGGCAGCACCCGGGTCCCTGGGGAAGCGAAGCGGGAAGTACGACCCCGAGAAGAGCATCGCGCTCGACTTCAATCCTGCCCTCTCGGTCGATACCACCGTGGAGACGACGGATGGTCCCGTCGCGGTCCAATCGGTCTGGGAACGTCTCCGGGACCGGCTTGCCGAGTACACCCCCGAGCACGTCTACGACGTGACCGGCGTGGGCACGGAGACAATGCAGCGCATCGCCCGCGAGTTCGCCGAGGCGGAGCGCGGAAAGATCATCCACGGCAAGGGCGTCAACGACTGGTACCACAACGATCTCGGGAACCGCGCCATCCAGTTGCTGGTGACGCTCACCGGGCACATCGGTCGCAATGGCACCGGCGTCGATCACTACGTGGGCCAGGAGAAGATCTGGACGGTCCACGGATGGAATTACCTCTCGTTCCCGACCAGAAGCGTCCGGGGGGTTCCCACCACCCTGTGGACGTACTATCACTCCGGGATTCTCGACCAACAGCCCGAGATGCGGCGATGGATCGAGGAGTCAATCGAGAAGGACTGGATGCCCATGTACCCCGAAGCGCGCGAGGACGGGACGCGCCCGGATCCGAGCGTATTCTTCGTGTGGCGGGGCAACTATTTCAATCAGGCAAAGGGCAATACGTTCGTCCGCGAGAACCTCTGGCCGAAGCTCGACCTCGTCGTGGACGTGAACTTCCGGATGGACACCACGGCCAAGCACGCGGATATCGTGCTCCCGGCCGCCTCTCACTACGAGAAGCACGACCTGTCCATGACCGACATGCACACCTTCGTGCATCCGTTCACCCCCGCCGTCGAACCGCTGGGGGAGGCCAAGCCGGACTGGGAGATCTTCCGCCTCGTCGCCGAGCGGATCCAGGAGTTGGCCAAAAAGCGGGGCATCGGCCCGATCCCGGATCGCTCCTTCGACCGGGAGATCGACCTCCAGTCCGTCCACGACGACTACGTCCGGGACTGGATCGAGGACGAACCGGGTGCCCTCGCCGACGACCGGGCCGCGGCGGAGTTCATCCTGGAGCACTCCGCGGAGACCAATCCGGAGGGCGAGGAGGGCATTTCCTTCGAGGATATCATAGAGCAACCTCGCCGTTTCAAGAAGAACGGGGGGCACTGGACGTCGCCGATCGAAGAGGACACCGCGTACGCCCCCTGGAAGGACTACGTCCAGGAGAAAAACCCCTGGCCGACCCTCACCGGGCGCCAGCAGTACTACATCGACCACGACTGGTTCCTCGAGATGGACGAGGAACTCCCGACGTTCAAGGAGCCCATCCTCGAGGACCAGGCCGACGAGTACCCCCTCCGGTACCTGACACCCCACGGACGCTGGTCCATCCACTCGACCTGGCGGGATGACAAGTACATGCTCCGCCTCAACCGGGGCGAACCGGTCCTGTATATCCACCCGGACGATGCCGAGGCCCGGGGGATCGAGGACGGCGATACCGTCCGGGTGTACAATGACCTCCACGAGCTCGAGGTCATGGCCAAGATCTATCCCTCCAGCGAGCGGGGCGCCGTCCGGCTCAACTTCTCCTGGGAGGACTACCAGTTCCCCGGTGACGGGAACTTCAACAGCCTGACCTCGATGCAGCTCAAGCCCACCCAGCTCATCCAGTACCCCGAGGACTCCGGGGAGCACCTCCACTTCTTCCCCAACTTCTGGGGTCCGACCGGCGTGAACAGCGACGAGCGGGTCGCCATCGAGCCGGTCGAGGGGGGTGAGCAGTGATGTCTGCACCCGACCTCGCGGAGGGCATCGACCATCAGGTCGCGATGGTGATGGACCTCAACAAGTGCATCGGGTGTCAGACCTGTACCGTGGGCTGCAAGACGACCTGGACGGAGGGCGACGGGAAGGACTACATGTACTGGAACAACGTCGAGACCCGCCCGGGGGATGGCTATCCGCGCGACTGGGAGGGCATGGGGGGCGGCTGGCAGTCCGCCGAGCACGCCCAGCGTGAGGTGGGCCAGATACCCTCCATGGAGGAGTACGGACGGCCCTGGGAGTTCAACTACGAGGAGGCGCTCTTCTCCCCGGAGGATGCGACCCTTCGTCCCGAGGGAGAGTCGCCGGAGTGGGGACCGAACTGGGACGAGGACCAGGGCGCAGGCCAGCATCCCAACTCGTATTACTTCTACCTCCCCCGGATCTGCAATCACTGCACGCACCCGTCCTGCGTGGA
>JBDGRH010000169.1:0-21596 GCA_042218225.1 Halodesulfurarchaeum sp. | reverse complement strand
TGGTATCCACTCACGAGATGATTTCCTCCCACGAGCTGGTATCCACTCACGAGATCGTCCTTCCCGAGAGTGAAGCGTCGTTCCGAACCGGCTTCGCGAATTGTGGGATATCATAGAGGAACAGGCCTGAAATCCACCCGAGCTTGCTCCACCCCAGCTCATTCGAACTGGCTATTTGGGTATGGCGACCGTTTATGGGGCCACAGATCCATCAATATATAATGGGATTGTTCAATCGTCTCGGTCGGGCGGTGGAAGAGCTGAAACAGGGGGCGATGGCGGCGTCCGAAACGGCGGCCACCCATCGGTGTGAGGCCTGCGAGGCGCATTTGTACGCCGATCGAAAGGTGTGTCCCGAGTGCGGGAGCGAGCAAGTGGTGCCCGCGGAATAGTGGTCCGTCGCTGCATCGATCGGGCCGCCAATGGGGGCTTTTATCATAGGCCTTACCCGATTTGATTTAAAGACCCATTTTATGTTGATTCCACCTTCATAGTGATACGGAATTTTAGAACTGTACAGATATGGCCAAACGGGCAGGACTCTTCCTGGTCATCATGCTCGCGGCGGTGGGAGTCGCGGCGCTTCCGGTCGCTGCGGATCTGGGGTTCGCAGCGGAGAACGGGACAACACCGTCGTTTGACGTGAATCAGAACGCACAGCAGATCAACTGTGATGCCTGTCACACGGGCAAGCCGCAATCGCTCTGGCCACAGGACAAGACGGAGACGTGCAAGACGTGTCACGAGGAGACGGCACAACAGTTCCAGAACTCGATCCACTCCGAAGAGACGGACACCCACGCCAACGTGGAGTGCACGGCGTGTCACCAGGCCCCCGAGGACACCTGGTTCATGCACTTCCGCGAGGGTCCACACGGGAACCAGAACCCGGGGGTCTCGATGGCGCCGGAGAACACCTGCGCGCAGTCCGGGTGTCACGGCTACGCGAACAAGAAGGTCATCCCCGACGGCAAGGACTCGGGAGTTACCCACGTAAATAAGTGGCACCCCGAGTACGGCGAGTGGAACGAGACCGAGGATCCGGGGTGGAACAGCTCGATGGTGTCTCACTCGAAGCCGATGCCGAGCTACGGCCGTGAGTGCACGGAGTGTCACGGAACCCACGAGGGTGTCTTCGCCAACATCGAGAAGGCACCCGGCGTCTACGAGTATGCCCACGACGCCCAGCCCAACCCGGAGAACGTGACGGAGTGGCGGATCACCTGTGTGGTCTGTCACGAGCCCCACAGCGTCACGGCTGAGGACCCACTCCGTGGCAACTTCGAGGACGGCAGCAAGCTCTGTGCGCAGTGTCACAACGCGGAGCTCGGAAGCAAGCTGCAGGCCGGCAACCACACGGAGGTCCACCACTCGATGTGGGAGATGTACAGCCGGTCGAAGTTCTACAACGGCTCGGGGAGCCACATGGAGCTCGAGTGTTACTCCTGTCACATGCCCTTCCAGGCCAGGCCCCCGGGCAACTTCTCCACCACGGAGGGGATCGCCAGGCACACCGGACACTCGTTCGAGGTGAACACCACGGCCCTGATGTCGGACCGCCTCCAGCCGTGGACTGACAACTACAAGCAGTGCTCGAGCTGTCACCAGAGCCTGGAGGCGACCATCGAGGCCCAACGGAGCGTCGTGCAGCACCAGCTCGACGTCGCCTCCTCGCTCAGGATGGAGGCGAACCAGACCGTCCACCAGTACGGGCTGACCAACAACACCGCCATCATGGACACCCTCCAGCAGGGCACGTTCTGGCTGAACTTCGTCGAGGCCGCCGGCACCGGCCTCCACAACCCCGAGATGGCCACCCAGCGTCTCACCGGTGCCATCCAGAAGTTCGACAAGGTGAAGTCGATGGCCTACAAGCAGCAGGTCGAGCAGCTGAACCAGCAGCTGGAGGAGGCCCAGCAGGCCAAGACGACGATCACGCCGACCCCAACGGAGACGGCAACCCCCACTGAGACGCCGACACAAACGCCGACCGAGACGACAACCACCACAACCACCACGCCCGGCCTGGGTATCGGGGTTGCGCTGATCGCGCTGGTCGCGGCGGCATTGCTGGCGCTCCGGCGGTGGACGTAACCGGTCAGTCTGCTAACCGGTTCCTTCCCTTCTTCGCTTTGCGCACTGTCCGGGAAAGGCTCGTGATTCACCCGCGGTGCGCCGGGCAGGCCTCCCCCGGTCGGTAGATCGGTGACCCACAGAACCGACACACCCCGATGTAGTCGCCGCTGTCGGGCGATTCCGTACTCGTGACGACCACCTCCGCTCCCTGAAGTGATCGCCCGATGGCGGCGACCCGCCACTCGGAACCAAGGGAATTCTCGTTGCCGAGGGACCTGTTTGAGAATCGATTCTGCCGATATCGACGGCTACAGCGCTTCTACGGCAACTCTGCGAAAATCGTACACGACGGAGGAAGCGAGATGGACTCGCCGGGATTTGAACCCGGGGCCTCTCCCATGCCAAGGGATCTACCACTGATCTACGAGCCCGCGACGCAGGAGTGGATAACACGGGTCGAGTCATAAACCCCTCGATTCGCTCGAGGGAGCAGGGATTGACCCGGTCCGAAACCCCCAGGAAGGGGCCGCCGTATCCCCCTGATAGCATTGCCAATCGGGAGAAGACATCGCTCCAGGATCCATCGCTCGCTCGGAGGGAAATGGGGTTCAGAACCCCACGAAGGAGGAGAGCCGAACCGATCCGCGGCGCCATCCATGTTGGACGGAGCCCCTCGATCGAAGCTCTCTGGCGAACGATGAGGGCTTCCTGTTTCACCCCCCGAAATTACATGGCCGAAAATCGTCGGGTAACCCCTTACCCTGCGACGTATTCCCGAAAGGACGGCGACAACGCGAGGACGATCAACCAGATTCCCGGGCCCCCATAGATCAGATCTGCTGCAACCCGTGGTCCTCCTCAAGGAGTACCGCTTGCAGGCCGACCCAACCGACCTCTCACCCAGCTCGCTTTCCGACTACCTGGCTGTCGGGCGCCCCGGCTCGAGGTCATAACGAACCACAAATGGTCCAATACCAGGTCCGTCGGTTCATGTGGGATGGCCGATTTCCACGTTCAGATACCGAAGCCAGGGGATACCATGTCCGACCTCACAGTTGGGAATGTTCACTCCGTGTCACTCTCGTTTCCCCGATCTCTCGTTCTCGCTTCCGTTCTCTTCTACGAGCGACACCTTCTCCCCTACGGATCTGTACCCCAGACGAATCAAACTGACAACAGTAAAGCCACGAGCAATCCCACCCACAACCATGGTCCCTGCAGACAGGTCCGGGGAAGAGATCCGTATCGTGCTCCCTGAATACGGCCTGATCGATGCGCTCCTCGGGTATCTCCTCTTCTACCTCGTCGTCCGGGCGACCACCCCAATCCTCGCCCGCGAACTTTCAGTCATCATCGAGGGCTTCGACGCGTCGGCCATCCGCTTCGCCGCGGCCACACTCCTCTGGTTCATCCTGTTTCTCACTGTCGTTGAGCAGGTCCGCGTCCAGCTCGACGCCAATCCCAGACAGTTCGGCACTCGCGAGGGGGCGCGGACGGTTCTCACCGAGGAGGTGAACCCCAGGTTGACCACGTTGGATGGTGGGGGCGTGCTCCTGGCTGGCATCCTCGTCTGGATCGGATATCCCATGTTCGTCGAACAGCTCCAAGACCTCCTGGCAACGTTCATCTGGGTGATGGAGGACCGTCAACCCCCGCCGATTTCCGCCGCGGGCGTGGCCACCGTCGTTGGATATGGGCTCCTCTATTCGATTTTCACCTGGTTCGCCGATCGGGTCGTGATCGGCACATTCCGACTGGCCATCGCGAGGCAGTTTTCGGGTTAGCAGAATCCCGGGCGTTGATGTCCTGGACGAATATTGCGTTCCCACGCCGAGCATTTGGGTCCCTCTCGTGTCCCGCCTCCGGGGAGACCGGACAATCACATGTGGGCATCTGAAGCGGCCGATTGCCGCCGGACCCGAGGACGGCACTATGAGTGGCCGGTCACTCACCCGCCCGGACCCGGGCGTAGGCGAGTTTTGGGAGATGCGTGAGCACTTCGGGGAAGGTCAATCCGAGCTGGTCGAGGAACTCCCGTGAGTCCCAGTAATCCCGCCAGAACGTAATCCCGTCCTCCGAGACGCTCCCGACCGATGCCCCGGAGATCTCGAATCGATTGCCGGTAGGGGGAAGCCCCTCGAATGACCCCTCGTGCGTCCCGTACATCGTCCATTCGACACCG
This sequence comes from Halodesulfurarchaeum sp., assembly GCA_042218225.1. Taxonomy (GTDB): domain Archaea; phylum Halobacteriota; class Halobacteria; order Halobacteriales; family Halobacteriaceae; genus Halodesulfurarchaeum. The sequence goes on along the minus strand of JBDGRH010000169.1, from coordinate 17,338 downwards.
AACTCCCCCTCTTCGACGGCGACCCGGTGAATATCTGCGCGAACGTCGGGGAAGGCCTCGTACACCGCCACGAAGTACTCCCGGAGCTCCTCGCGGGAGAGCTCTTCCTCCTGAAGGGGGTCCAGAAAGGTCCCATCTTGGGTGAACTCGGACACGAACGCGTCGGGGTCCTGCTCGTTGAAGGCCTCCGCCGCCCGCGTGACGTATCCTTCAATATTGTCTGTTGACATTTCTACCACAGTGGGGCGACTGTTCACTGGATGTTAAACGTATTGGCCGTGACATCTTCCGAGGGAAACCATCCGGGAATCGGACCGGTGATCGTCCCGATACGAGCACGGTTTCACCCGCAGGTAACAAGGCGGGGACCCCTCCTCGACGTGAATCGGGTTGGGCCGCGGTCGTTCTGTCCAACAGGTATTCTCGAAGTGCGGCGGATCTCGGCGGAATCGGGCCCCTGGATACCCCGGGCGTTCTACCCGATCGACAGAGCGAAACCCTTTACCGGGCACCTGTCCTGCATCTTCGATAGGGAACAGCACGACCGCAAGTCTGACTCGTCCCCCCGGGGACTTGGGATTGCGGTAGTGCGGCACTCGCGTGCCGAGACGCTATCCTGCGGTCCGTGCCGTTCCAATCATCCACCCATGGCACGAATGCACACGCGTCGCCGGGGACAGTCCGGATCGGACCGACCGGCGACAGACGACCCACCGGAGTGGAGCGACGTCGAGCCGGAGGCCATCGAGGAGCGGATCGTCGAGCTGGCCGAGCAGGGCCAGGATCCCTCACAGATCGGGCTCACGCTCCGGGACGAGGGCGTGCAGGGCACGCCGGTCCCGGACGTGAAGGCGGCCACGGGAAAGAAGGTGACCGAGATCCTCGAGGAGTACGACGCCGAACCCGAGATCCCCGAAGACCTCCGCAACCTCCTTGAGCAGGCCGTCCGCCTCAACGAGCACATGGACGAGAACCCACAGGACCACCAGAACAAACGGGCGCTGCAGAACGTGGAGTCCAAGATCCGACGCCTCGCCGATTACTATCGCGGTGACGAGCTCGAGGAGGACTTCGAGTACACGTACGAGAACGCGAAGGAGCTCGTCGACGCATAGATGGCGACCACCGGCCGGTCCACCGCAGCCCCGTCGAGCCCCGAGGCGATCGCAGAGCGCCTCGCCAGCGCCGACTTCGTCCACGTCGTGGGACACGCCGACGGCGATTCGTTGGCCGCGGCGGGCATCCTGGGGAAGGCCCTCCACCACGTGGAGGTTCCACTCCAGCTCTCGATCGAAGACCGGCCGCAGCGCGGCGAAGAGCGTCTCTCACAGGCGGAGGGAACGGTCATCGGCCTCGGACTCGGGGCCGACGGTGAGCACTCCGGACCAGGAGCGCTTTCGGTTTCACGGCCACCACTCGCCACGACTGCTCACGAGATCGCGACAGCGCTGGGAGCGGAGCCGGACCCGATCCTGGCGCTCGCTGGTGCCGTCGCGGCCGGCTCCGTCCCGGGCGGCCCGCCCCTCTCCGAAGCGAAGGACCTGGGGGTCGAAACCCGACCGGGGCTGGCGATTCCAGTCGATGATCCCACGGACGGTCTGGTTCACACGGGCCTGGTCCACGGGGAGTTCTCCGGGAGCGAGGACGCGACCGCCGCCTTCCTCGAGCGACTTGCTCTTCCCGAGGATCTTCCAGCGGAAGACCGACGCCGGCTGGCGTCAGCCGTTGCCGTCTCCGCGACCGCGGCACCTGGTGGGACGCGGGCCGCCGAGGCCATCGGGCGAGCAATCGCTCCATTAGTGATCCCCGCTACCTCCCAGCGAGGATCAGCGCAATCGAGTTTCGTCGCGAGTGGATTCCGCACCGTCGGCGGAATCGCTGACGTCCTCGAGTCGCTCTCCCGGACCGATCCGGGCCGGGGTACGAGCCTGGTCCTGGGGCACGGAGACGTGACCGAGGCCCTGGAGATTTGGCGACGCCACAATCGGGCCGTCCACCAAGAGCTGGAGACCACGGAGCTTACGGAATACGACGCCATCGCGGTATTCGAAGGTGAGACTGCCGATCCCTGGACCACGGCGCGCCTGCTCCGGGACTTCGGAACTGACCGGCCGCGTGTCCTCGCCCGCCGCGATGACCGGATCGTCCTCGCCACGACGGAAGCCGGTGCCCGTGAACAGCTGACCGAGGCGACGGGGAGGGCGACAGTCGGCGGCCGGCCCGACCTCGCCGCGACCAGCGTCGACCGTCCCACGAGTGAGATACTGGAATCCATCGAGGAGAAAGAGCCCCAAGGGGGCGCGGCGACGCAGGGGGATTCGCGATGACCGAGAGGGAACCTGACGGAGCCGCTTCGCGCCGGGCAACCGTCAGGACGACGGTGGAGAACCCCCATCTCGTTGCCGCCACTATCCGACCCGACAATACGGCCGAGATGGACACCCGTGTCGAGCAGACAGATGATGGGAAGCAGGTGGTGACCACGATCCGGCGCGACACGAGCGGGGGGCTCCGCTCCACGCTCGACGACTACGTCGTCAACCTCCAGGTGGCGACGACCGTTGCACAGCACGCACGAGCATTCCGAGGAACCACGAATACGGACACGACCGATACCCCATGAGCGAACGATCAGTATCCAAGCGCAGTCAGGAGAAGCGGTGGTACACCGTGCTCGCGCCCGAGCAGTTCGACCGGGCGGAGCTCGGCCAGACCCCCGCTGAGGAACCGGAACAGGCAATCGACCGCACCATCGAGACCACGCTGGGCGACCTGGAAGCGGACGCCGGCGAGAACAACGTCAAGCTCACCTTCCAGATCACCGACGTGGGGAGCGACAGTGCCTACACGGAGTTCAAAGAGCACGAGCTCACCCGCGATTACAAGCGCAGCCTCGTCCGCCGGGGCTCCTCGAAGGTGAAGGCCGTCCTCACGGTCAGGACGACCGACGATTACCGCCTCCAGGTCCATCCCGTCGCGTTCACGACGAAGGTGGCGGACCGCAGCCAGAAGGAGGCCATCCGCGCGACGATGGTCGAGTTGGTGGAGGAGGCAGCGAGCGAGCGGACATTCGAGGGGTTCGTGGACAGCGTCGTCCACGGCCGCCTCTCCAGTGCCATCTACAGCGAGGCCAAGACCATCTACCCGCTCCGACGGGTGGAGGTCGAGAAGGCGACCCTCGAGGCTCACCCCGAGGAGGTTCACGCCGAGGAGGAGGCCGCCGCGGACGTCGACGAGTAGGACGCATTTTCGTGGGGCGTCACCGGGAGCCACACGTCATCCCACCAACATGAACTCCCGCCCCCACGGGGAAGTATAAACAGGTAAGGCCACCGTGGTCGATGTCCGCGGTATGCGACCGCGGTTCGTCGGGACGTTCGGGGTGGCGGACCTCGTCACCACCGCGAACGCTGCGCTGGGGTTCGCCGCGGTGGTCGCCGCCACGGTGGACGTGGGACTGGCCGCCAGGCTCATCCTCCTCGCGGCCATCGCCGACGCCCTCGACGGCATCCTGGCGCGTGTCCGTGGCGGGACACGCATCGGCCCCATGCTCGATTCCCTCGCGGACGTCGCCTCCTTCGGCGTCGCGCCAGCGATGCTCGTGGTCGTGGCCGCTCGGGAGGCGCCTGGGTTCGAGACACCAGCCCTTCGTATCGGTCTGGTGGCCCTCGGTGGGGCGTATGTGGCCATGGCGGCCGTCCGTCTCGCACTATATACGGCCCTTGACGTCGATGACGACTCGACGGAGGGGGTCCAGACCACCCTCGCGGGAACCATCATCGCGGTCGCCACCCTCGCCGGCTTCGGGCCGGGGCCGCTCATCGTCGCCCTCGCCGCGTTCACCGTGCTGATGGTCATGCCGGTCCGGTATCCGGACCTCCGGGTCCGCGATGCGTTCGTGATGGGGGGTGTCCAGACGTTTGCGCTCGTCGTTCCCCAGGCCTTCGACTCGCTTTTCCCCAAGGTGCTGCTCGTCTGGGCGGTCGCGTACCTGGTCTTCGGGCCGTGGGTCTACCGGCGGGGCGAAGGGAAACGCTCATAGGATTTCTCCCGGAACCGATGCATATGGACGACGGGGACGAGGAGCCAGAGGAGGCTCCCGACGAGACGGCCGCCGACCCGCACGTCGCCGAATTCGAAGAGCGCCTCGACGGGGCAGCGCAGGCACTCGAGGAGGCAGAGACGGAGCCGGACCTTGACGAGGTCGAAGCCACGCTCGATGACATCGAGGGTGACCTCGAGGAGGCCGACATCCCGGTCGAAGAACCCGAGGAGGAGGACGAGGAGCCCGCGGACCCGAAGGAGGACCTCGAGGACCGCCTCGCCGACCTCCGCGACGCGCTGGAGGAACAGCGCGGTCCCTACGCGGAGGACGTGATCGACGAGGTCGAAGCGGTCAAGGGGACGATCGCAAACACCCGCTGGGCAGCGGAGGGCGAGGACGAACTCGTTCCGGGCGTCGAGGAGTATCTCGATGCCGTGGCCGACCTCGTGGAGGGTGACTTCGGGACCCCCGTTCCCGACCCGGAGGAGCTGGCCTCGCTCTTCGACGAGGTCGTGGAAGCGGTGGAGGCGGCCGACCTGGACCCCGACGACGACGCGGCGGTCATCCAGGACCTGCTCGACGCGACCGCCGAGGCAAGTGACGCCGTGGAGGCGGCCACCGCATGGGACGACCTGGAGGTCCGCGAGCAGCTCAAACGCGAGGGGTTCTATGAGCCACTCGAGGGCAGCAAGCACAAAGACTTCCCGCCGGAGTGGTCCGCACTCAAGGAGTGGGAGTCGCGCAACGAGCCCGAGATGGCGGTGCTCCTCCTGGAGAAGATGGGCGACTCGGACTTCATCGCCAGGCACTGCATCGACGCGCTCAAAGGGATGGGCTCCGCCGATGGGCTTCAGCCCCTCATCCAGCGTGCCAACCGTCGGAATCTGAACGCGATCGACGCCATCGGCAAGATCGGGGACGAGGCGGGGTTGAACGCCGTGTCCGGTCACGCCGAATCGGAGGGCGATCCCGAGCTCCAGAAGACCGCACTCAAGGCCGTCGGCGCCATCGGCAGCGAGGAGAGCACGGAGACCGTCGCCCAGCAGCTGATGGCCGAGAGCGAGAAGGCCCGCAGCCAGGCAGCCCGCTCGCTCGGCCTCATCGGCGATACCCGGGCGATCGAGCCGCTCTCGGAGGTCCTGGCCGATGCAGAGGAGACAGCGACGGTGCGGGCCAGTGCCGCGTGGGCGCTCTACCAGATCGGGACCGAGCGGGCGCTCGAAGTTGCGGCCGAGTACGCAGATGACCCCGCCTACCCGGTCGAGGTGGAGGCGACGAAGGCAGAACAAGCCCTGGAAGCGACAGTCCAGCCCGCATAATCCCCGGTCGATTCTCCCGCTTCCGTCCCCCCATCCCGAACCGATACCGTTTCGACGTCACGGACAGGCACCGACTCGTTCCGTCCGTCTCCCTGTCGTCCCTCGGGTGTGTTCCGTGATCACCCCAGGAACCCCGCAGCCAGCTGCAGACCGAACGCCACCGCCAGGAGGAATGCGCCGATCCGGCCGAACCAGGTGTACTCGTCCGCCTCGGTCGGGGAGATGTCGACGCTGTAGCTCTCGAAGTCCGTCTCGTAGCGGATGTAGCTCGGAAGCTGGAAGAACTCGAGAAAGAGCAACGCGGCCCCGAGGACACCCAGGGCGGCCCCGGCCAGTCGAAGCGTATCCGACAGGCGTGCCATACCCGTAAGGCCCGCGCCCCCGGTTAAAAATGCACTGGGACGGACCCACCGGGTCGTTCGTGGGACCCACCGTGGAGCGGGATCCGATAGCTCCCTTTTCCATCCCCCGTTGCGAGACTTTACATACCATCACCGGACCACCCACTCCCGTGCTGGCTCGTCTCGCCCTCGTCGCGTTGCTCGCCACGTCGGGGAACGTGACCATCCAGGCGGTCTACCCGAACCCGGCAGCGGCCGGCGACGCAGGCGAGTTCGTGTTGCTTCACGTCGAGGGAAACCAGTCCCTCGAGGGATTCGCCCTCGACGATGGAGAGGACAGCGTCCCCCTTCCCGCCGTCAACGTGTCTGGACCGGTCATCGTCACCGCCGGGCCCCCCATTCCCGGGTTACAGCGCGGGCGAACCGTCCTGCAGCTGTCATCGTTCCTGGGCCTGAGCAACGGTGGCGAGCAGGTCAACCTGACCAAGGGAAACCGGACCGTCGATTCGCTTCGGTACACCGATGCGCCCGAGGCCGAGCGCTTCGATGGGACCCGGTGGGAACCTCCCGGGCGGTCCACCTTCGAGCCCGTCACGGTGACCGACGTCAATACGACCATCTTCGCCCTCCCGGATGCGGACGCCCCCGTCGAGCGTCTCCTTCGATCGGCCGACCGTCGCCTCCTCCTCGCGGGATATACCTTCGTGGGCCAGGAGTACATCGACCCACTTGTCCAAAAGCACCGCCGTGGGGTCGACGTCCAGGTCCTCCTCGATGGCGGCCCTGTCGGCGGAATCACCACCCCCGAGGTTCGCTCCCTCGACGAGCTGACGGGGGCAGGTGTGCAGGTCCGGCTGCTCGGCGGGCCGCGGGCTCGATATAACTTCCACCACGCGAAGTACCTCGTCTCCGACGACGTCGCGTTGATCTCCTCGGAGAACTGGAAACCTGGCGGCATGGGTGGGCACGGTTCGCGGGGGTGGGCCGTCGTCATCCGCAACGAAACCGTGGCTGACCACCTCGCCCAGGTTTTCCACCACGACGCTACCTGGATAGACGGGCTCGAATGGAAGGAGGTTCGACCGAGCAATCCCCAGAACGAAACCCCGGACAATGCCACCTTCCCCGCGCGGTTCACCCCGGTCACCACCGACACCGACAGGGCCACCGTGATCCTCGCCCCGGACAACGCGGCGTCGGCCCTCGAGGACCTGCTCTCCTCGGCTGAGCGGTCCATCCGGATCGAGCAAGTCTCCGTCTCCCGCGACGGTGTCCTCCTCCCGGCCGCCCTCCAGGCCGCCAGACGGGGAGTCTCGGTGAAGCTCCTTCTCTCGGCCGCGTGGTACGTCGAGCGTGACAACCGACGGCTCGCCGAGCGTATCCGGAAGACAGCTCGACGCGAAGGACTGCCGGTTCGCGTCCGGCTCATCGAGCCCCGGTCCCGGTTCGAGCACGTGCACGTGAAGGGGGTGATTGTCGATGACACCACCGTGGTGGTCGGAAGCATCAACTGGAACCGCAACGCGCTCTTCGAGAACCGGGAGGTGGCCGTCATCCTCTCGGACCCGAAAGCCGCGCGGTTCTACACCCGCCTCTTCCGGGCGGACTGGCGGGGCGCGGCCTGGCGCATTCCCTGGGCACTCGTGGGAGCCCTCACAGGGGCGATCGGCCTGACTGTCCTGTTCGGCCGTCGGACGCTCGAGTTCGATGCCGGAACCCCGTCGACGGTCGGACCAGGGATACAGGATCGAGACGATGGGGATCAGCCGGTGGGGGTCCGACGGGAGTGACGTAGCAGGAGCCCACCATGTGCGTGACCGTGTTGGATTCTCGCCAGCCCCCAACCGAAGCAGGACGGCTCTCCGGTGCGGAGCGGTTTACCGCTTCGTCGTGCTCCGCAGCTCCTCGTCGATCTCCGCGTCCGCCATCTTCTCGATGAGCGAGTCGAGTACCGGGTCGCGCATCCCGGGGACGAATCGGATGCTCCCGACGACGAGGTGGCCGCCACCGCTCACCCCGGCACCCGGCAGCTCGTCGTTCAACCGGGTGACCATATCGGGAATGTCCAGGCGGACGCCGTCGCTTCTGAGCACCGCGAAGTCGGGGCCGTAGCCGATGGTGATGACCGGCTCTCCGGTCTCCTCGACCTTCCTGTCGTGCAGCTCGCCGGTCGTCTTCCCCGGGGCAGGGTAGGTGAACCGGTGGGCGTGGGCGTCGAGGTCCAGACGGTAGAGATGCGCCCCGTTCGCCAGGCGCTCGTGCTCCACGTGGGGTTCGACAGCCTCGAGTTGGTGGTCCACCTCCCGCTCGGCCCGCTCCGCCAGGAAGGAAACGACGTCGTCGTGGCGCTGGGGATCGACCCCGTCCAATCCGAGGAGGTCGTATATCAGGCTCCGGCCCGCGTCGTACCGGAGCATGTAGGCCTGCATCGCCAGTGCCTCCCCGATCCGGCGGAGGGCCGGCTCGTCGTAGCCCGCCTCTCGCGCCAGGTCCAGGTAGTCCGCCATCTCGTCGGCCTTGGATCGGTCGGACAGCCCCGCCACGGCGGGGACGTGTCTGAGCTCCTCGGTGATGTCCGGGTGGATCATCCGGGCGAGCTCCACGCTGAGCATCCCGGCGGTGATCCGGTAGTCCTCGCCGTGGAGGTAGGGATTGACGTGGCGATCGACGTAGGGGTCGACCGCGTCCGGGTCGGGGTGGTGATGGTCGATGACGATGATGGGGATGTCGTAATGATCGAGGGTCCGGTAGGCAGGCGTGTCCTCCTCCGTGCTCCCGTTGTCGAGCATGAGGAGCAGCGGGATCTTCTGGCCGTGCCTGGCGGCGTCGCCGAGGGCGTAGTTCAGATCCCTGGTGGCGTCCTCCATCTCGTAGAAGGGCGCCTTGCTCGGCAGACGCTTGAGGAGGTGCCGCGTTGCCTCGGGGTCCTCGTGTGTCTCCTCGATGAACCGCTCGAGGGCGAGCTGGACCGGCGCTGCAGCGCACATGCCATCACCGTCAGCGTGGTGGCGGATGCGGATGGGACGGCTCTCGAGGACCGTCCGGCGGAGCTGTTCCGCCACCGCCTCCAGCTCGGGGAACATCGCGGCGAGGGCGGGCCACTCCACCAGCGGCTCGATCTCGGCCGGTTCGGCCCGTTCGGCGGTGGCGGCCTCGATACGATTCCGGACCGACGTCGCCTCGCCGCCCGCCAGGGGCGTGATGTCCGTCGCCTCGACCTGGAGCGATCCCTCGCGCCGCTCTACCTCGCCGCGGACGTGGACGATGTCACCGATCTCGATCTCGTCGTAGGCGCGGACCCCGGCCGACGCGAAGGCCGTGCAGGGCACGATACCCGTCTCATCGCGGATCCGGAAGATGGTCGGACCCCCGGTCTGTTTGATCTGGACGACCTCTCCCTCGAGATTGACCTCCTCGCCGACGGACCGGTTCACCGATCCGGCAGCAGTCCGCTCGTACCCCGGCTTCCGGACGACGGTTTCGAACTCGGGCAGCTCGACCGGCACGAAACTCAGATCGCCGTTCTCCCGGATCTCGGCGAGCTCGACGACGAGTTCGTCCCCCACCTCGTATTCCGCATCTAGGTCGGACTCGTGGACTAGCCCGGAGACCTGCTCGGAAATGTCCACGAAAACCCCATAATCGACGACGCCGTTTGCGGTGGCGAGGTACCGCTCGCCCTCCCGGACGTCATCGGCCGTGCACTCGGGGGCGAGGTCGATGACGACGTCCCCGTCGGCGTCCGCCGACGACTCGCGTGTACTCATGGGAGATGGATTGTGCGAGCCCGCGTTTACCCCTTACGGGTTGAACCTGCGCCCCGCCGAGACCGCCATCGAGGCAGACCGGGACGCGTAGAATCCCCGTCGAGGGACAACCGGTACCCTTAGAACCCGGCAGCCGCGAAGCTTGGATATGCCGGTCACGTCGCGGCCCGCCGTCCTCGGCATCGCCGAGGAGACCCTCGAGTTCGCCCGCGAGGCCGCCAGGGATTCCCACCCGGCGGAGTATCTGGGCATCCTCCGGGGGACGAAGGCGGGCGAGCTCGGCCTCCGCGAGGAGGGGCTCGTCATCTCGGACATCCTGATCATCCCCGGGACGGAAACGGGCCCCGTCTCCGCATCGTTGCAGACGAACATGGTACCGAACGACAATCGGACCGTCGGGTCCGTCCACTCGCATCCAAACGGCGTCCTCCGCCCGAGCGACGAGGACAAATCCGTGTTCAGCACCGGCTCGGTCCACATCATCCTGGGGGCGCCCTACGAGCGGGACGATTGGCGGGCGTTCGACAGGCAGGGAGAGCCGCGCTCACTCGACGTCCTCGACGTGACCCTCCCCGACCCGGAATCGTTCTTCGACTTCACGCAGGCGGACATCGACCGGGAGCTGAACCGATGACGTTGGTCGTCGCACAGGGCACCTTCGATATCGTCCACCCGGGGCACGTGCACTACCTCGGCGAAGCAGCGGCGATGGGTGATGCACTCCACGTCATCGTCGCCCGGCGGGAGAACGTGACCCACAAGGAGCCGCCCATCCTCCCGGACCGCCAGCGGCGGGACGTCGTCCAGGCACTCGAGATGGTCGACGAGGCCCATCTGGGCCATCCGGAGGACATCTTCGTGCCCATCGAGGAGCTCCAGCCGGACGTCATCGCGCTGGGGTACGACCAGCACCACGAGGTCGAGTCCATCCAGGCGGAGCTCGACCGACGCGACATCGACTGTGACGTCCGGCGGGCATCGGGACGCGATCCTGCCTTCGAGGGAGAGCTTCTCTCCACGGCCGACATCATCGATCGGGTCATCGAGGAGCGCGGATAGGCCGGAGTTCCTGTTCCAGGCTTCTGAGTCACTTCTCGAGTGCAGCCCGGTAATACGGGCCACCCGAAGACAGCCGCCGGATCTCCGAAACCTCCCAGGGGGTGTCCGCCGTCGCCTCGACCAGCCGAGACGGGCTGAACAGTCGAAACAGGAGCGTCGGTCCGACCTCGCCGTCGTACGCGAAGTGCATGACCCGAAACGCGAGCCCGGGTGTGGAATCATCCCGATACCCCAGCAGCTCGCCGCTCGCGAGGTCTGTCGGATCGTAGCTGTCGACGACCGCGGTCGCATCGTCGGTCGTTATCGTCGCGAGATCCGAGAGGAACCTGCGCAGCCCCTCCATCGAGCGGGCGAGCCCGATCTGCGTGCCGATGGCCAGGGCAGCCGCGAACCGGTTCTCCTCGAAGCTGTACTCGAGGCACAAGAGATCTCCCCGGCGCGCATCCCTGACACCTCGCTCCCGCATCGTGTCGACGAGAGCGTCGCTCACCTCGATGGCGACCGTCTCGAAGCGCTCCTGGAAGTGAAGGGCGTGCCGGCCGGCCCCGGCCCCGATATCCAACAGCGGTCCCTCGAGCTGGTCGGCGACCCACGACTCGTCCGGCCCACGTTCGTCGAATCCCTCGAGATAGAACTCCTCGATGGGATGGACCTGGGTATCGTCCCCGTCCCGCTGGATGAGGTCCCCCGTCATCTCGCCTCGATGGCAGTCGCGGATCGCCCGCCCGAAGGGATCGACCATGCCAGGTCGCCGGGGCGTGTCGGGGAAAAGACTAGGTGAGCATCGGTACCGCGTGGCGTTCGACTCCTCGATGACGAACCCGTTTCACGTATGGGGCCCTGTCACAGACGCGGCCCAGATGCCCGGGGAAGGGCTTTATCGCTCGAGCGACTGCCACGAGACGATGAGCGTCCGCCAGTTCGTCCGCGGACAGATCCCCTGGCCCCAGCTCGAGGCGGTCGGCCGGGAGCTGGCCCGCCGCTATGACCAAGAGCAGGTCCGGATCACCTTCTTCGACGCGGAGAACTGGCTGTCGACGCCCTGCGTGGTGAACGATCGCTGGTTCGTCAAGATCATCTCGCCACAGAACGCCCTCGTCCACGCCCTCTTCACCGGGGCACGGAACCTCGGCGCCTTCTCGAGCGGGACGGAGGGGTTCTTCGAGCGCTTCGACGACCCGGTCGAGATGGCCCGCCACGAGCTGGAGGCCACGAGGCGGATGCGGGAGATCGGCCTCCACGCGCCCGACCCGGTCGAGGCCTTCGAGGTCGAGGGGCTTGGAATCCTCGTCCTGGAGTATCTCGATGGGGTGACCCCGCTCGACCAGCTCTCCACAGAGACCGTCGAGCGCCTCGTCCCAGACCTTTTCGAGGCGCTCGCCACCATGCACGAAAACGATCTCGTTCATGGGGACCTCCGCGAGGAGAACGTCCTGGTTCGCGGCGGCGAGTTGTACTTCATCGACGCCACCGCAGTCGACGAGGGAGCCATCGCCGAGGCCCGGGCGTACGATCTGGCCAGTGCACTTGCCGCGCTGGAGCCGCACGTCGGGGCGAAGGTGGCCGTGCGCGGGGCCGCGGAGTACTACCCCGCGTCGATCCTCCTCGAGGCGGTCGATTTCCTCGACTTCGTGAACATCCGCCCCGACCACGACTTCGACGCCGCCGCGGTGAAGGGTGAGGTGTCGACGCTCGCGGCGGGGTCGTAGGGTGCGCGAACCGCGTCGTGCTGGATGGCGAGCGTTCTGTGGCGGACGAGCGCTGGTTGTCCATTCTAGAATAGTCGGCAGAGAACCTCCCGATTCACCCGAAGTGAGTTGTCTGGGGTCCCGTGGTCCCTAGTCCGCCGATCCTCTCCCGGCCTCGAGCCCCCGATCGAACGCGGACAGGTTCTCCTCGCGCAATCGGTCGAGGGTCTCCACCATCGAGGACCGGACGGTCTCGGGGTGGGCGATGTCGAACGCCGCGGTGAGATACCCCATGACCGCGGCGTTTGCCACCTTCGGCGATCCAGCAGCCCTGGCATACTCGCGGAAGGGAATCGGATCAACGGCCCCTTCGTGGGATCCGGGCATTTCCGTCGAACCTGACTCGACTGTGGAATCGATGACGAGCGTCCCGGAATGCGCAACCACCTGCTGGTGCTCCGTCAGGGCTTCCTCGGTCAGTGCCACCAGCACGTCGGCCGTTCCATCGGGGATCTTGGGGTCATAGATCTCGTCGTCGGCGACGACGAGGTCCGCACTCGCCACGCCGCCCCTGGCCCGCGACCCGTAGGATTCCGTCTCGAACACGTTGCGTCCGTCGAGCGCGGCGGCCTCTCCGAGGATCGAACCTGCCACCACGACCCCCTGTCCACCCTCTCCGGCGATCCGGAGGGAGATGGGATCTCCCTCGAACGAGTTGCCTTCCCGGTCGGACGACGCGTGGTCGGCGACTGCCCGCTCTTCCACCGCTTCGAGGGCGGTCACGAACTCCGGCCGCTCCCGGTCCACCATCGTGCCGACGTCGAGGTTCCCCCCGTCGATCTGTGACTCCATCCACTCGAGCATCTCCGGGGCAGTCGGGAGGTCGTTGCGTCTGCCGTACACGGTCGGACACTGCGAGATGACCTCCACGAGGGCGAATCCATCGGTCTCGATGGCGCGCGTGAGCACCGCGACCAGCTGCTCTGGACGGCTCGTCGGTTGTCTGGCGACGAATGCTGCACCCGCCGATTCCGCCACGGCCGAGATGTCGAGTGCGTCCTCCGGGTTCCCGAAGGGGGATGTCGTGGTGGTCGCGTCGTGGGGCGTGGTCGGGGCGAGCTGGCCGCCGGTCATCCCGTAGGTGAAGTTGTTCACCAGGACGACTGTGATGTCGACGTTCCGCCGGGCCGCGTGGACGAGGTGGTTCCCCCCGATCCCGGCGAGGTCGCCGTCGCCCGAGATGACGACGGTTTCGAGGTCCGGATTGCCAGCCTTCGCACCGGTGGCGTACGCGATCGCCCGTCCGTGAGTCGTATGAAGGGTGTCAGCGTCGAGGTTCGGCGAGGGGATCCAGGCCGAACAGCCGATTCCGGAGACGAGAAGGAGGTCATCGGTGTCCAACCCGAGGTCGTCCACCGCCCGAGCGAAGGTATTGAGAACGGTCCCGCCGCCACACCCCGGGCACATCGTGTGTGGGAGCGCATCGTCTCGGAGATACGCTCGGAGCTCGTACGCCGACATCAGGCCTCACCTCCGATCGTCTCGACCAGGTCCGATACCGTCCACGGCTCGCCACCGATCCGGGTGAGGGGGGTAACCGGAGCCGGAGAGACCCGCTCGACTTCCCGGGTGACCTGTCCGAGGTTCAGTTCCGGGACGTACACGTGATCGACTGACCCGGCGTGCTCCCGGACGGCTTCGTCGGGGAACGGCCAGAGTGTCAACAACCGGAGGAGCCCGACGGATTCACCCCGTCGCGTCAACCGTTTGACCGCCCCCTCAGCCGTCCGGCCGCTGATCCCGTAGGAGACGACCAGCCTGTCCGCGTCCTCCACACGCATCGTCTCATATTCCACGATGTCCGCACGGGCGGACTCGATCTTCTCGTGCATCCCCCTGACGAGGGAGTCGTGGACGGACGTGGTCCGGACGTCACGCATGCCGTCCGACTCGTGCGTCGACCCGGTGACGTGGGCGCGCAGGCCCTCGCCGAACTGGGGCATCGGTGCGACGTCCGGATCGCCGAAGCGGACCGTATCCTCGTCCGTGGCGATCCGTCTCTCCTGCACGCCGACAGACTCCGGAACGGTGAGACTCTCGCTCGCGTGGCCGACCAACCCGTCCGCCAGGACCACGACCGGCGTTCGGTAGCGCTCTGCCAGGTCGAAGGCACGGACAGTCATGTCGAAGGCCTCCTGGACCGACCCGGGGCTCAGGGCGATGATCGGGTGGTCGCCGTGGGTACCCCATCGGGCCTGCTGGACGTCGCCCTGCGCGGGGAGCGTGGCCTGACCGGTGGAGGGGCCAGACCGCTGGACGTCCACCAGGACCATCGGCGTCTCCGTCATGGCCGCATACCCCAGGTTCTCCTGCATCAGGGAGAAGCCCGGCCCGGACGTCGCGGTCATGGCCCGCTGCCCGGCCCACGAGGCCCCGACGACGGCCGCGATGGAGGCCAGTTCGTCCTCCATCTGGACGTACCGGCCATCGACCTTCGGAAGTGCCTCCGACATGGTCTCGGCCACCTCGCTCGCCGGGGTGATGGGATAGCCGGCGAAGAACCGACACCCGGCGTAGATGGCACCGTACGCGATGGCCTCGTCCCCGGTGAGGAACTGCTGGCCGGGCGAGAGCAGGTCGGAAGGTTCGAGCGAGCGGGTCTCAGCCATCGGCGGCCACCTCCAGGGCGAAGTCCGGACAGCTGAGCTCGCAGGTCCCACAGTCGATGCAGTCTTCCACCCGGACCGGATCGGGGAGGTGGGACCTGCCCAGGCCCTCCATCTCGAAGACGTCCGTGGGACAGACGTACTCGCAGATTCCACACCCCGTACACAGGGTCTTGTCCACCGAGATGCGGACTGCGTCGGCGCGTGCGGTGAGAAACGGGGCCATGCTGCTGTCTCAAGGTACACCGAATCCGCGTATGTATGCTTCGCAATCTCCAGGTCCGCGGGAGACTCGTTGAATGGCCCCGCTACAGCTCCTCACCCGCTCCCCCTGTCAGTACATCCCTCCGCCGCCACCGTCGCCGCCGTAGCCCCCGCCACCATCGTCGCCGCCATCGGCCCCTCCACCCGTTCCACCGGAACAGGGCAAGGTCCCGGTCATGGATGCGTCTCCCACGATGACTGCTCCACACATCGTCCCCTTGCCATGGATCGTGCAGTAATATGTGTACACGCCAGTGTCCTCGAACGTGTGCGAGGCCGATCCCCCGCCGCTGATGGTGTCCGACTGGAAGGACCAGGACGTGGCCCCCTCGGTAAGTTCAGCGGATTTCACCGTGTGCCCGATGCTCCCGGTATTCTTCCAACGGACGGTGGTCCCCGGGGAGATCGACAGTATTCGCGGGCTGAAGTCCGTCCCGCTCA
Source organism: Halodesulfurarchaeum sp. (assembly GCA_042218225.1). Lineage (GTDB taxonomy): Archaea > Halobacteriota > Halobacteria > Halobacteriales > Halobacteriaceae > Halodesulfurarchaeum. The sequence continues at coordinate 1,748 of JBDGRH010000169.1, read as the reverse complement.
TCGTGACTGTCTCCCGGGTTCCGGTCTGGTCCTCGCTCCCCTTCGAAGTGGTTGTGGTGGTCATCGTCGGCTGGGCTCCACCCCCACTCCCCGTCGTGCACCCAGCCAATCCCACGGCGCCGACGCTCACTCCGGTTCGAAGGAAGGTGCGTCGGTCCATGTGGTATGATACTCGAAAGCTCGCATAAACCGCGTGTTAGGCGTGATTCTCGCTCCTAAATGACGGTGGTTTGACTAAATCCCCGGAAAATCTCCCGGGTCACGAGAACGTGATTGGACCCTCATCGTCCCGGGAATGCGGGATGCAATCGGACGATTTTGGGTACTTGGGATACTTGGGGTTATCACTAGGGGGCACGTTGGAACTTCAGACGGACGCGAGAACCAACCGCTCGTACGTGGATGGGGGCACCCCCTCCAACAAGGGGTCCATCTGGCGTCAGAAGTGTCCTCATAAAAAGGCAACAACCGGGGTTGTATCGGACGGGGTTGCGTCAAACACGCCGGCAGTCTGAGACCAAAGAAACTGCCTGATCCGGGGCGTTCACAATTGGGTCGTTTCAGTCGTTGTTCCCGATGAGGCCGTGTCAGTCGTTGTTCCCGATCGGGCCGTGTCAGTCGTCACCCTTGATCGGGTCGTGGCAGTCGACTCACAGCGCCCAACAGGCTCGTGGAGTTTTCATCGAGCGGAATGGAAAGCGGCCGAGGAGCGGAGTGTCCGCCGGTCGCCCCAGGCCGGTGGACGTGTGATCCCGTCCGGAGCTCGCCTCGCCGGCCGGCGACGAGAAAAGCGTCGCCGACCGGCATCAATTGATAGGCCTGCCATCCGGTATAAACTTGTCCGACCGCCGTCCCGACGATGATGCCGGGTGAAGCGGTGCCGGGGATGGCGCCTACCCCCGATATCGATCCCGGCGGTCCCGGAGGGCAGGGAACTCGTCACGGACGGACTCGACCCGTTTCGAGTCGATGTCGGCGGTGAGGATCGTCGGCTCGTCGCCAGCCGCGGCGACGGTCGTCCCCCAGGGGTCGACGATAGCGGACCGGCCGAGGAGGCTCGCCTCCTCGAAATCGCCCACGCCATTCGCCGCGGCGACGTAGCAGAGGTTCTCGATCGCCCGGGCCTGCGGGAGTATCTCCCAGTGCTCGAGGCGCGGATAGGGCCAAGCACTGGGGACGAGGACGAGCGTGACCCCTTCGTCGACGAGGGCACGGTACATCCCGGGAAACCGGAGGTCATAGCACGTCGTCATCCCGACGGTGAACCCTTCGAAGGACGCGAGACCGAGTGATTCCCCGGGGGTCAGCCGGGTGGCCTCCTCCGACTCGTACCCGAAGAGGTGCTGTTTCCGGTAGGTGGCCAGTCGCTCGCCGGCGCGCGAGAAGAGCACGCTGGTGTTGGCAAGCCCATCGGAGGCGGGAGCCGGTATCGGGGTCCGCTCGAGGTCCTCGACGATGCTCCCCGCGAGGATCCCGACGTCGTGGTCGGCTGCGGCATCCGCGATCGCCGTCATCGTTGGGCCGTCGAGAGGTTCTGCCGCATCGCGGTACGTCTCGAAGGCGAAGCAGCCGACGTTCCACAGCTCGGGGAGCACGACCAGATCAGCCCCATCCCCGGCGGCAGCGGCAATCCGGTCGAGCGCCCGCTCCAGGTTCTCCGCAGGTGCCCCGGGCGAGATGGAGAGCTGGACAAGTGCGAGCTTCATTAAAATGGTGGAGAGGAGGTGAGGTTTCCCGCCATTCGTCTC
>JBDGRH010000171.1:0-22937 GCA_042218225.1 Halodesulfurarchaeum sp. | reverse complement strand
TCTCCAGCGACCCGTGAGCCGCGCGACCGGAGCGCCCGGGGGCTTTCGGCGGTCTGGTTTTCTACGACATTGTAAAATACTGCAGAGCGGCTTTCGGCGGTCTACGGTCCAGGGGAGGAGGATATTCCAGAGGAGGGGTCGGCGGTCTGCTCCCCAGGAACAGTGGGTAAAGCGGGTCAGCGCCGTTCGTCGAAATCGTGTAGACCCACGCGAGCGGCCGTTCACTCAGAACTGGTAGCGCCGATCGTCGTCGTCCTGCTGGGGAAACCCCATCCCCTGGGTCATCTCGTCGTAGGTCATCCCCGAGAGGTACTCGTCGTAGGTCACGTCGTACTCGCCCCGGAGGTGGAAATCCAGCTTCCCGGTGTCCACCGAGGACTGGAAGAGCACGTGGACGGCCCGTCTGACGAGGTCCTCCGGCTCCTCCGTATCCAATGCCGCCATCAACATGGCGAGTTCCATCCGACTCTCCTGGTCCAGGGTGGCTTCGAACCCGTCGAGGGCGGCGTAGTTATCGTCGACGGCCGATTGCAGCGCGTCCAGACTCATGGAAGCCAATCGGTCCGGCGCGTGGAAACCCGTTACGACTCGCCGGGACCCGGGAGGTCTATAGGAATGCCACGTCACTGCCCACCGATGGCCGAGCCAGAGGGGTCGGGCGCGTCGGAGGAGGAGAACGCGGAGGGGAAAGGAGATGAGGAGGACGAGCAGAGTGAGCAAGTCGAGCAGAGTGGGGATGACGAGCAGAGTGAGCAGGACCAGGAGAAGAATGGTGCCCCCGATTGGACACTTCCAGCGAACCTCCACGCCGTCAGATCGACCCTTCTAGAATGGTACGAGGACGAACACCGCTCTCTCCCGTGGCGGGAGACGACGGACCCCTACGAGATCCTGGTCGCGGAGGTGATGAGCCAACAGACCCAGCTCGACCGGGTCGTCGGGCCCTGGGAGGAGTTTCTCGACCGCTGGCCCACAGTGGAGGCGCTCGCCGCGGCGGACCGGTCGGCGGTCGTCTCGTTCTGGACGGCACACAACCTGGGATACAATAACCGGGCCCGCTATCTCCACGAGGCTGCGACGCAGGTGGTCGAGGACCATGGTGGAGAGGTTCCCGAGGACCCGGAGGGCCTGACGAATCTCATGGGAGTAGGTCCCTACACCGCGAACGCGGTAGCCTCGTTCGCCTTCAACGCTGGGGGTGCCGTCGTCGACACCAACGTCAAGCGTATCCTGCACCGCGCGTTCGACATCCCCGATGACGACGCCGCCTTCGAGGAGGCAGCCGGAGGACTCATGCCCGACGGCCGGTCTCGGCGGTGGAACAACGCCATCATGGAGCTGGGCGGCGTGGCCTGCACCCCCGCTCCGTCCTGTGATGACGCGGACTGCCCCTGGCGACGGTGGTGTGCGGCCTATCGGACCGGCGATTTCTCCGCCCCGGACGTCCCGGAGCAGGAGGCCTTCGAGGGGAGCCGACGACAGATGCGAGGGCGGGTCGTGTCGGCGCTGGCCGAGCACGGTCCCCTCCCACTCGACGAGCTCGGCCCACGGATTCGGGTCGACTACGCCCCCGAGGGGGAGCGCGGTCGGTCGTGGCTGCTCGACCTGCTGACCGACCTGGAATCGGACGGGCTGGTCGTCGTGGACCAGGGTGAGGAACCCCCGGTGGCCAGACTCGGGTGAGGGCGACTCCTCCAGCAGCACTGCCGCAGTGGGGGTTTCGACACCGGGAGGTCCGCTCCGCGGACTGCCGTCGCCCCGAGGTTTACCTGCCGGAGGGGCGTTCGGTCGGCCATGCCACCGACCATCGCGGGCGTGGTGGGCAGCCTCAGGGAGCAGAGCGTGACCCGGATCGCCGTCCGCGAGGCCATCGCGGCCGCCGACCGGACCGGTGCGGATACCAGGGTTCTGGACCTCCGGGACTTCGACCTCCCGGTCTTCGACGCGGACGAGCGCGACGCGGGGGACGCTCCGGCCTTCCGGGAGGCGATCCGCGCGGCGGACGCCTTCGTCCTCGGGACGCCGGTCTATCATGGCTCCTTCTCGGCCCCATTGAAGAACGCCCTGGATTACTGCCGATTCGCGGAGTTCGAGAACAAGACCGTCGGGATGGTGGCAGTCGCGGGCGGGTCCTTTCCGCTCACCGCGCTCGACCATCTCCGGTCGGCGATGCGCGCGCTCGACACCTGGGTGCTCCCCTTTCAGGTCGCGGTCCCGAACGCGAGTGACGTCACGGCCGACGGACAGCTCGCGGACGAGGAGCTCGAGGAGCGGCTGGAGACGCTCGGACGGCGGACCGTCCAGTACGCGAACATCGAACCGGACCCGATGACCTTCGAGGGGCAGCAGAACGTCGGCGCCCGATAGGGACGGGCGGCCCGACCGGGTCAGATGAGCTGAGCAGAGCCGGTTCGCATCGGCCAGCCAGATCCGCATCGGCCAGCCAGGTCCGCATCGGCCAGCCAGGTCCGCATCGGCCAGCCCGGTCCGCGGCGGCCAGCTCGGTCCGCGTCGGCCAGCCAGGTCCGCATCGGCCAGCCAGGTCTGCATCGGCCAGCCCGGTCCCCATATCCGAACCGTTTAGTCGGTCCGCCCCGCCCCCACCTCCATGCACGCGATCACCAACAGTGGGTGGGTCGAGGTCATCTCGGGCTCCATGTTCTCCGGGAAGACGGAGGAGCTCCTCCGACGATTGCGCCGGTCGGAGATCGCGGGTCAGGGTGTCGCGGCGTTCACACCGGCCGTCGACGACCGGTACGGCGAGGCGGAGCTCGGCTCGCACGCCGGCCGGACCTGGCAGGCCGCAGTCGTCGACAACACCGACGAGGGGGTCTGGGAGATCCCCGAGCAGCTGGACGGCGAGCAGGTCGTCGCAGTCGACGAGGCGAACTTCTTCCCGCTGGAGCTGGTGGACGTCGCCGAGTCACTGGCCGCCGACGGCCGGCGAGTGATCATCAGCGGCACCGACCAGACCTTCCGCGGGGAGCCCTTCGAGCCGCTCCCCCAGCTCATGGCCCTCGCGGAGTACGTCGACAAGCTCCAGGCCATCTGTGCGCGGTGTGGCGAGCCCGCCACCCGGAATCAGCGGCTCATCGACGGCGAGCCCGCGCACGTCGACGACCCCACCATCATGGTCGGCGCGCAGGAGTCCTACGAGGCGCGGTGTCGGAGCTGTCACGAGGTCAGATCCGGATAGGGCGACCGTAGCTGGCCCGGGAACCGACACACCCAGCCACCTCGACCACCATCCCGCAGGGACGGGGCTTTCGACAATCGTTTACGAGTGGGGAGGTATCCTCCGCATACGATGGGTACGTGTATTATCTGTGGGTCGTCCGCGGACGGCGATATCTGCGGCACCCACGAGCAGGACGTCTTCTTCGAATTCCGCGGCGACCGACCAGAACAGCTGACGACCGACCGATACTACCGGGGGACAGTCGACGGCTTCGCCGAGTTCGGGGTGTTCGTCGACATCGGGGCCGTCACCGGCCTCCTCCACCGGAGCGAGATCCCGAGACGGCTCGAGTCACTCGACTGGGAGGCTGGCGAGACGGTGTTCGTCCAGGTCATCGACATCCACGACAACGGGAACATCGACCTCGGGTGGTCCCTCCGGCAGGAGCCCCGGGAGTTCCGGGGCCACCTCATCGACGATCCCGACATCGGGAAGCCGGTCACCCCGGACACCGAGGAAGAAGCCGCGCCCACCGGGACGCACACGTCGACGGAACCGGCCGGCCCAGTCGAGGGCGCGGACCAGGAGGAGTCGGCACCGACGGACGACGAAGAGCCTGTCGAGGCCACCTCCTCGATGGCGTCGCAACCGGAGACGGGATTCGAGCCCGCGACGGAATCAGTAGCCGGGTCGGAAGCCGACACCGGGGCCAGGTCGGAACAAGTCACCGAGGGGAATGGCGGGAAAGGAGCCCCAGCGGCCAGCACTGAGGGGGCCTTCGAGCCCGCCGTCCAGTCGGCGGGGGGAGCGGGCCCGACAGCCGAGTCCGCCGGGGCCGAATCGACGGCAGAAACGGCCGAACGCCACGGTGAGGCCGGCGCCGAGGAAGAGGAAGCCCCCGAGGCCGAGCGGGTGGCGGTGGAGAATTTGGAAGATCACGTGGGCGATATCGTCGCGCTGGAGGGCGAAATCACCGACGTCCGCCAGACGAGTGGCCCAACCGTGTTCGAGGTCACCGACGAGACCGGCTCGATCGAGTGTGCCGCCTTCAAGGCCGCCGGCGTGCGGGCATACCCGGAGGTCGACCTCGCGGACATCGTCACGCTGGTCGGCGAGGTCGAGCGGCGTCGGGGTGATCTCCAGATCGAGACGACCTCCCTCGAGGTGCTCGAGGGGGAGGAAGCCGAGGCGGTCGAGACGAGGCTCGCCGACGCCCTCCGCGAGCGCGCAAGGCCCGTGGAGACGGACCTCCTCGTGGACGACCCAGAGATCGGTGTGGTGAACGAGGACCTGATCGAGGCCGCCACCGTCATCCGCCGGGCGGTGCTCGAGCCCCGACCAGTCATCGTCAGGCACACGGCCACTCTAGAGGGGTACGTGGCCGGAACGGCGCTCGAGCGGGCGCTGCTCCCCCTGGTCCGCTCCGAACACGAGGAGAGCGCGGCCGAGTACCACTACGTCGACCGGCGCCCGCTCGACGACCCGTTCTACGACATCGAAGCCGCGACGGACGACGTCACCGACATGCTCGAGGCGGCGGACCGCCACGGGGAGAAGCACCCACTGTTCGTCCTGGTCGACGCCGGCTCCACCCGGGAGTCCATCGACGGGCTCGAGTTTCTCTCCATCTACGACGCCGAGAGCGTGGTGATCGACGGCGGCTTCGCCGACGCGGACGCGGCTGATGCCGCCGAGGCACTAGTCAGCCCGACCGCGGCGGGGGCTGACCCCGTCCCGACGGGCGTGTTGGGGGTCCACCTCGCCGGCATCGTGAATGGGGACGTCCGCGAGGACCTCGCCCACCTCCCCGCGGCGAGCTACTGGGACGGCCTCCCTGACCGGTATGCCGACCTGGCGAAATCCGCCGGGTACGACCTCGACGCCGTCCGCTCGATCCGCAACGCCGTCGCCCTCGAGGCTTTCTATCAGTCCTACGAGGACAAGCGCGAGCTCATCGCGGATCTGTTCTGGGACGAGCGCAATCTCGCGCTCGCGGAGCCGATCAGCGAGCAGTTCCGCACCAAGCTCGAGGCCGAGCTGGAGACCGCCGAACCCCACCTCGAGGACCGCAATCGGGAGGGCGTGTCCATCGCCGTCCTGGACGTCGACGACTACACCCACCAGTACGACTTCCCGCCGGTCCGGATCCTGATCGACCAGCTCCATCGCCAGCGGAACCCCCCCGAGCCAAGCGTGACGATCGGGTTCAAGCGGGACGAACTCCTCCTCACGGGGTCCGAGTGGGTCGACGTCCGGGCCGTCGGCGAGGCCGTCGCCGACCAGCTCCCCGAGGCGGGCGTCACGCCGCGAGGTGGTCGCGACGGGACGATCGAGTTCCTCTCCGGGGAGCGCGACGCGGTCATCGAGGCGGTCGTCGACGAGATCGCGGCACGCCTCTCCTGAGGGCAACAGGCTTTTCCAGCGGTGTCGCGGAGAGCCGACATGCAGCAGTCGGCGGGCGAGGGTTTCGAAGCCGCTTGCGAGGAGGTCGTCGAGCGGATTCTCTCCGGTGAGGTCGGCCGGGAGGACGTCGAGCAGGCGAAGCTCGACGCCTGCGGCCGACACGCGGCCGCGAAGGTGCCCACGAACGCGGAGCTTCTGGATGCGGCCCCGGCCGACCGGCGGGAAGAGCTCGAGGCCGTCCTCCAACGAAAGCCCGTTCGGACCGCCTCGGGCGTCACCCCCGTCGCCATCATGACGAGTCCCGCGCCCTGCCCCCACGGGAAGTGTCTCTACTGCCCCGGCGGGCCGGCCTCCGAGTTCTCCTCGGCGCAGTCCTATACCGGCCACGAGCCGGCGGCGGCGCGGGCCGAGCAGAACGACTACGATCCCTACGGGCAGGTCACCCTCCGGCTGGCACAGCTCCGCGAGATCGGCCACCCCGTTGACAAGGTGGAGCTCATCCTGATGGGCGGGACCCTGCCCGCCCGGTCCGCGGACTATCAGGAGTGGTTCGTGAAGCGGGCGCTCGAGGCGATGAACGACTACGAGCTCGACGCGGACCCCGACCCGGCGGAGGGACGGAGTTTCGCCCAGGATCCCGCGGACTACGAATTCCAGTACCTGGCCGACGTCATCGCCGACAACGAGACCGGGGCGATCCGGAACGTCGGAACGACCTTCGAGACCAAGCCGGACTGGTGCGGGGCGGAGCAGATCGACCGGATGCTCCGGCTCGGGGGGACGAAGGTCGAGGTCGGCGTCCAGACCACCTTCGAGGCCGTGAACCGGCGGATGCATCGCGGCCACGGGGTACAGGCCTCCATCGACGCGAACCGGAGGCTCCGGGACGCCGCCTTCAAGGTCGGGTTCCACATGATGCCCGGCCAGCCGGGGCTGTCCCGGGAGATGAGTCTCGAGGACTTCCGCCGCCTCTTCGAGGAGCCGGAGTGGCGGCCGGATTACCTCAAGATCTACCCGACGCTGGTCGTCCGGGGAACCCGCGTGTACGACCAGTGGCGCCGGGGCGAGTTCGAGCCCCTCACCAACGAGGAGGCGGCCGAGCTCGTCGCCGAGGTCAAGGCCATGCTCCCGCGGTACGTCCGCCTGCAGCGCGTCCAGCGTGACATCCCTGCCGATCACATCGACGCGGGCGTGTGGAAGTCCAACCTGAGACAGCTGGCCCGCGAGCGGATGGAGGCCAAGGGCCAGGAGTGTGCATGCATCCGCTGCCGGGAGGTCGGCATGCGCGAGGAGGAGCCGGACGACGTGACCTTCGACGTGCTGACCTACGAGGCCGCGGGCGGCACCGAGCACTTCCTCAGCTTCGAGGATCGGGACCGGGACCTCCTCGTGGGATTCGCCCGCCTGCGGTTCCCGTCCGATCCGCATCGCCGGGAGCTCGCCGATGCGGCGCTCCTCCGGGAGCTCCACGTCTACGGGAGCGAGGTCGGCATCGGCGCCGCGGGGGACGGAGACGGATCGACCTTCCAGCACGAGGGGTTCGGCCGACGGCTGATGGAGCGGGCGGAGGCCCTCGCGGCCGACGCCGGGTTCCGAAAGCTGAGCGTGATCGCCGGCATCGGTGCCCGGGAGTACTACCGGGAGAAACTCGGGTACTACCAGGATGGGCCGTACGTGAGCACGACACTGTAAGCGGTGCTCGGACCCGGTCGCGGGGGGTCCAGAAGACGCCGAGGCATGTGGCGAGCAGGCGACCGGAACCCCGCACCACCCGACGCCGCCGATCGCACAACCGCAACGGGCGTCGGGCCAGTCGTCAACGCATGCACCGGGATGGTCCGGGTATCGTATTTGAATGTACGGGAGACGTCGAGCCACCACCGCCGGACCGACGGTCCTTTGGGGAACGTCGCCGAATCACGGTGCATGGACCCGAAGCGGGAGGTCACGAGCGTCGACCTGCGAGCCCTCTCGCGCGAGCTCGGGGAATACACCGGCGCGACGGTGGACAAGGCCTACCTCTACGAGGACGACCTGGTCCGCCTGAAGCTTCGAGATCGGAATCGCGGGCGGATCGAGCTCCTCGTCCAGGTGGGCGAGACGAAGCGGGCCCACACCGCAGCCCCGGAGCGCGTCCCCGCGGCGCCCGAGCGGCCTCCCGACTTCGCCAAGATGCTCCGGAACCGGATCGCCGGAGCGGAGCTGGCCGCGGTCGAGCAGTACGGCTTCGACCGGATCCTCACCTTCGAGTTCCGCCGGCAGGACGCCGACACCACCATCGTGGCGGAGCTCTTCGGCGAGGGGAACCTGGCCGTGCTCGACGAATCCGGCACGGTCGTGGACTCACTCTCGACGGTCCGATTGCGGTCCAGAACCGTCGCGCCCGGGGCGCAGTACGGGTTCCCCGAGATGGCGGTGAACCCCCTCGAGATGGACCTGGAGGGGTTCGTCGCCGCCATGGAGGAGTCCGGCACCGACCTCGTGCGGAGTCTCGCCACCCAGCTCAACTTCGGCGGCCTGTACGCCGAGGAGCTCTGTGCCCGGGCGGGCGTGGAGCCGGAGCTGTCGATTGCCGACGCCACCCGGCAGGAGTACGAGCGCCTCTTCGAGGCGATGGAGCGACTCCTCGACCGGCTCAGAGCCGGGGATATCGACCCGCGGATCTACCGGGAGGACGAACAGGCCGTCGACGTCACCCCGATCCCCCTGGAGCAGTACGCCGAGCTCGAGAGCGAGGCGTTCGACTGGTTCGACGACGCCCTCGACGCCTATTTCGCCGCCCTGGGGTCGAGCGCCGCGGAGACGGAGGCAGAACGCGACCGTCCGGACTTCGAGGCCGAGATCCAGAAGCGTCGCCGCATCATCGACCAGCAGGAGGCCGCCATCGAGGAGTTCGACGCCCGGGCGGAAACCGAGCGGGAGAAGGCCGAGCGGCTTTATGCCCGCTACGATCTCGTGGACGAGATTCTCACGACTGTCCGGGAGGCACGGGCTGACGGCCTGGGCTGGTCGGCCATCGAAGAGCGCCTGGCTGAGGGCGCCGAGCAGGGCATCGAGGCAGCCGAGGCGGTCGTCGGGGTGAACGAGTCCGAAGGCACCGTGGATATCCGGTTGGACGGGGACACCATCACCCTCGATCCGGACGAGGGGGTGGAGAAGAATGCGGACCGGCTCTACCGGGAGGCCAAGCGCATCGAGGAGAAGCGCGAGGGGGCACGGGAGGCAATCGAGGAGACCCGGGAGGAGCTTGCCGAGCTCGAGGAGCGACGGGAGGCCTGGGAGGCCGAGGGCGAACACGCTGGCGGTCGGGAGGGAGCGGCCGAGGGGGACGACGCATCCGAGACGGACTGGCTCTCCCGGAGCTCCATCCCGGTTCGGAAGCAGGAGCAGTGGTACGATCGGTTCCGCTGGTTCCGGAGTAGTGACGGCTTCCTCGTCCTGGGCGGGCGGAACGCAGAGCAGAACGAGGAGCTGGTCGAGAAGTACATGGAGCCGACCGACCGATTCGTCCACACGCAGGCCGAGGGGGGTCCGGCGACGATCCTGAAGACCAGCGAGCCGAGCGAGCCCTCGCGGATGATCGACGTCCCCGAGCGAACCCTCGAGCAGGCCGCGCAGTTCGCCGTGACGTACTCCTCCGTGTGGAAGGAGGGGAAGTACTCCGGGGACGTGTACGTGGTGGATCCCGAACAGGTGTCGAAGACACCTGAAAGTGGAGAGTACCTCGAGAAAGGGGGCTTCGCCATCCGGGGGGAACGAACGTATTTCCGCGACACCCCGGTCGGGTGTGCCGTCGGCATCACCTGCGAGCCGCGCACCGGGGTGGTCGGCGGGCCGCCGGAGCCCATCGAGGAGCAAGCAGAGACGGTCATTCGGCTGGAACCGGGCCAATACGCCCAGGCGGACGCGGCAAAGCGCATCTATCGGGAGTTCCGCGAGCGGTTTGCGGACACGGCCTTTGTCCGGAAAGTGGCCAGCCCGGACGAGATCCAGAAGTTCATGCCCCCTGGCGGGAGTCGGATGGTGGATTGAACGCCGGACCCGGCGGGAGGCGGATAGTGGATTGAAAGCCGGGCTCGAAGCGGACCCACGCACACGGCGGGTTCATCGGACCGGGATCGTTCTCCACCGGTCATCTTCCTTGCTCCGCCTCTGACTCGAGGCGCTCGATCCGATCCGTCAGGGAGGGATGGGTGGAGAGCGCCCGGATGCGGCTGTCCTGGTCGTCCTCGCCGGGGATGAACCGTGGGGAGAGGAGCCTCCGATGGCGCTGGGTCGCACGTTTGATGCCGCGGAGGGCACGTGCCAGGGTCCGTGGTTTCCCGGTGACATCCGCGGCCCGCCCGTCGGCGGCGAACTCGCGGGTTCGAGCGTGCGCGCGGACCCCGAGCGTGAGGAGAAGGAGGATCCCGAGAGTCGCCCGCGCGAGCCACCGGCGGAGCACCACGAGTGGTGACCGGGACCGACCCAGGCCTATTGAATATCAGGGCGAAGCCACGCCCGAGCCCCCAGGAGAAGGAGCCCCGCTGGAAGGAACGGGAGCCAGCGCATCCCCACGACGGTCTGGGCAGCCCTGGCCGCCATCGTCTGGACGAGCACGTCGTGGCTCTCCAGGTGGGCGAGCTCGTGGGGCAAGATCCCCGCCAGCTTCCCGACGTCGAGAAGCCAGAGGACGTCCCGGGCGAGGACGTTCACCTCGGATCCAGCGCCGCCAAGCGAGAGGGCATGTAGCGCGGAAAGTGAGCCCAGGTGGAGCTCCGGTCGCTCGACCTCCATGCGATCGACGAGCCGGTAGAGAAGGCGGTGGATACCCCGTGCACGGTCGCGGGTGAGCGGGACCACCTGCACTGACGAGAGGATCTGTGCGGTCCCGAGCCGGTAGCTGAGGTAGCCGGTGAGGAGGGTCGCGATCCCGACCGCGATGAGGAGTGTCAGCGGATCCGGGGGCCGCAACCAGAGCAGGACGAGCAGCTGGTATCCCAGGTAGGCCCCGAATCCGTATACGAGAAGGGCCAGGAGGCCGACGAGGACCTGGAGGGCTCGCCGACCAAGGGGACGCATCCGGGGAGCCGATGAGTCCCGGCGATTGAAGGTGGTTCCTGCGGTGGAATGAGGTTCGGCGGGGAACGGTTCACACGAGGGATGGCCACCACCGAGCGACGGTGTTCGACGAGGGATGGCCGCCACCGAGCGACGGTGTTCGACGAGCGATAGCCGCCACCGAGCGACGGTGTCCGCCGAAGAAAAGGACTCTTACCCGCCCCCCGTCAACTCCCGCCAATGCACGTGACAAACCGGGAGGAGCGAGAGGGCGGCCGGGAGGCCATCTCGCTCGTCCCGGAGAGCCTCGACGACCTCTGGCATCTCACCTACGTCGTCGAGCCGGGGGATCTGGTCGCCGGGGACACCCACCGGCGGATCCAGCGCGACGACGAGAACCTCCGCGACACCGGTGGCGAGCGCGAGCACATGCACGTCACCCTGTCCGTGGAGGAGGTGGAGTTCCACAAGTTCGCCAACCGGTTGCGGATATCGGGCGTCATCGAGGACTGCTCCAGGGAGGACCAGCTGGGCCTCCATCACACCCTGAACGTGGAGGAGCGGGAGGAGATCACCATCGCGAAGCACTGGAAGCCCGACCAGCTCGACCGCCTCGAGGACGCCATCGAGGCGACCGACGAGCCGGACGTCGCCATCGCGACGGTCGAGGAGGGCGAAGCGTACGTTCACACCGTCGCCGAGTACGGCGTGGACGAGTACGCCTCGTTCCGGAACACCACCGGGAAGGGGGAGTATGCCCGCGACAGGGAGGAACTCTTCGCGGAGCTGACCGACGCCCTCACCCACCTCGACGTCGACGCCGTCATCCTCGCCGGGCCGGGGTTCACGAAGGAGGACGCCTATCGATACCTCGAAGAAGAGGCTCCGGCGCTCGCCCAGCGGGTCAGGCTGGTCGACACCAGCGCCGCCGGCGGGCGGGGCGTCCACGAGGTCCTCAAGCGGGGGGCGGTCGACGAGATTCGGACGGAGACCCGGATCGCCCGCGAATCGGCGCTGATCGACCAGCTCATGGAAGAGATATCGACCGACGGGGAGGCAGCCTATGGCATCGACGCGGTGGCCCAGGCGGTCGAGTACGGGGCCGTCGAGACTCTCCTGATCCTCGACGAACGCCTCCGCCAGGAGCGGGCGGGAGAAGGGGAGTGGTCGGTGGACGTGAACGAACTCGTCGAGTCGGTGGAGCAGCAGGGGGGCGAGATCACCGTCTTCTCCCACGAGTTCGACCCGGGCCAGCAGCTCCGCAATCTCGGTGGGGTCGCCGCGCTCCTCCGGTATCGCATCGATTGAAGCGGGAGCTCGTTCCAGGTCCGTTTCCCTCGTCTCCTCGGATCGATGGGCGCCCCCGCTCCCCCATTATACAATACGTCCATATCTGGCCGCGCCGCTCCCAGGCAGGGCCGGAGGATCCAGTCGCGAACTCGCGCCGGGAGGCGTCCACGTGGACCCAGTTACACCTCCACGGTGAGGCCATCCCGAGCGAATCGCACGTCCCCGTCGTAGTGTGCGGCGATCGACTCCCGCATCTCACGGTGCTTTCCCTCGGTGTGTGGGTACAGGTGGGTGAGATAGACGGTCTCGAAGTCGTGCCCCGAAAGCACGTTGCCCAGGGTGGACGGGGTCGGGTGGTTTGACACGTCCACCTCGTCGGGGAACGAGCAGTCGTGGATCAGCACGTCGCCCGCTGCCGCGAACGCGACGAGGTCGTCGAAGGCCTCGGAGTCGCCACTGAGCGTCAGGCGGTCCTCGAATCGATAGGCGAGACAGGGCATCGAGTGGCGCGTCTCCATCGCCTCGACCGCGAAGCCGCCGACCTCGAACGAACCCGCCTCGACGTCACGGGTGGTGAGTGCGAGGCGGTCCTCCATGTACTCGTGGACGGAGAGCAGCTCCTCGACGAGCGCCGACGTCCCGGTCGGCCCCACCACCGTCAGCGTCTCCTCGCCGGCCAGCCACCGCGCCTTCATGAGAGGCAGGAGATCGGAGACGTGGTCGAGATGGTGATGGGTCAGGAGCACCGTCTCGACGCCCTCGTAGCCGGCGGTCGTCTTCGCGAGTCGGTGCAGCGCCCCGCTGCCGACATCGACCAAGACCCGACGGGCCTTGTCCTCGTCCTGGTCCTGGCCCTCGTCCTGGTCCTGGTCCTCGACGAGCACCCCGGATTGCATCCGATCGCCCGTGGGCATCGCGCTCCCCGTTCCGAGGAACGTGACCTGCATGGGAGAGTCCCGGGTCGGGCACGCAATAACGATTCTGGCGGCGAATTGTGTCTATCGGTTCTGGCCCCGGACTGTTCTCTCCTCTTCTCGGACCAATCCCTTCGCCAGGAGAACAATCCGCCAGTTTGTATCCCGTGGACCGCCATCAACTCTTTGTCTCATGATTGGTGAGACTCTTACATGATCCGGGAGGCGGTTGTAATTCGTGAGGGTGTCGTAATTCGGGGAGCTGTCATATGATCAGGGGAGCTGTCATATGATCCGGGAGGCCCACGAGGGAGACATCCCGGCCATGGAAGCGGTCCACGAGGCTGCCATCCGAGAGCGTGGGGCATCCGCCTACCAGCCAGGGGAGATCGACGCCTGGATCGGGCCCGACGAGGATGGCGATGGACCGCCCGTCGACGATCCCAGCCAGCACGTGATCGTGGCCGAACGGAACGGGGATATCGTCGGGTTCGGACAGGTGGACCTCGAGGAGGCGGAGATCGTCGCGGTCTACGTCGATCCCGCGTACGACCGGCAGGGCGTGGGGACCACCATCCTGGACGCGCTGGAGACGAAGGCGATGGAGCGAGGGCTGGAAGGGCTCACCCTCCTCGCCTCGCTGAACGCGGCCGGATTCTACGAGCGAAACGGCTACCAGCGGGTCGGGCGGACCGAGTACGAGCTTCGGGACGGGGTTGCGCTGTCCGTGATCGAGTTCGAGAAGGAGCTGGATTCGCGGGGATAGCGAGGGGACTGGGCCGGCCAGTTGTGGCGGGTGACCGACGGGCAGACCCAACAGGTACAACACCGCCGGCCACCTACCCGGAGGCAGATGGGGACCGACGTGCCGCCCGAGCTCGCCGAGGCGGTTCCCACGGGCGCGGAGGTGGACGACGCGGACGTCCTCGAGTACCTGGAACCCGCCGTCCAGGAGTGGTGGGTGGATACCTTCGGGGAGTACGTCCCGGACAACGGGGGCTTCTTCACCCCGCCACAGCGCGAGGCGATCCCCCTGATCCACGAGGGAACGAACACCCTCATCGCCTCGCCCACGGGCTCCGGGAAGACCCTGGCGAGCTTCACGGCCATCCTCAACGAGCTCTTCGTCAGGGAGCGCGCCGAGGGGCTGGAGAATACCGTCTACTGCCTCTACGTCTCCCCCCTCAAATCCCTCGCCAACGACATCCACCGCAACCTGGAGGTTCCCCTCGAGGGGATCCGGGAGAACCTGGACGACCGTGGGGCCGAGGTCGAGGAGATCAGGCACGCGATCCGGCACGGCGACACCGACGACAGCGAACGGCAGGCCATGCTGGACGAGACGCCCCATATCTTGAATACGACGCCGGAGACGCTCTCCATCCTCCTCAACTCGCCCAAGTTCAAGGAGAAGCTCGAGTCGGTGGAGTACGTCATCGTGGACGAGATCCACAGCCTCGCCGACTCCAAGCGGGGAACCCACCTGGCGGTGAGTCTGGAGCGCCTGACCGCCATGACCGACGGCGAGCCCACGCGGATCGGCTGCTCGGCCACCATCGAACCCCTGGACGAGATGGGGCAGTTCCTGGTGGGCTTCGACGACGGCGAGCCCCGGGACGTGGAGCTCGTCGACACCAGGTTCGTCCGGGAGTACGACATCGAGCTCGAGACGCCCACGCCCGACCTGATCGACACCCCGCACGCGGAGGTCCAGCGGCGGTTCTACGACCGCCTCCACGAGCTCATCGAGGCCCACGACAGTACGCTCGTGTTCACGAACACCCGGTCGGGAGCGGAGCGGGTGCTCCACAACCTTCGCGGGCGGGACGGGATCGACGCGGAGAACTCCGGCGCCCACCACGGATCACTCTCGAAGGAGAAGCGCCAGCACATCGAGGAGGCGCTCAAGGAGGGATCGATCGACGTCGTGACCACCTCGACCAGCCTGGAGCTGGGGATCGACATGCCCCACATCGACCTGGTGGTGCAGGTCGGCTCGCCGAAGTCGGTCGCGGCGCTCCTCCAGCGGATCGGCCGGGCCGGACACCAGCTCGGGGAGACCGTGACGGGCCGCGTCATCGCCCTCGATCGGGACGAGCTGATCGAGTGTGCGGTCATGCTCCAGAAGGCCGAGGAGGGGTTCATCGACCGGGTGTTCATCCCCGAGCGGGCACAGGACGTGGCCGCCCAGCACGTCTACGGGATGGCCATCAACGGCCCCCGCCCGGAGTCCGAGGTGAAAGCGATCCTCCGGCGGGCCTATCCGTACCGGAACTACACCGACGAGGAGTGGGAGCAGCTGGTGACCTATCTCACGGCCGGGTACGAGGGGTTCGAGGACCGGAACGTGTACGCGAAGATCTGGCGGGACGAGAACGACCCCCCAGACGGGGAGCATCACTACCCGGAGTTCCCCGTCGGGGAGACCCTCATCGGGAAGCGAGGTCGCCTCGCCAGGGTCATCTACATGACAAACGTGGGCACCATCCCGGACACGTTCTCCTGTGACGTCTTCACCCGGGACGACAACCAGTGGGTCGGGGACCTGGACGAGGAGTACCTCGACACCCTCGACCCAGGGGACGTGTTCGTCCTCGGGGGCGAGCGCTACGAGTATCGGTACCGTCGCGGCTCGAAGGTCTACGTCGACCGGACGAGCGACCGGCCGACCGTCCCGTCGTGGTACTCCGAGCGCCTCCCACTCTCGTACGACCTGGGCAGGGAGATCGCCGTCTTCCAGCGGGAGATGCTCGAACACCTCCGTCGGGGCGGGCCGGCGGAGGTCCGGGTCACCCTCCGGGAGTACCCCGTAGACGAGAACAGCGTCCGCGCCCTGACCCGGATGTTCGACCAGCAGGTCCAGTTCGCCGGCGAGGAGAGCGTGAGCACCGACCGCCGGTTGACCATCGAGCACGTAAAGGACCGGGAGAACTACCGGCGGCGATACTACGTCCACTCCACGTACGGTCGGCGGTTCAACGACGGCCTCTCGCGGATCCTCGCCTACCGCTGTGCCCAGGAGGCGAACGCGAACGTCTCCATCGCGGTGGCCGACACCGGGTTCACGCTCTCGATGCCCCTCAACCGGAAGGTCGACGTCGCGGGGCTCCTCCGGGATACCGGACCAGGGGACGTGTACGACCTTCTTCGGGACAGCCTCGACGGGACGGATCTCCGGGAGCGGTACTTCCGCATCAACGCGACCCGCTCGCTCATGATCCTCAAGCGCTACAAGGGCCACGAGAAGTCCGCCCAGCGCCAGCAGGTCTCCTCGGAGATGCTGCTCTCCTTCGCCGAGGACCTCGAGGATCTGGCCGTGCTGGAGGAGACCTACCGGGAGATCATCGAGGACAAGCTGAACGTCGCCGGCATCGAGGAGGTCCTCGGGGAGATCGACGACGGGGTCCTCGAGGTCGTCGAGCACCGGAGCCCTTCGCCGACACCCCTGGCTTTCGGGCTGGCCACCCTCTCCGCCAGCGACGTGGTCCTCGCCGAGGACGAGGACGCCGTCCTCAAGGAGTTCCATCGGCGGGTGACCGAGGCCATCGAAGACGAGTGAGTCACCATTAAAAGGGGGAAGGCTCCCGGGTCACGAGCCGTCCCATCCCGCCCACTCCAGCATCCTGGCGTAGCGCGGCTCGCTCGAAAGCGCACCAGCGTCCCCCACGAGCACGAGCGAGCGCTTTGCCCGGGTCAAGGCGACGTTGAGCCGTCTGTGGTCCTCGAAGATGGGGCCGTCGAGCGAGCCCGTGGCGACGAACGAGACCACGATCACCTCGGAGCTCGACCCCTGGAAGCGGTCGACCGTGTCGACCGCCACGTCGGGCGGGACGGCCTGGCCGATGGCGGCCACCTGCGCCCGGAAGGGGGCGATGACCCCGATGTCGCCCGGATGCAGGCCGGCATCGAGGTACGCCTCCACGATGTCCGCGACGCGTTCGGCCTCGGCGCTGTTCGCGTGTGCGGTCCCCGCCCCGTTCGCCGCCGCTGTGGAATCGTCACCAGCACCGTTGCGCCCGCCGTTCTCGGGAGCGGACCGTTCGGGGCCCGGAACATCCACGAACGCCACCCCATCGAAAACGTTCTCCCGGGACGCATCGACGCCGAGGTCGGCGAGCGATTGCCTGGCGATCTCGGCACTCGCCGGGCGGAGCTTCCCGCCGTAGAACTCGCGGGAGGGGAAGGCCTGGATGCGCTGGCGCATCCGATATTGTCTGTCGAGGAGCACCGCCGCATCCGGGTGCTCCGCCACGAGCCGCTCGAACAGGGAGGTCTCGAGTCGAGGGGCGTCCCTGACAACCGGGGGGAGTTGCTGGTGGTCGCCGACGAGGACGAAGCGCTCGCCGCGGTTGATGGCGGCGTAGGTGTCCGGCTCGGTCAGCTGGCTGGCCTCGTCCACGACCACCGTGTCGAACCTCTGCGAGCGCATCACCCGGGAGGCGCAGGTGGCGGTCGTCGCGGCGACGACTGGAACCCCTTCGAGTGCGGCGGCCCGCTCCGCCGGGTCGCCGTCCCGGTCCAGCCGGATGTCCTGCATGTCCGCCCGGACCCCGGTCTCGGTTCCCACCCGGACGACGTCCTCGAAATCGCGGTCGCGGAGCGATTCCAGCGCGTTGTCGACCGCCCGATTGGTGAACGCGGCGAGGAGAACCCGGTCGCCTCGCTCGACGAGCGCCTCCACGAGCGTGGCGATGGTGTACGTCTTCCCCGTTCCCGGCGGCCCATGGACGAGGGCGAGGTCCTCCGCCTCGAGGGCTCGCTGGATCGCCCGATTCTGTGCGGGGTTGTCCTCGACGAACACCCCCGCCCCTCCATGCGTCCCATCGGAGCCGGAGGAGGTTCCCGGTGAATCGAAGCGCGGTTCGGCCTCCCCGAAGAGGATGGCCTTCCGGCGCTCGTCCCCCTTCAATAGGGCATCGTGGAGGGCGGTGAGCATCCTGTCCGCCGACAGCTCCGACGGGTAGACGTCGAGACGGCGGACCGACACCGGCTCGTCGGCGGTGACCACGACACGGTCCGGATCGAGCGTCTCCACCCGAGCGTACTCCGAATGGCCGTTCACCGGATCACCGTCGCTGGCCAGCACCCGGTCGCCCTCGCGGATCTTCGAGGTGGCGCTTCCGGGACGGTCGGCCACCAACCGCCAGCGGCCGTCCGGGAGGCGCTCGCGGTCGGCCGGCTCCAGCCCGATCATCGCCCGGTCCGCCGCGGCGCGCTCGTCGGGCGACTGGGTGAAGAGCTTGCGATACTCCCGGTGGATCGCCCGCCGCTCGTCCTCGACCGCCCGATACAGCTCCTCGAAGCGCGCCCGTTCCCGCTCCGGGATCGGCTCGCCGATCTGGCCAGCCTTCGACTCCTGATCGAGTCGCCCGGAGACCACGAGGCAGGTGTCCTGCTCGAAGCAGTACTCGCAGGTGGCGTCGGCCTCGTACCCCGTCGGGACCGAGGCGTCGTACTCCATCGCCGCGAGCTCGTTCCGGGTGCGGACGACGAAGTCGAGGAGCCCCTGGCCGATGGTGAACTCCTTCGCCGGGGAGAGATCGCCCGTCTCCGCGCTCCGATCGAGGGCCCCATTCTGCGTATAGAGGAGCGTCCCGGAGGTCGGTTCTACCCCTCGCTCCTGGAGGAGCAGCGCGTACGCCGCGGCCTGGATCTTGTCGTGGAACCGCGGGCTTCGGCCCGTGTTCTTCCCCGTCTTGAGCTCGACCGGCCTGCCCCGGCGGATGGCGTCACAGCGCCCCTTGATGCCGTAGCGCTCGCTCAGCAGGGTGACCTCGGAGCGCCAGGCGTCCTCCCCGGAGAGCTGGTCCTGCTCGAGCCATCCCTGGATCGCCAGGGCGTTCGCCCGGACCTCGTCGGCGACGTCCTCGCGGTTCTTCCCGAGAAGCCCAAGCTCGAGGCCCGCCTCGTCCACCCGGGTGTCGACGGCCGACTCGAGGTCCATCCCCCGCAGGAGGTCGCCGAACACCTCGTGGACGATGGTCCCCTTCGTCACTGGATACGCGAGGGGCAGCCCCCGGAGCTTGTTGAGGTAATAGAGTCGCGGGCACTGGACCCAGGAGCGCAGATCCGTCACGTCGACGAGGAATCCGGGTTCGACGACGACGGTCGAGTCCCCGGTGGTCTCGTACGAGACCTCGCCATCCCACTCCCGTTCAGCCGCGTCCCGCACGGAGAGCTCCATCCCCGGGTCCAGGACGGCCGCCGTCTCCGTCCACTTCCCCCACAGCGTGACCCTCGTCTCGCCGCGGTCCGCGTCGGCGAGGCGGATCTCGCAGAGGTCCCGCTCGCCGTGTTGCGTGCTCACGGTCTTGACCGCTCCGACCTCGGTGACCGGCCCCCGCAGGTGCACGCCTGTTCCCTGGGGGACCGCCCCGAAAATGCTGTCGCTCCGCGACGACGCCTGTCAATATGGGATGAGGTCCGGGACGGCATTCACCTTCGGATGATGTCCGTCGCGTGGCCCCTCAACCCAGGATGAGGTACGCCGCGCCGAGCACGAACACGAACCCGGTCACCCGGACGACGAGGGAGAGGATCGGGGAGGCACCGAGGGCATCCAGGAGCCACGGTGCCACGACGCTGATGGAGAGGCCGACGATGAGGAGGATGTTCCCCCGTCGCTGCGCCGGGTCGATGTCCGCCCACTCCCGATAGAGCTGGATCGCGGCCAGGAGGATGAGCACTCCGGCGAGCGCCCCGACCCAGTCCATGGCGTGGGTCACGGGGGGAACCCCCGTAAAGGCACGGGCGAACGCCACGCTTTAAGGCGTCCCCGCCCTCGGATGGGGTGATGAAGGTACGGGACTGGCGGGACATCGTCGCCGACGTCGCGGACGCGGACGTCGATCCGGACGGGTGGCGTGCCGTGGGCGGCGACCGCTCCGGGGGCGTCGGCGAGGACCTCTACATCGGCCATCCGGCCTCCGGCCTGTTTCTGCTCAAGACCTACCCGAAAAACCCCTTCGAGGTCAAAGGGGTCGGAACCCAGGTGGCCCGCAGAGTCGACGAGGACATCGAGGCGCACCTTCCCACCTCGGACGGCGGCCGGTTCGCCGTGAACCGACCGCCGGCCGACGAGGATGACGCCCGGACGAAGGCCCGGCGCCTGGAGTCGGTCCTCAAGACGCACGCCGAGGCGCCGACGGGCCCCGCCGACCTCTTCGACGACGTCATGGAGACCCTCGAGAGCCCGGCCTACGGGCCGATGACCTACGAGGACAACGACCGACCCGGAGACCTCGAAGCCCTCTCGAAGACGTTCGAGGACGCCGAGGCGGTCCTCGAGACGGAGTTCGAGGAACTCGTCGAGGCCGACGAGATCGACCGGGGCTTTCACTGACCGGGGCGAGCCGTGGCGTCCCCGAGGTCGCTCGGTCCTCGATCGCTCATCGGACGGCTGGGTGATCCCGATAGCGTTCCCGGAATTCTGGCCGGGATCGTCGTCGTTGCACTGGCGATCAGAGTGTCCTTCCTCGGGCTCCGGGTCGCCCACTGGGACGAGGCACGTATCGCGTTCTGGATCCTCGAGTACCAGCGGACGGGCCAGTGGTCGTATTTCCCCGTCCACCACGGCCCACTGCTCTTCCACGTGAACCGATGGGTGTTCGCCACGCTCGGGGCGAGCGACGCGACGATGCGGCTGCCGGTCGCCCTCGTCGGGGGAGTGCTCCCCGGCGCCGCGTGGCTGTACCGGGACCACCTCGACGCTCCGGAGGTGGTCGGGCTGGGGATCCTCCTCGCCGGCAACCCCATCCTCGTCTATTACTCGAGGTTCATGCGCAACGACCTGCTCGTGGCCGCGTTCGCGTTCGTCGCCCTGGGGCTCTTCCTCAGAGCGCGTGCCAGCGGGTGGGGTGGGTACCTCGTCGCGGGTGGGATCCTGCTGGGGCTGGCGTTCGGGTCGAAGGAGAATGCCCTCCTGTACCTCGCAAGCTGGGTCGGTGCGGGTGGCCTGTTACTGGGATTGAGCAACCCGAGGTTGGGAGTAGAGCAGGAGATGAACGGGGGGTCACAATGGGCAATCCAGCGGTTGAACAACGGCATTCGACGGTGGGGTCCGTGGGCACTCACGGCCGGCTTTGCCTTCGTCGTCACGAGCTTCCTCCTTTACGTTCCACGCGGTCGGTCGGGACCGACACTACAGAACCTCCTGAGCGGGACGGTCTCGCCCGGATCAGTGATTTCGGCGGCGCTATACGTCCCGGCTCGAGAGGCGATATCCTTCTGGCTTCTCGGATCCGCCCAGGGAGAGTACCCCTATCCAGTATTCCTCGGGCTGCTCGTTGGCCTGCTGCTGGTTGGGGCGCTGGCGACGACGGGGCTCGCTATCTGGGGGCTCTATCAGGGGCGCGACCGGCCGTTGATTGCGTTTGCGGGCCTGTGGGCCGGGCTCGGGGTCGTCGGCTATCCCGCCGCGAGCGATCTCATGGCCGCCTGGATCGCCCTCCACGTCGTCGTGGGGCTCACCATCCCGGCGTCGGTGGGGCTGGGGATCTTGTTGCGGCGACTCCCAGGGGTCAGGAATGGCGAGGAGGCCGGGGACCTTCAAAACCCGGAGGAACACGGACGGGGAGGGAGTGTTGGCTCCAACATCACTCACCGTCCCAGGTTCGCGCTCTCCGCGATCGGAACATATCTCCTCGTCACGGTCCTCCTCACGAGCTTCATGGCGCCGGGTGCCACGTTCAACCCGCTCGGGCAACCCAGTCAGATGGAGGAGGGGGCGCGGGTGAGCATCGATGCCATGCTGGCGCGAAGCGACGGAGCCGGAACCGACGTGGCGTACGTCGGTCCGTACTGGCGGAACTGGATCCATCGCCTGCCGCTCATCTGGTATCTCGAGCGGGAGGGGGCGACGCGGACGGTGGTGGAGACGCTCGATGCGCTGGATTCGCATCCGCCGCCGGTCCTGATCGCCAATGCCTCGGACCGGGGGGCGATCCAGGACCGATATCCCGGCTATCGGTGTCGCGCCCACCAGCGGGTACCCTGGGCGGGCGGTCGGCCGGAAGGGCTCCCCGGAAAGGTGCTGATCTGCGTCGAAGCCTAGCGTTCGGGAACCCGGTCGAGCCAGCGCTCGGGATTCTCGAGCTCGGCCTCCCCGGGGAGGAACGCCGGATCCTCCCAGATGACCGATGCCCCGGCGATACCCCGCTCTGCGACCACAGCGTCGAAGAAGGCCCTGCCGCGCTCGTACTGGCGCCGCTTGAGCTGGAAGCCGAGAAGGCGCCTGAGGAGGCGGGTGATCGGGTCGCCACCCTTCCGGCGAGCGTCGAGCTTGCGGCGGAGGTCGTCGTAGGCCGCATCGAAGGCGTGGTCCATCAGGAGCTCCGCGTACCCCTCGACGGCGGTCATCGCCACGTCCAGCTCCCCGAGGGCCTCGCGGGGAACCTGCCGGTCGGCCAGCGTGTCGATTGCCTCGCGGAGGCGCGCGGAGAGGTACTCGGAGAGCCACGGGGCCGCACCGAACTCGGCCGCGTGGGTGACCTCGTGGAAGGCGATCCACCGGCGGAAGCGGTCCTGGTCGACGGCCAGCGCGTCCGCGGCCGCCACGATGTTGGGGTGGACGAAGAAGAGTCCGTGGGGGTCGTCCCCGTCGGCGAGCAGCAGCGGATCGTACTGGCCGAGGACGTGTCTGGCGATGAAGGCGAGCGAGCCGGCGACAGACGCCGTATTCAGCGGCCGCGAGACGCCCGGGAGCACCTGCGGATGCTCGTCGAGGGGGGCGAAGGCCCGCTGGAAGGTGTCCAGATTGGCGTCGATCCAGTGATGGCGGTTCTGGATCTCCAGCGTGTCCGGGACGGCGAAGGAGACCCCGGAGACGTCCCGGATGTTCGCTCTGGCATCCCGCACGTCGGCGGCGTAGGCCTCCTGGTCGGCCCGTGAGAGGTCGAGGCGCCCGGGCTCCGTCAGGGACCGTGCCGCACGTCCCACGGCTTCCCAGTCCACCGCTCCCTCGCCGGAGGCGGTGGCGACGGCGTGGACGCCCTCTAGAATGTTCATCCTGTTTGTCTTTCGCCCGGACGAGGAAAGCCCTTCTGGGGTGTCCGAACGAGGGAGGGCCGTCTGGAGCGGCCGACCGAGGAACGGCCGTCTGGAACGGCCGACCG